>JAGXNV010000041.1 GCA_019894795.1 Candidatus Heimdallarchaeota archaeon | reverse complement strand
CTTTAGAACTCCAAGATGGATCGGTAACTCCAATTCCTATAACTTTTGTTTTTACTTCAGCCAATTCCAGACCAAGAACTAAACCAGCACAAGTTGCTAAAGAACCCACAGTCACAAACAGCTTGTCCGGTTCAAGAATTTCATTATTGTCTATTTGCTCCTTAAGCTCAAAGGCAGCATTAACAAACCCTAGAGTTCCTAAAGGAGAACTTGCTCCTGTAGTGACAAAATATGCACTTTTATCAAAGAATAACTTGGTTTTTATTCTAATTTTTCTATATTTGGTATTTCGCATTAGGTTTAACTTTGCACCAAAATAGTGATGACACACCAAATTATCTAAAACATCTTTTGACAGTTTTTGCTCAACTAAATATAGATGGGTTTCTAAACCAAATTTCTTTGCATGTACTGTTGTTGCCAAACCATGATTTGTTCCAATTGATCCTTGTGTCAATATCTTCTTCTTTCCTTTAGCAAGTGCATCAGCAAAAACGAACTCATATTTACGAGGTTTATTTCCCCCATATACGTCATGAGTTAAATCATCGCGTTTAACCCATATCTCTCTCTCAAGAATAGCACTTATGTGTATCATTTTGTGAATTGGTGTTGGAACATTGATAACAGAAACCCAGGGGATTGTTTTTAACCTGGGATATCTCTTAATGAGAGGTATGTCTTGAGCCATTTACATCATGAGATCTAAACAATGCACCTTCTTGAGTTTTTTCAAATGAAGTTAGAAAAAATAAACTTATATTTTATTCTAATAATCTATTCTTGTTGGGAATATGATTTAGTTACCCCTGTCTGATAAATGATGTTATCTTTTTGGCTGATTCTCAATATTTTCTACCTTTTATTCTCAGAAAATAGAATGAGTCTGTGAAATGTTTTTATTATACTTCTAATTTTACTTATTTTGTATTTAGGAAGAATTTATCATGAAGCTTTTCGAACCATTTGTACTCAATAAAACAACATTAAGAAACCGCATTATCATGCCTGGCATGGATACTAATTTTGGCGATGAAGAAGGCAACATATATGATAAACTGATTCAATATTATGAATTGCGAGCTAAAGGGGGGGTAGGATTAATTATAGTCGAGGGGGCTTATTTTGACAAAAGAGGATCAGGCACTGCCAACATGCTTAGTATTGATAGTAACAAGCGCATTGCTAGATTCAAGCAATTAGTAGACGCTATTGAAAAACATGGTTCTCACGCACTCTTACAAATTTATCATGCTGGAGCTCAAGCATCATCATATATGATAGGATTGCAAGCTGTCGCACCTTCTGCTGTACCATTTGAGATGGCAGGTGAAACCCCTATTCCCCTAACTGTAAAACAACTTAAGAAAATTGTCAAAGGATATAGTGAAGCTTGTTTAAGAGCAAAAAAGGCGGGCTTTGTTGGAGTTGAAATACATGCTGGTCACGGGTATTTACTTAATCAATTTCTTTCTTTGAGAACAAACAAACGTCAAGATATGTATGGAGGACAAACATTTGAAAACAGAACTAGAGTGTTAGTAGAGGTTCTTCATGAAGTTCGAAAGAAATGTGGTCCAGACTTCATTATTGGTTTTCGACTTAATGGTAGTGATTACATCAAGGAAGGATTAGATGTTGAGGATGTGGTTCAAATCACTCAAATTCTAGAGAAGGAAAGTGCAGATATTTTCAATATTACAGGAGGAGTATTTGATAGTCCCCGTTTTCCTGTTGTTCCCTATATGAATTATCCTAAAGGTTGTTTTGTTGAAAACGCTTCGATCATAAAAAAATCTTTGAAAAAAGTTCCTGTTGCAGTTGTTGGTAGGATAAATACACCAGAGTATGCAGAAAGTGTTTTACAAGAAGGAAAGGTTGATCTTCTTTCCATTGGACGATCATTAATAGCTGACCATAGTTTTCCTAACAAAATAAAAGAAAAGAAAACAGATAGTATTCGAAAATGTATAGGTTGCAATGCATGTCTTAATCAAATTATGACTGAGCAACAAATAGAGTGCGCTGTTAATGCAAACTTAATTGGTACTGATGAAGATATTAAACAAACTACAAATGCTAGGAAGATCGTAATTGTGGGCGCGGGTCCAGCTGGATTAGAATTAGCTCGTATAGCAACTATAAGGGGTCATAAGGTTGTATTGATAGATAAAGAAAAAGAGATTGGAGGATCATTAAACTTAGCAAAAGTAGCACCCTCCAAGAAAGAAGTACAAAATTTAATTGATTATTACAATTTCGTTTTAAAAGAACACAATATTGAAACACAGCTAGAGACATTATTTTCAAGACAGATGGTTGATGAAATTGGTGCAGACATAGTTGTACTAGCTACTGGAATAAGAGAAAAAATTCCAGAAATTAAGGGTTGGAAAAATGACCACTTTCTTTCATTCTCAGATGTATTATTAAGAGGTAAAATCCCCCAAGGGAAAAACATTGCTATTCTTGGAGGTGACATGATTGGTGTCGAAGTGGCAGAATATCTGGTTTCCAAGGGTAAACATCTAACCATAATTACATCAAAGAAGAGATTAGGAACTGATATGTACTCTCTTGTTGCAAGGGAGATAATTGTAGACATAGAAGATAATGAGAAGATAGAGGTTTTAACAGAAACAATGGTTACTGAGATTGTTGACGGTTTTATAATTTGTGAATCAAAAGGCGAGGATAAAAAAATAAAATATGATGGTTTAGTACATACATCAGCCCAAACATTCTGCGAGATTGAAAACGAACTAGAGGATTTTGAGGGTATCGTATTCAAAATTGGTGATTGTAAAGAAATCAAACCAAGAAAAGTTCTGGATGCAGTTAAGGACGGATATAATTTAGGATTGATCATTGAATCTCCTGAAGCAGAAGAATTATTTTCAGATGCAGCAGATCTTGAGAGTGACGATATTCGAGTAATTATCAAGAACAAAATCAAACAAGGTGCTTTCACTAATAATGACATTCCTACTTATCTTGATATGTTGGTGACTATTTGTAATGGAAATGCAACTATACAGAAGAAGAATAAAAAGGCACAATTAGGGTTTTTCATTGTAATTGGTGACGAGAAAAGATATTTTATAAGAATAGACAAGGGAACTTTTTCTGCAGGAGAAGGAATTGTCGAAGAACCTGATGTAACTATTGAAATGGATCCATCTATTGCTAGTGGTATATTTGCTGGGACAATTAATGCCGCATCAGCTTATATGGCTAAGGAGCTGAAATTTAAAGGGTCAATGCGACTTGGTTTGAAATTTAGATCTATGACAGATATTGTAAGAAGTGAACTAGACAAACTTTGATTGTAGTAACAAACTTATTATCCCCAATTTAAGTATTGAAACCAGAATTATAAGTTGGAAAGGTTCTTTTTATGTCGACTATCGTCAAATATGAAAAAGGGGTTAAATTATCTCGTAAACCAGAGAATCTTTCTTTTATCGCTGATCCTACTACAAATGCAGCTTCTCAAGGCAGTCACGCGACTTTTATAACACACGCCCATACAGATCATTCAATAGCTTTTCCTGATGCAGCTGCTAAGGTGTTCTCGACTAAGATTGCTAGTGAATTATATGAGAAATTAACTGCAAAAAGACCTAAGAACACACATTTTATAGAATTCGAAAAGAAACAGAAAATAGAGGATGTTGAAGTAAAATTCATTCCTGCTGGTCATCTATTGGGTGCAGCACAGATTTTATTTTATTTTCCAGATATGACTGTTTGTTACACTGGAGATATTAGCACTGATGAAATGCTAACTGTACCAAAAGCAAAAATTCCTGATGAGGAGATTGACGTATTAATAACTGAAGCAACTTATGGATCCAAGGATATTTATTTTGATTCAAGGGAGCGGACAAAAATAACTCTCTTGAAGTGGATTGTAGAAAACTTGCAGAATAAGCGCACCCCACTTATTAATCTAGGTCATCTAGGAGCAGCTCAAGAAATTATTGCTTTTCTGAATAGTATGCTTTCTGTTGACATTCTATGCGATTCAAGAACAAGTAAAATAAATGAAACATATAAGAAAAATAAAATTCAACTAAACTGGGAAAATTATGAAGATATCGATGTTAGTATCTTTGAACCAGAGAACACAGTTGTTCTTCTACCACGTGCTGCAAAGAAACTACCTTCGTTTTTAGACGGACACAAGATAACAAGAGCAATGGTTACAGGGCAAGCTGCAAGATTTGCCTATACTAAGTTCGATCAAACCTTTCCTTTTTCCATGCATGTTAATAGTACGGAACTAGTGAATTTTATTGAAAAAATTAAGCCTAAGAAAGTATACACGCTTTATGGTTTTGACTCTGAATTAGCGTTCTTAGTTCGCCATAAGTTAAAAATTCCTTCCAGACCATTAAAATTAGCCAAGAAAAAACCAACATTAGATGAATATCTAAATGACAAGAAATAAAACAGTATTGTAAGAAGAAGAAATTACAATAAGTACCCGTCGTCTGCTTCTTCTGTTTTATCTGTAGCTTTTTCGATTACTCGTATTGCATCCCCAGAAATTTTCACGGGAATTTGTAAATCCATAGCTAGCAGTTCAACTGTAACTTCTTCTTTTCCTACGTTAATATCAATAACTCTTGCTCTTGATCCCTTGAATGGACCGCTAATGACTTCAACAATATCGTGAATATCTACACCTTCTATAACAGGTCTGGGTATAAGGAAGTGGTCTAGTTGATCAATTGGAATTTCTTCAGCGCGAGAAGCTCTGGGTCGTTTACGAACATGCCTCATTCCTTCTACCAGAACTTCAACTTCATCAATTGATTCAGCTTCAACAAAAATATACCCTTTTAATCCTCCAGGTACTAATACAGAATAGATTTTAAGATGGGGACGGAGTTCAGCTCTGCGAGCTAAGTGAACACTTAATGATTGTTCTTGGCCCATTGTTGTTCTAAGAGCATATATTGGCATATTATCACTTCTTTTATGAAATTGCGCTTATAATTGCATTAAATAATAAGCTGAGTACATATCCAATAGCACCAATTACTACTACACCAATTAAACTCATTTTTGTTGAAATAGATAATTCTCGTCTAGTTGGAAGTCTAGCATGACGTAATAAGCGTCTGCTACTAGAAATGAAATCTCTGGTCTTGTTTATAGCGTTACTCATTGATTCTTCCTCACAAACAGTATTTTCTCATTGATTTATATTTGTTCTGTAGACAAACCTATTCACATTTCTGATTCACTTAGTAGTTTATCATACTTTCCTGCATCAATTTCCTTTTGAACATCACGAGAATCTTTTCCTTCGCAAGTTACACCCATGCACACCATAGTGCCCAGAATCTCTTTGCAAGCAGCTCCTAGTGAAGAAGCTGATAAGTCAGCCCTTTTTGCTTTGGCTGCATCAATTAACTGTGGAAAAGTAATGTTACCAACTATCTCTTGGTTGGGCATTCCTGAAGCTTTAGCTACACCCGCTGCTTTAAGAACAAGTGCAGATGCAGGGGGAATACCTATTTCAATTTCAAAGGATCTTGTTTTTTTGTTTACTATTACTTTAACAGGAACTTTCATTCCTTCATAAGCTTTAGTTTTATCATTGATATCATCAACGATTGCTTTTATATTAACTCCAAGTGGACCTAATGCGGGACCCATTGCTCCTCCGGGAGAAGCTCTACCGCCATCCACTAGCAAATCCACTATGACTAAGTCAACGCTCATTTTCTATTCCTCTTACTATATTAAGTGCAAATCAGAAGCAAATTATACTGTACTTAAAGGTAACGATTTTTAACCAAAGATACAAAGCATAATCCAATAAGTTGTATTTTATACTAAAATCACATGTAAGAGGGTGAGGCTCTTTTTTTCTTTAATCAAAATGTTTATAATGAAAGCTTAAAGATTTGAGACCGTAAGGATTTGGAGTAGTAGCAATGAGTTCGAACAAACCAATGGACATACTAAATCAAGCTCGAGAAAATAGAGTTCTTATTCGACTAAGAGGAAACCGCCGTATGAGAGGTATTCTCAAAAACTATGATATTCACTTAAATCTCACTCTTGAAGATGCCGAAGAAATAGGTGAATCAGGTAGTAAGAAACTTGGAGATGTTATAGTCCGTGGCGATAATGTTATTATGATCAGCCCCCCTCCCAAATAATTAGCTGGAAGTAGAAAAAATGACAAAAGGAACACCATCATTCGGAAAACACAATAAGAAATCTACTCACATTGTCTGTAGAAGATGCAGTAGACGCTCTTTCCATAAACGTCACAAGGAATGTGCAGCTTGTGGATATGGAAGATCTAAGAAAATCCGTAATTATGCTTGGCATAAACATTAGTTGATTTTATTCTGTACTCTGATCTCCAATAGTTTATTTGGAGATATAATTATTGGGCCGGTAGATCAGTCTGGAAGATCGCTTCCTTGGCATGGAAGAGGCCGCGAGTTCGAGTCTCGCCCGGTCCACCAATCTCTTTTAATTTCTACTGAAACTATCTTATAGACAGTAGATAGTAATATATCTAGAGTGCAAAGAATGGTTAGGTTGGCTTCTTAAATAATACTTATATATTGAAATTGTAATTTTAGAGGTATGGAAAAGTCTTACGATGAAAACCTAGCGAAGCTTATGTCTGAGGCACGCGATTTGTTCAAAAGTGCTAACTACGCTGACTCTGCAACAAAGTATTGGGAGGCAGCAAAAAGCCAAGAAGCAGCTAGGGGACTTGCGCAAGCTGAAGATTTGTACCATGAAGCTATTAAAAACTTTATACGAGCTTCTGAGGATAATAAAGAGAAGAAACAATATCGGTTGAGCGCACAAAATCTATTTTATGTTGTAATGATTTTCAAAAGGCTTGGGGAAGTTGATGATTGGAAGGCCGCGACAATGGCTGTTGTCGATGACTTAATCAACGCAGCTCAAGAATATCTGATGTGGAACGAATATGACCGCGGTATTATTTTGGTTTCAACAGCTTGTTTCTTCTTATTTTCAATCGAAGAATTTCAAAAAGCTGAACAATATTACAATCAATATATTGATCAAATAAAAGATGATCCAGGATTTACTCGAGCTCAACAGATACTTTATTCAGCAGGGCACGCAATTCAAGCTGTTAAAAATTTAGATACCAATTCGCTTCTAAATGCTCAGCAACTTGTTGGAAGTCATCTTAAACCTGGATTAAGCCAGATAACAGGCGATTTATTCTTCCCAGCTATAGATGGGGCAGTGGACACAGTAGTTAAAATATTTAGATCAAAGATAAAACTTCCAAAAATTGTTCCCGAACTAAAGATATCTCGAGATCTAGTACTAGGTGAACCAACGGATCTATCAATACTAATGGAAAATGAAGGAGAAGGTGACGCCAATGGTTTAAATTTCCAAATTAATATCCCAGAAGCGATCGAGATTATTGATGGAAATAAGGAAATTTCAATTGAGCGATTACCACCTCAGCAGAAAACTGAACACAAACTTATAATTCGATGTATGTCAGCTAGTGGAGAGTCGACACAAGAGCTTAGTGTTAATATTACATTCTATGACCAACTGCAAACCAAACAAACAATGATGATTGGTCCATATGATTTGGTTTTTAGAGAAAAGAGTCTTTCAAAAGAGCATGAGAAGACCTTAAATGAATTAGCTGAACAGAATGAAGTTAATTACACAAAAATGTGTGAGAGTGACTTTGTTCCAAAGGAAGCTTGTGATGTATTGTCAGAACTAGTATCATCCTTAATAAAGGAATCTAAAGACCAACTAAGCTCAGAAGAATTTGAGACTGTTCAGGCAAACATCCAAACTATCAGAAGAATTTATGCAACTCTTGAGAAAATCACTAGTAAGGAATTTTTAGCTCCAATTCTTGAAATTAGAGATAGAGAAATAAAAGAGAAAATTGAAAATGCGGTTGAATTAAAGAAAGAAGAATGGAATGCTGAGCTTGAAACCATTAAAAATCAATTGGATGAACAACATCTAAAGGATAAGGAAGAATTAAAGGAATCCTTAGAAGATGAAAAGGTTGAATTGGAAAAGCAAAAGGAAGATGAATGGAAAGAATTAATGGAAAAGCTTGAACTTGAACATTCTAAAGAAATTGAAGAATTAAAAACTGAATTCAATGAACAAAAAGAGCAAGAATTAGAAGAACAAAATAAGAAATTAGAAAATGAAAAGAAGAAAGCTCTTGAAGATCAAGAAGCAGTTTTACGGAATGAATTTCAACAACTTTTATCAGAATCACAAGGTAAGAAAAAGAGATAATTAAAATCTTATTCTTTACTTTTTTATTATTAGCTTTTTCTCGTTGGTATCGATTATGACATTGTCACCAGATTCTAGGATATTAAAAATATCTATGTCTGGTTGATCTACTAGAGGAATATCGGCTAATATAGCTCCCGCAATGACAATTGTCTCAGCTTCTTTAGTAACTAATGCCAAGGGAGCAACGTTGTTAATTCGAAGACCATAAATGACGTATGAGCCGACAGTTGAACCTTTTCCTCGTGGAAAAACAAATATTTTGTCCTTCAAACATTCTCCATATAATGAATTTTCAGAATCAATGATTTTTCCAGTTTTAGCATCAATGTCACCTAAGAATGAGATTGCAGAACGAGATACCAAGATAGAGCCTTCAACTTTCCCTTCTACAATTGCACGTATCCTAACTTCCATCATTCTGTAACCTCCTTCATAAGAGACTTCAATGGAAGTAAATCAACCATAGTTGTATCTGCCCTACACAGATAATGGGCAGCTTTTGCTGAATTTGTTATTATATTCTTAAAGGCTCCACCAACTGAAGGCGAAACAACCATGCAAGTATCAGCATAGATCTTGATTCCTCTAGATTCAAGATCATTCAACAGGGATTCAACCTCTACAAGTTTCTTAGTTTTACTTGAAGTGAATATCCAAAATTCTACATTCTTCTTTATTTCTCTTGACTGTAAAATGGCGTGAATGAGTTTAATATCCTCATAGCTTGCATGTGGGCATCCAATTGCAACAAGTTCGACCCCTTTGCGTATTTGTTTAAAATATTCATATATGCCTTTCTTTTCATATTCCGTAAACTCGACTTTTTCTTCAATGTTTTTTATATCCACGGAACTACTCTCAGGAGTAAAATCTTTGACATGATATAGAGCCACACTACCAGAAGCAGCTAATGCGGAAGCTAGCATTTTAGCTTCATTAATATCCAAATGTGAAATGTTTTCGAAATAAGGTATTGATCCATGAAAGTTTTTTCCATACCAATAACCAAGAGCTGAGTAATCTGACAAACTATCTAGATTAGCCTTAACTTTAATTAGGAACTCTGGATTACGGTTTTCGGTCAAGTGTAACCCATAATTTGCAGTGAGCCCAGTTAGCGCTGAAGCTAAAGATGTTGGGGCACCTTCTCTGTTAGTTCTTGCACCATAGAAACTATTAGCAATAGAAACAGCTGATGATTCACTCCATGCTAGGTTTTCACCAAACGAAGGTTGATGACCAATCAAATAAGGAGCGCATGTTAAGGTGGGTTCAATTCCCAAACTCTCGTAAAATTTAATTATTTTGAATTGTTTTTCAGCAAAATCACTGCTAATACCCATCTCCTGCCAGTTTTTCATGTCCATTCCAGCAGGATTCAACCATGTGGGAACTTTAACTTTAACAGTATCTTTCGCCAATAAATCAAAAAACGAGAATATAGATTCACCTACTGTTAAATATGAAACTCCAGCAACTTGAGCGCTTTTAATAGGTATTAATTGATTCGCATTGTACACATCACCTATCTTGACAATTAGTTCCATACTCTTTGCCAAAGCAACTCCTTTCGCACCTGAAAGCATTTCCTCCTGAGTTTTTGTGAGATACATTACCATCACTCTTCTTTACAATAATATCTAAATATTTGGTTCATTAGTATATAAACAATAATCCAACAAAGGACAACTTTCACATTTTGGTTTAGTTTTTAAGCAATGTTTTTTCGCATGTGCAATTATCAAAGCATGGTATTCATTATATAGTTGGACATCACTTGGTAAGGTTTCCATAAATACTCTTTGGAGCTCCAAGTAATCTTTACCCTCATAATACCCCAGCCTTCGAAAAATCCTGAAGGTATACGCATCAATTACAAAATATGGTTTTTCAAACCAGTAAAGCATAATGCAATCAACTGTTTCGTATCCTAACCCGTCTACAGCTAGCAGAGTATCACGATCAGGTCGAGATTCTCTAGCTAATAGTTCAATTAGAGATTTTAATCTTCTTGCTTTCACTTTGTAATAACCACTTGAACGAATGAGAGATTCTAGTTTAACTAGGGGAATCCTCTTTAAACAGTCGATGTTCAAACAATTTGCATCTTTTAGATGTGTTATTGCTTTCTCTACATTTTGCCAATTTGTTTGCTGAGTTAATACAGCACCAACAGCAATTTCTAATCCTTCACCAGGCCACCAACCTTGGGGTCCATAGTAATCAAATAGCACATCATATATCTCATTAAGGTTGGTTTTCATTGCTACACATGATTCTAGCAAATAAAAAAACTTATTCTATCTCTAATTCATCTCAAACTTTAAATTAATTGTAATAAAGACTGATTTGAATAAATTGAGCACGGAAGATCTTGGTTCTGAGATGGAGGCAAAATGCCCTGTTTGTGAGAGTGAAAATACTAAAATCACACAGAAGATTCTTGATTTTCCACACTTTCCCCAGATGTGGTTCTATAATTTAATGTGCTCAGATTGTCATTTTAAATATAATGATTTTATAAATCTAGCAGTCAACGAACCAGTACGATATGGTTATCTTGCTGAGAACAAGGACGATTATACTTCTAAAATTATAAGAAGTTCAAATGGAACAATTAGGTTCCCAAGCATTGGAGCAATATTGGAACCAGGTCCTAAGGCAGATGGTTTCATAACTAATATTGAGGGCATGCTCAGAGATTTTCAAGGAAAAGCTAAATTCTTACTACGTGATGCAACAACAGAAGAAGAAGTTAGCAGAATTAATAATTTTATTGAAATGATTGAAGAGCATATCAAAAACAATCTTCCGATAGAAATAATCATTGAAGATCCGTTTGGGAATTCTTCTATCATTCCGTTTGATCAATCTAAATTAAAGAAGCAACAACTAAGCCAAGCGGAAGCTGAAAAATTGAAAACTGGTCTTATGATTTTTGGAGGAACAGATAGAACTTCAGAATAGTATAAGGAATTTTTATGCCACCATTAACACAAAATAAACAAAACAGAGAGGAGAAGTCATCAATATTTGCGGATTTTCACATACACAGCTGCTTCAGTTATGCCACTTCCAAAGATATGATCATCCCAAGAATTTCCGAATTGAGCAGTAAAATTGGATTGGATCTTATCGGCACCGGAGATATTTTACATTCAAAGTGGATAGAACATTTGAGTGAAAATTTAATTAGGCACGAGGAAGGGATTTACAAATTTAAAGGGAATCATGAGATACTATTTATTGCTACGGGTGAAATTGAGGACAAAGAAAGTATCCACCACTTATTTTTCTTACCAAATATAGAAACTGGTACTGAACTATCTTTGATGTTTGAGAGACGATATAATATTGATATGAACAAATATGGAGGAAGACCAATTCTACCAATAAGTGCAGATGAGCTAGTTGAGATAATTCATGACTATGGGGGGATTATAGGACCGGCCCATGCTTTTACACCCTTCAAAGCTATATTTAGATCCAATAAATATTCCAGTCTCAAAGAATGTTATGGTGACCGAGCTGATAAGATTGACTTTGTGGAATTAGGTTTGTCTGCAAACAGTCAGCTAGCAGACCAAATATCTGAGCTATGGAATTACCCTTATTTATCCAATTCAGATAGCCATTCTCCCAATCTAGGAAAAATGGGTAGAGAGTGTAACATAATAAAGATGGATACAATAAATTATGAAAATGTACTAATGTCTTTAAAGGGCAAAGGAAGGAATAAAATTATCAAAAATGTAGGTTTAGAACCCAGATTGGGTAAATATCACGGTTCTTTCTGCTTCAAATGTAGAAGAAGAATAAGTTACGAAGATAATCCAAAAAAAACATTTTATGAAAACTTTATTTTCTTTGAACAAGGGAATAAGAAAGCAATAATTGAAGAAATCATAAAGAAAAAGCTGCGATGTCCTGCTTGTACTGGATTATTAAAACTGGGAGTTAAGGACAGAATAAGCTCAATAGCTACTACAAGTGATGTAAATATGGATCGCTCAAAATATTGTAATATTGTACCTATACCTGAAATATTAGCTGTAATATTGAAATTAAAGAGCGCAAACACAAAAAAAGTGAAAATAGCTTATAAGGAAATCACGTTAAAGCTTGGTAGTGAATATAGTATATTACTTGATAAACCAATCTCTGAAATAAAAAAGGTAAATTTGACTCTAGGGAACATTATTGAAAAAATGAGGGAAAATAAGTTGGAGATTATTGAAGGGGGGGGAGGAATTTTTGGAAAATTGAAAATTCCTCCCTCTCAGCAAGAATGATTAAGTCTACCTTATTCTCGAAGTTCTTTTAAATCATTCAAAGTAATTTTAACATCTAACGCTGAAACCCCAAATCCTTCTTGATACACAAAGAACGGGTTAATATCGAGTTCCTTGATTTCACTGAAATCACTTACTAACGATGCTATTCTTAAGAGTGTGTCAATCACAGCTTCAATATCAGAAGGCGCTTCACCTCTTACTCCTTTTAGAAGAGTATAGACCTTTGTTCTTTGAAGCATTTCTTGTGCCTCTGATTTGGTTAAGGGGGCTAAACCGAATGCTACGTCTTTGAAATAGTTTATGTAGACACCACCCAGTCCTACCATTACTAAGGGGCCAAACTGCGAATCTTTTGTAGAACCTACGATTAGCTCTTTTCCTGCCTTTTCCATTTTTTGAACATCAATGGCTAGTAGTTTAGAATCAGGATGATGCTTCTTTGCACTTTGCATTATTTCTTCAAAAGTACTAACAGCTTCCTCTTTACTCTTGATGTTTAGTTTCACACCACCAATGTCAGTCTTGTGAATTATATCTGGACTTGTAATTTTCATAACTACAGGAAAACCTATTTTCTCTGCTAAATCAGCCGCTTCTTCAGCGGTTTTGGCAAGTCTAGTATCGGGCGTGTATATACCATATGCTTTTGCGACATCAATTGCTTCTGTTCCAAGTAAGGTTACTCTATTATCCTTTCGTACTTTTTGGAAAATTGAATCTACTTTAATTTTATCGACATCAAATTCAGGTATGGCTTCAACTGTTCTGTTTCTTATTCTTGAATATTCAACCAATGAGGCCATGGCTCTTACACCACGTTCTGGATGTGGGAAACATGGTATTCTATTCTTCTTTAAATAGTAGATACTTGGTCCTAATAGTTCCCCTCCTATGAACACTGTAATGATTGGTTTTTCTGGATATTTATTTCTGATTTCTACAATCGTATCTGCTGTTTCTTGACCTTCAGTCATAGCCTGCGGAGTCAGTATAATTATTACCCCATGGACTCCTTCATCTTGTAGAGAGAGTTCTAGAATTTTGCCGTAGTCCTCAGCTTGCGCAGTTCCAAGGGCATCTATTGGATTGTTGAAATTTGCTGCTGAAGGTAAGAATTCTTTCATTTTTGCTTTAATTTCAGGTGAGATAGTCGCTAGTTCTAACCCAAAAGTTTCTGCTGCATCTGTAGCTAGTATTCCAGGTCCTCCAGCGTTTGTTATTATAACAATTTTATTGCCGTTTGGAATTGGCATGTAACTGAAAGCGAAAGCCATATCAAATAGCTCTTGAGTTGTATCAGCTCTTATTACACCACATTTTTCAAAAGCTACATCGTAAGTAGTATCTGTTCCTGTCATACTTCCAGTATGCGAAGAAGCAGCTCTTGAACCTGCTTCTGATCTACCTGATTTGATTACAATTACAGGTTTCTTTTTAGTGACTTCTTTGCAAACCTTAACAAATTCAGGTCCACGATTGATACTTTCAAGATATGCTAAAATAGCTACTGTGTTTTCATCATCAGCTAAAGCATCAATAAAATCAGTTTCATCCAAATCAGCTTTATTTCCTAAAGAAACAAAACTTGAATATCCAATACCTTCTGCACAACTCCAATCTAAAATTCCTGTTAGTAATGCACCGCTCTGACTTAAAAAAGACACTTCTCCTTTTATAGGAGATCGTTCTGCAAAGCTTGCGTTCATTGGAGCAGAAGTATCAATAACACCTAGGATATTTGGTCCAACGACTCTTATTCCATGTTTTTGAGCTATTTCAACAATTTTCTTTTCTAATTCAGCACCCTCAACACCTGTTTCTTTAAAACCAGCTGTAATAATAGCGGCATAACTCACACCTTTCTTTCCAAGATCTTCCATTAATGAAGGGATAAATTTTGGAGGAATACATATAACAGCTAGATCAATGTGATCAGATATATCATTTATACTTGAATAAACCTTTACACCCTCAATTTCCCCATATTGAGCAGCCTTAGGGTTAATAGCAAATAGTTTTCCCATAAAACCGCTTAACAGCATGTTCTTGAGTGCTGCATAACCAACTTTTTTCTTATCTGGACTAGCACCAATAATAGCAACACTATCAGGATGCAGTAGCTTATCTAATTTCGTCAAAGACAGTGAAATCACCTAGGTGAGCCAAAGTGAAAAAGATTTTAAGGTTGTCGCTACTAAGCTGATTTCTGAAATTATTGGATAGTATAAGGTTATTCCCAGGACAAATCATTTTGCTCAGAATCAGATGTTTTTAAGAGCACTTTCTCATCTATCATATGTTGAACTGCTAGAATCTGTGAAATAACAGCGAATAGATCTAGACCTTCTTGATAAATAGCTATTTTCTTGTCAATTAACTCACTTGGAATGATTTCCATTTCTCCATGTGGATAAGCACCGAAAATTAACAATGGGTTAGTTGCACCATATATTTGATTAGAGTAATCAGTGGAAGACAACTGTTCTCCCTTAACACTAAATTCAACAATAAAATCATGTTTATTTCGTAATTCTTTGATTAACTCGTTGAGAGTTGATTCACGGAGTGTCATCAAAGGTTTGTCAGATTCAGGTGGGATGGATTTTTCTTTTAGTAATTGTAAAATCAAACCATTGAACCGATCAATGTTCTTAGGTAGTCTTATTTCTGGATTAAGTTCTATTACTTTATTTTTGTTCGTATGAATAATTACACGAAGTCGTTGTTCCCGTGCCACAATAGATCCACAACAAGATAAGAGAGCAAAATGAACAATATCTGGTCTTCCTCTTTTCTGACTATCTGGTAATTCTTTCATGAGGTTACCGTGAAAACTAACGTCAAGAATCACTTCTTGAGGAGTTTTTTTTATTTTTGAAAAGTATTGTCTAACTTCTACATCTTTTAATAATTCTTCAGGAAAAGTTTCAAGAGAAGACTCAGCAAGTAAAATAGTAAGCAATTTCGCCATTGTACTCGAAAGTAAATTAACATCGGTTCCTTTTCAACTTTACTACCATTAATAATTGGTAGTAGTCAAACCAAAATTGCTAAAAGGGTACTGAAAATTGAGAAACAATGAGGAAATGCTTTCTAGTTGAATATGATAGTTTAGAGTACTGTAAATCTCTAGAGTTACAAGAGAAACTCAGAGAAAGAAAAGAAAGCAATCGAGACTTTAACGATTTCTTACTTGTTTTGCAGCATAATCCTGTTTTTACTATTGGAAAGAAGGGTAATAAAGAGGATATTCTAGCTTCAGAAGACTTTCTACAAGAAGAAGGTATAGATGTTGTGAATGTTAAGAGAGGGGGAGAAGTTACCTATCATGGACCAGGACAGTTAGTGGGGTACTTGCATCTAAACCTAATAAGAGCTGACTTGAGTGTAGAACAGTTTGTTTGGAATATGGAGGAAGTCCTAATTCAATTACTAAACAACTATGGAATAGAAGGATGGAGAAAGGAAGGATATCCAGGAG
>JAGXNV010000040.1 GCA_019894795.1 Candidatus Heimdallarchaeota archaeon | reverse complement strand
AATACATACTGCATTATTTTCATGATGGAGTTCAGCTGTCATAAATGAGAACAAGATTACAATCTTATTTTGATACTTGAAAATAGAGTTCAAACTCTGCTACATCTTTTATGAGAATACCAACCAAATCTCCCAAACCTAGTAATTGTTGGAGAAAATCATCATATGAGAGAGTATCATATGCTTTCAACCATAATTCATAACCATTCTGTAATTTAGTTTTAGCAAGTTTATGATTGGAACAGAATTTATCAGAAGATTTTTCCACTTTGTTTTGAC
This sequence comes from Candidatus Heimdallarchaeota archaeon, assembly GCA_019894795.1. Taxonomy (GTDB): domain Archaea; phylum Asgardarchaeota; class Heimdallarchaeia; order Heimdallarchaeales; family Heimdallarchaeaceae; genus UBA460. The sequence goes on along the minus strand of JAGXNV010000040.1, from coordinate 16,074 downwards.
ATATCTTACACTTTACGTCACTCATTTCTTTTTTTCTCCTTTTATGTTGGCTTTTGAGGGGCAATCCATTGATACACACATTACACGTTTATTTCTTCCAGTTCGCCATTCAACCATTGGAAGACCATCAAATTTACACTTGTTATCTGTGGGTTTGATTGTTCCATAATTAGGTAAAGGGAAAGTAACTGTGCAATTAATTGATTTGTCAAAATATGATGAACACGAAATAAATCGTTTTCCTGATTTCTTTGATTTTATTATTCGTAGATCACCTACCTTGCATCCAGGGCACTTACCTATCAATACTGGATCTACCTTTTCCAGATTTAACATATTCCGATAAAGTGAGATACCTATATCCTCCTCATTTTCATGGAAAAGTTTTAGTAAACCGCTTAGATCTTTTTTGATATTAATTAATATCTCATCAATATTACTCTGCTTATCTTGGACTTCTTCCATTATAATTTCCAATTCTCGTGTCATATCTGATTTAATTAACACAGGATAATGAGAAGACAGTACGTCTACAACGGAAATTCCAAGTGGTGTTGGTTTAATCACTGAACCTTCAATATATCCTCGATCAAACAAAGTTTCAATAATTCCTGCTCGAGTAGCTTTCGTTCCTATTTTTTCTTGTTCCATTTGATTCAGAAGTGTTGACTCATTAAATCGTCTAGGAGGAGAACTGAAGTCTTCCTTAGATTCGACAAAAAAGAATTGGATTTTACTATTTAGCGCAACATCTGGTATTGTCCTCTCACTCATTGAAAAATAAGGTTTGTAGTATTTTATCCATCCTTCCTTTAAGATTTTACTCCCCTTCACTTCAAATTTATGTCCTTTTATAGTGATTTCAATTTTCTTTTTAGATATTGAAGCAGGCTCCCCAAATAAAGCTAAATACCTCTTAACGATTAACTCGTATAGTTTTTTCTCTTCAGAATTTAAGGCCCCGGGAGGATTTCCTGTTGGATGAATAGCAGGATGCGCAGCATCTGTTCTCTTTCCTTCTCGAGGTTTGAATTTCTTTCGATTTAGTATCTCTGTTACAAAAGAACTATAGGCTATTTGTTTACCTACTTTAGTCAATATTGTTTTATGGCCCAGTGTCATTGGAAGTTTCTGACTATCAGTTCGAGGATATGAAATTGATGCTTTTAGATAAAGAGATTCCGCAATTTGTAAAGTTTTACTTGGTGAAAATTTGAAATGTTTATATGATTCTCTTTGAAGATCTCCTAAATTAAAGGGTGGAAAAGAATACATTGGTACTTGTTCTTCTGAAATGTCGGTGACAACCCCGACTAGGTCCTTGCAGTCGTTTGTAACTTTTTTTGCTTCCGTCTTTTTATCTAGTTTAGTTTTTTCATATAAGGGCTTAAATTTCTCTTTGTTAAGTATAACTTCACTCTCAATTGTCCAAAATGGAATGGGGACAAATATATTTATCTCATTTTCTAAATTTACTACTGCACCGAGTGTGGGTCCTTGTACTCTTCCAATAGATATAGTTTTGAATCTGTTTGACACTCTTTTTAGTGCCAAACTTAACGCTCTAGAATAATTAATTCCATACAACCAGTCTACATAATGACGTAGTAATCCGGAGTTTAAGAAACCAGTATCAAGTTGTTTACTCCGCTGAGAATAAGCTTGAACTATATCTCGCGCTGTCAATGTAGAAAATTTCATTCTTTCAGCTTGATTCTTCCCTAGTAAATATTTTAAGATTAGAAAACCTATAACTTCACCTTCTCGATCAAAATCTGTCATTACAATTATCTCGGACGCTTCCTTTGAAAGAGATTTAAATGTATCAACAAAATTCTTAGTTCTTGCTTTAGGATTAGTTATATGGCTAGGAATCCAATGATAATCAAGTACTGGATAGTTCCAAGATTTGCTTAGTGGAGATAAGGTAAGTAAATGACCAATAGCTGGAACAATCACTATTTTCTTTCCTTCTCTCATACTTATGTATACGGGAACACCTTTTATTTTCTTCATGACTGGTTTCCTATTATCATCTAAGGCTCTTGCTAATCTACTTGCAGCTTGAGGTTTTTCGGCTATTCCCAATACATATGGCCCGTCTATCAATGGCAAACAGTTATCACCTTATTTCAATGAAATTCTTCATTTTAGAAAGAATTGAGCAATGGAGCCAGGACGGGGATTTGAACCCCGGATCCTAGAAGGAACTGATTTTCAAGACCAGCGCCGTTGTCCGCTTGGCTATCCTGGCACATATCAAGCAAACTGTTAAGCGCGCATTTTAATTAAAAATATATCTAAAGATGTTTTTCTATTGAGTGAACTATGTGATACACGCAAATTAGCCACCATGCGAAATAGGGATAATTCGTATCTCAGTGTCAGATCCAATTTTACTAAATAATTTCTTTGTTGTTCTCAATTCAACTTTTTCGGAAATCAATAAATATCCAGCTCGAATATCGTCATCTACTATAAGGAGCTCAGAAACGTGTTTATCACTTCTCATAAGTATCAATACACCTTCTAGCAAAGTTGAATTACCAGCAACTTCCCCCTCTAGTACTCGAACCACCGAAGGAATAGAAGGGTGGAGATGGAGAGTGAGAATATAGTAAGTCATAAAAACACCTGTATTTGAAGAAGAAAGAGAAGAAAAAAATTATCCTACTTCAATTTCAAACATTGAAAGTAAATCTTCTATGTCTTGAGCAATCTGTTCATCCTCTTCACTTAGTTCTGCACCTTCCTCTGGTTTCAAGAATTCTATGGCTCTAACGAAGCCATTTTCACAAATCATTCTAGGAACGTGTGAACTTGAGAAGAATATTCCTTCTGGGGGTTCATCTAGCTCTTCGAAAGCACCAGTGTATGTTTCAGTATACACCTTACTTCCAATTATTATCAAATCTCTAAAGAAGCCTTTAGGAGCTCCCAAATCTTTCAAAATTTTCAAAGACTTTTCAAGCATAGTTTCTTCTACTTTAGCTACAGGTGTAGATACGGTTGGCGTAGTTGTTGTAGTTGAACTAACAGGTAATAACTCATCCGGTTTTTTAATCTCAATTGATTCAGCTTCAAGGGCTGACAATATAGAAGGTGTTGGTCTATTACCTGGTGCTCCCATTTTAGCCATATGGGCCGGTAGTTGATTTGAAGAAACTTGAGCAGGGCGATCTTTTAACTGTGCTCCATCTTCATTAACTTCAATAGAAGCGGTTTGTTTGAGCGCTTCACTAGCTTGAGCTTCCTCAAAAACATTTATTCGTTTTTGTCTTTCTATGATTTCTTCAGCTCTGGTTTTTACATTATTTGGAACAAGATCGTCTTTATTTAATCTTTTTAACATTGCTACAAATTCAGCTGTTTCATCATGTTGATCGCATGTTTGTGGAACATAAGCAAAACCGTATTCCTTTTTTCGCAAATCTGACAAGGCTCTACTTCCAATAAATTTCTTTCTTATTGGACATTCAGAACCCTTCCATAACCACATTCTCTTCTCATCTTCATCAACAATAATCAGTACTTTCTGGTTCCCAAGATCTAAATCTTGACTCTCTATCAGGGAACCATCTTCCTGAACTTCCAAGTACCTCATGGCGCTTCACATTTTTATTTTCTTCATGAATACATATAAAAATTCATTTAATAAAAGTTATTGATGGTATCAACACAAATTCTTAGACATACACTGGTCAGTAGAATCTTTGGATTTTATCAGTCGAAATAAGGAAAAATTAAAAGAAAAACGAAGATAAATGTAAGTTAAAACGTTTTTCCTTTCGGTTTTTTTGAATTCTCATCTTTAACTAATTCTTTTTCTTTGGTCTTTTTATCATCAATAATGCCAACCATGACGCCAATAGGAACAACAATTTTACGGAAACCAGCTACAAATAAATCGATCAAGGAATCTATCCACAAGCTTACTGTGTTGAGAATAGGGACACCTTGTTTTTCAATTATTAAAGCAAAGAATATAGTACCAAAGAAACCAACAGGTTTTCCTAAGACATCATGTGCCCAGTACCATGCAGCGTCACTTGATGCACCATAACTTATTTGGAGTGTAACTGTCATCCCAATAACAAGTGCTATTCTGAGGAAATTACCTATAATTAAGGCGATGATTGTAAAGAAAGTTGCTTTTACTTTCTTCCAGAGATCTGCAGGTGTCACAACGATTAGACCAATGAGAAGTGCTCCAGCTTGCATTCCTGTGCACGCCCTTACAACTGCAAACCGTCGTTGGGCAGTTACAGAACGAATTACTGGAGTTAAGTCATCATGAGTATTTAATCCAGTGAGAAATCTTACAATAGCTGCTACGAAGGTAACAGAGGAATCACCTTCGGACCAATAACCATCAAACATAATATCATATTGATACAGTTCTAATATTTGGAAAACTGTTTCATTAGTAAGTTTTTCAAGGAAGAAATAATCAGGTATAAAATAGAGAAGTATAGTCAAAACCACAACAACAATGAATGAAATTGTAGCATATATCCACTTATTCTTTCCAGTAGGGTTTAGCAAAGCCCTCATAAGAAGAGCAGATTGTTTTTCTGTCTCTTGTACCATAACAAGTCAACTCCCATTAGTTATAGATGGTTAAAAATGATTCGTTATATTTAAAATAGCTAAATAGAAGGTCCAGGAATTTTCATGTCAAACATCATTTCTCAGAGTTATATTTCATAAAGAACTCTGATAATTGAACCGATTCCTTAATCTTCTCAGGTTTATCTTCTTTTTTAGGTTTCAAAGCATCTTCACCAAATAAGGATTCCATATTGTGTTTCATGACAGCTAGTCGATTCTTCAGATATTCAGAAAGATTGTACTCCTCTACCAAAGAGCTCGCCATTGCAAAATATTTTGATACAGATGCTTGGTAAACTGTTAGATTCAAGCTTGCCATACCACAATTTGGGCAAACTCCAGTTAAAGGTATTCGACGATATATTCTATTGCATTTAGTACACCGTATTTTTTGAGATCCAAATCGTCTAAGATTGCCAATCATATCAGGTATAAAGTGGTTTACAATCACTTTATTTGCAACATCATTCATATCAACAGCTTTGATTATACTAGCAACGTGGAGCTGAGCATAAACCTTATCGCTCATTGTTTCAAGGTTTTTATAAGCCGTAGATCTTGGCCCATCAAAGATTTTAGATGTTTCATGTGAGTATAAAAATCCTTCATAAGCACTTTCATCGCTTAATCTATTGCTTATCATATCGATAAGAGGAAGAACCACTTTAGGAGAGATTCTTTCCAATGTTGCTTCATAAAAAGCTAGTGGGTATTTTACACAAGTGTCAACATTATGTGATTCATCATCGACTTCATGAGGGTTAAGATTGGCAACAAGAATCAAGGGAGCGTCCATCTTACCACCACGAATCTCCGGGAGATAAGAACGGGAAAAGTTAAGAAAAGCGTCAAGAGCTAAAATGCAAGAATCTTCATCTCCGTCGCAGTTCATTGTTAGAAGGCCCGTAGTGGCAAAATTATGATGTTTTGCTTTACCGTTGTTTGATAAAATTTCTAAACAATAGGAGGACTCATTAATACTTACTGTCTTAATATTACTGATTGGATCAAAAAGTAAACCAGAACTTTCGCTAATATTTGTATATGAACCATCCTCTTTTCGTATTATGCGCTTCTTGATGAACCCTTTGTCTATAATTTTAGAGGCATTTTCCCGCTTAGTAATATTATACAAAACTAGATTTTTCAACAATTTTAAATCAGAACCACGAATAGAGATTTTATGTACAATAGATTTTTTTGGAGATTTTTTTAATTCTTTATATCGATCAAGTATTCTTTTACCATAATGTCCTTGAGGAGATGATTTTCTTTTTCTGAAGAAAATACCAAGTGAATTTAAAAGCAAACCAATATCATCAAGCAACTTCTTTGAAACGGAATATATTTGAATTGAAGAATCACTTGATGGGATAATGCCATCACCATCTATATAAGCAGACAGTAATGCATGTTTGTAAACTGGAGGTAAGTTATAGATAAAATAGGGTAATTTTTTACTATATGCACTTCTTCCGACTCCAAATGCATAAGCAAACAAGTATGCATGTATTCTCCCTGTGTGAATTAGTTGGTTGTTATCTTTTTTCTGATAGGGGTTAGATTCCAATACCGTTTCTATCAAGTGTCTGACGTGTTTTCTTAGATCTGGATTGGGAACGCTGAAATTCGTTTGATAACACGTTCTCTCATCTCTTATATAGCCTTCGGCAATTAGATAACCCAACAATCTCATTAAATCTGTAGTAAAGTGGAGATAAGGGGGAACTGTGTGATCGTCTCTTGCCATGCCAAGTCTTGCATCATGAGGAATTTCATCCCATTGGAAAATACCTAATTTCTGTAAAACTTCAAGATGGCTTAAAGGAATAGAAACAAACCAATTTGAATTTAAAGGATGTTTAGTAGGTTTGTCAGGCAAAAGTTTGATTAAATATGCTCTTACAGATGGTTGAAGACGTTTAGAAAATTTAGGAGGTTCAAATTGCTCTTGGTTCCGTGAAAATTCTAATAGTTTTTCTTTCATCCATCTAGTTGCTCCTCTTAATCGAACTTGATGCTTAAACTCTTGAAACTTGTTCTCATCAGGTAAATTATTTGAGAATTCTTTGAGGATGTTGATATAAGAAGAAGGTTGTTTTATAGGAATGGGAAGTTCTTTTACAATGGGCATACAATCCCCTACCTTAAGATAAGCAGCTTTGTTTTTAGTGAAAACCTTGCTAGTGCTATTCCATAGAAGTGCACTATGATTGGGGGTCATACGTAAAGTTCTTCCAGTAGCTGTTCGAATTTCAACCCATTCCTTACTCTTTCCTTTAATCCAATGTTTAATGGATTGAAAAATAGGTTCTTGGGTGGTTTCATCGATGCTAAATGCTTGCCAATCAGGATTCAAGTTCTCTATTGCTAATGTTCCATAATCATCGACAATCTCTTGGCTAGCTCCCTTACTAATTTGATCTTCAACTATTTCCTCAATGGTTCTACGAACAATCTGTTTTTTATTTGTATCCCAAATTAGAATTTCTTCACTACCTGCAAGGCAATTTCTTCTCTTCGCTGCATGCCAATAGGGGTGCGCGAAGTTTACCTTTGCTTTAGTGAAACCTATTAATCTTCCTACAATTCCTGCTGAAGTGTGAGGTGCCAAACCCATAATTAATTTTCCAATTAGATCTGTAGGCTTTTGCACATTGTAGTAACGAGGTAAACCATATACTTTTTCTAATAAATCATCAACAAAATTTGCTGTCCTCGATAGATGCTCCCCCCCATCCATATTTAAAACGATATCTTGTATTTTTAGCTCAACAACTTGTTCAGAGTTAGTTAAAGGCTTTCCATGTATATCTACAGAATATCCTTGTTCATGTAGTTGTTTAACAGTCGCTCCTATCTCAGATGGTTTAAAGTGTGTTAGTACTGCATCTGTAGAATCAAATCTAACCGTTCCATCTCTATAAACATAAATCTCGTGTTTTGCTCTTAGAATGCCTTTATCAATTAATTCCGGAGCCCTTAGTTTATTCATGAGTTTTTTAACAGCCTTAACTTTTTTAGGTATAGGAGCACCTAATCGTTTTTTCGCTTCATTTATCTGAGATTCTAGTGGATAACTCACTAACTGGTATTGTTCTGCCATTCGCCCACATTTTGGGCAGCGCTCATCGTCAACTTCCAGCTTACATGAAGAACAGAATGCAGATACAACAGTTGGAACATTGCAATTTAAACATAGAACATTGTGAGTAAGAGTTTTACATGTGGGGCATAACCTTCTCGAAAGCTCAATATTAATATTCTTTTTAGTAGAAGCAACAAATAGATCTCTCAGTCTCCCCCCTGCATCACCAATTGGAAACAACATTTGAACCGGAGGTCTCATTCGCCTATCTTTTGCTTTTTCAGGCCTCCCCATTCTAGCACCAGTATAAACTGGACATTTATCTCGAATTGATACATCCTTTAGAGAATTGATTAAATCGATAACTTTTCCATTTTTCTTGGATATTGGGGCTAGTTTTCCTTTTTTATAACCAATAGAATGAAGTAAAGGTAATCCATATGTTTCCACGATAATTTTATCATTTACTAATTTGTGAGGTACACAAATTGATTCAAGGATTCCTTTAATCTCAACATCGTTTGTAAGTTCAAGAATCTCATTATCAAAACCACTCTTTGTTTTTATATGATTCCTTAGAGTATGGAACTCTTCTGAAGAAATACTAGACCAATGATATGTAAATTCAGGATGAAGAGGAATCCCCAGTTTAAACGAAAGTTCTATTGCTTCTTGGGGCGAAGGAGTTGAACTATAAGGATTCTGAATAAACTCATCGATTTTCTCTTTTAGATTGCTACCAAGTTTAGTATCAGCTGTTTCCTTAAAATCTACAAAAGCTTCCTCAAGTTCTTGAATCCACCATTCCTCACAATAACCTGAAGGTATTAAATCGAAATTATTTTGATTAAACTCCCCAACACCATATAACATATCACCTAAAAAGAGAATTTCAAGTAATTCTTCTCTAATCTCTAGTGATTGTTCATAACTAGTAATCTTCATTACACTACCATTCTTTAGTTTCACAATAGGAGGATGGATTGAATCAACAGGCATAACTATGGCCCCTTTACCTGGTCTTTCTGTCCGCACATGTGTCCCACAAGCTAGAAAATCATCTACTAAACCCATTAAAGCGGGATGTATCCCCATTGCTGCTAAACCAGTTGTTCTGGATCTACCATACCTAAGTCTAAAACCTCCTTTCTCTGAAGGATGTGCAAAAACAGGTCTTCCTCCAATTACATCCTTAATATAACCCGCATCAGATATAGTTTCTTCCTCATCTTGAATGTCTAAATCTTCTTCCTCATCCTCATCTTCATGGTTAATATCAGGTTCTTCATCGGAGAAAAGTCCACTTTTCTCATGGATTTCAATTAGTTTATCAAACCATTCCCAACCATCAAGCTTATTCACTTTAATTCTCTGAATTAGCTTTTTTGCTCGGCCAACAAGCCCATCATTAAAAACTAAACACGCCCCACCACGTAAACGATTAGTCTCAATCCTTCTTAAATCGCGATTTCCTGAAACTTCGACTTTATCTGTTGGTTCACCTGTTATTTCGATAGTTAAATTCTGAGCTGCAAATCTTTGTTCCTCTTTCGTTGTAGGAAGTTGAAGATGACTAACTCTATTATATAGTTCTAATTCTTCGAGATATCTCTCTACTTCTCTTTGATCTGGTTGATATTGACCAATACCTAAACGCTTTCTAATAAAATCAGCTAATAGAACACTCATGCCAGCTGCAGTACCACCTGCTGAACGAATTGGGCCTGAATAATAAACAGCAAGATAATCAGTCCCATCATCATTAAATTTGATTTTTACCTTTGCAATTCCTTCGATAGGAGCAGCTGTAATGCTTTCAGTAATAACTGCAAGAGATGTACGTATAGCTTGTTCAGCCAAAACTTCTTTAGATCCTGTAATCAACTTTTGATCGCAGATTTCACCAGCAATCCTGAAAGCTACTTGTTCTCTAGACAAGTTTTCTTTCTCTAATTCCCTGATTCTGACACCAACCCCTTCAGGACCTATCAAACCTTCAACTCTATCAGCTATATCTTTAGCAATGGGTATTTCAACATTGAGAGATGGATCAAAACCTTGCTTCCTCGCTTGTTCGGCGATATTGTAAATTACGTGAAGTTTTTCATTAAGATTGTCGAAATAATCTTGCATGTTAATGGAAAGATTCTGATTTTGAGTGATTTGATTCACCATTTATAGTTTTGAAGTAAAGAAGCGATACCTAGATTAGCATATGATAGTTGTAAGCTAGTTTACTTTTAAGGTTGTTTGATACTCATTTTAAGATATAAAGATTTTTTAAGTGGAGAGCTTTGTTTAACTGTGATTAAGGTTACAATTTCTACTAAGAATTTTAGGTTTTTGTATAGCATTGATGAAGTTTTATCGAAAATAAAGGAAATAAAAACTAATCACATTTTGCCTAAGGAACTAGTGACAAATAATAACGACGTGATAATTACAACAGAAACAGAAAAAGTATTGATACAAAGCAACAAAATATTCATTCCAAAGGCCTTCAATCATTATTATCTCTTTTCTAATATTTTCTTAATTGCAAATAACAGAAAGAAGTTTGAGGAGATAGTTATTGGAATAGATCCTGGAAAAACTATAGGTTTTGCTGTAATTGCTGAGGGAAAGAAAATTTTGGGCACCAGTGAATTTTTCATAGCTGTTGACGCGGTAAAAGAAGCAATTTCAATCTTCTTTAATGTTGAAACAGATAAATTTAGAATAAATATAGGTAAAGGAGGAGGAAAAATTAAGGAGGAAATTGCTATGAGACTAAAGAGTATTTTTCATGATAAGGTCCCCATTAATCATGTAAACGAGAATTTCTCTTCCCAGAGTAAGAATCATCTCACACAAACGAAACAGAGTAAAAATATCAACGCTGCTCTTAATATCGCATGTCGAGATACTTAAAAAGACATTCTTACATTCCTCTAAACATCAACTATTAATTTGGTTTGAAACGAAAAAACTACGTTCTGCATGTAACCTAAAGCAATGAATTCCGGTAAAATTGCAAAAACTGGAATATCTAAAAGTATTTAAAACTTGCATGATAAAGCTTATTGTTTCAAATTAATAGTTTGTAAAATACTTCAAGGATAGAGATATCGATGGAAGGCGTTGTAAAACAAGATAAGACCATTGATGAGATGATTGACGAAATACAAGAGCAATTCAAAATTGTTGGTAGATCATTTGAACTAAAGAAATGTTTAGCAGCAAAGCTCGCAAATAGACACATACTAATGGAAGGAGATGTTGGAGTAGGTAAAACTACATTGGCACATGCATTAGCCTCTTATTTTTCCCAAGATCTTGAAAGGGTAGATGGTGATGAAAGGTACAGTTCATCTAAACTTGTGGGGCATTTTGATCCTCCCATGGTAATTGAAAAAGGATATTCGTGGGATTCATTTGTCACAGGCCCATTAACCAAAGCTATGCAACAAGGCGCTATTCTGTTTTTGAATGAATTAAATAGAATGCCAGAAGGAACACAAAATGTACTGTTAGCAGCAATGGATGAGGGTACAATTATGATTCCAAAATTAGGTGCGGTTAAAGCAGTTGATGGATTCTTCATTATCAGTGCAATGAATCCAGCTGAACTAGTTGCAACAACTCCTTTAAGCGAAGCTCTAAGGGACAGATTTGTTTGGATTAGATTGCAATATCAATCTGAAGAAGAAGAACAAAATATTGTTCGTGTTCGAACAGGTATTAAGGATGAGAAAATAATTACAATGTCTGTAAAGATTGTTCGAGCTACAAGAGATTGGCCAGATCTACGAAGAGGTTCTTCCATTAGAGGCGCAATTGATTTAGCAGCAATTATCCGATTTCTAGAAGTAAACGAAATTGAATCTTGGATTGATAGCTCAGTTATGGCTTTAGCAACTAAAATCGAACTAGAAGATGGTGTTGAGAGTTTAGTAGAAGATGTGATTAAAGACATAGTAACTACCACTTTGCAAGATATGGATTTTTTCTAGATGAGGAGGGGGATCCATTCCGAGAAGACTTTCAAAAGCCATATGTCTTCAGAGGAAAAATGGATAAAAACAGGCTTCTAGAAGCCGAAATAGTATCTGGAAAAAGGAATCCTTCAGTGTATTCAAGTTTATCTGAAGGAATGGGTTATTATGAGATTAAGAAGCAAACAGAACTAGCTGTTGATGTTGATAATATGCCAGCTATCCAAGGTCTAGCCATCTCCAATAAATTTGCTGTTGCTGAAGCCCTGAATTCTAAGAAAGGTTATACTCTCATCTCAAGGAGAGCCGCAAAAGGCGATAGTTGTGCTCCTGAATTATTCTTTATGTTACGATCAGCACTAGATGATCGAATGAGACCAGTTTTTCGTAGGTTAGCTCGGAAAGTAATTTTGACTACTGCTTTTGGTGTTACTAGTCAAGGAATCCGTGGAGAAGTTTTCGAACAAACTGAATACGAACCAGGTTTAGATGAATTTGATATTGATGAGACTCTGGAGAGATTCCTTGAAAATAGAAGCAGGATTTTAAATACAGAAGATATTGTTAGTTTAGAAAGGAAGGAAAAACAGAAAACAGCTGTTTTAATGTTTGACACATCTGGTTCCTTATATGGTGAAAGATTCACTACTGCTGCCTTAACAGTTGCAGTAATGGCTTACAATTTGGCAAGAGATAATTTTAGCGTAGTTGTATTCAATACCAAGGCATATACAATCAAAAGAATAAGAGAAAGAGTCAAAACTGATGAACTCGTTAATAGAATTCTTGAAAGCGATAGTGCTGGTTACACGAATATTTCAGAAGGTCTCAAATACGGTGGTATGGAACTTGAGAAAATCAAGAAGAAAAATAAATTCGGTGTTCTTGTTACAGATGGAGCTTTCAATCGTGGCGGGGATCCCAGACCTTATCTGAAATATTTCCCCAAACTCCATGTTTTAGCTTTACCAAGCAAGCAAGACTGGGGAAGAAGAGTTTGTAAAGATCTAGCTAGATTAGGAAGAGGAAAGTTTTCTGAAGTTACAAGTCATAAACAAATCCCCCGTATTCTCATGCGGCTCCTTAGAGAAACTTAGGTGGTGCTCAAGTTCTCACCCAAAAGACAGAAGAAAAAGAAGAATATTCCTATTTTGGGTCCTAATACACTTTTCTTTTGTGATAACTGCACACTACCTATAATTAAGACTAGAGAGTGTCCAATTTGTAAAAATAGAACTAAACAATTCCCTCTCACTCCGCCTTATGATGCTCGACCAGCAATGAAATACGATGTTCTGCAAATACGCGAGCTCATTGCGGAAAATTTTGGCGATGATGTAGAGATAATATCTGAAGAGGATATTGTCATTTTGAATCACATAGGCTCAGAAGATTTTATGGATGAAATATTTCTTCAAAATCACAGCATAGGTGTTCGTCGATTTGATATCATATCCAATAAGTGGATCATTAAACTAAACAAAGTTGGTCTCTCTCTATTAGCTGGTAAATTCTCTCGAAAATGGGTTAAAGTTGGTGACGGAGCTGTTGAAAAAATCAAGAGCGGGGCAAGCGTTCTTATTCCTGGTGTTGTAGATGCTGATCCAGAAATAAACATTGGAGATTATATTGTTGTTATTAATAACGAGGAAGAAGTTATTGCTGGAGGTATTGCTCGAATAAATGAATCTGACCGTCACACCATGGAGAGAGGGATTTATGCTAAAAACTATAAACCTGTTACTGAAAAATTCTCGATTAAAAAATCTAAACTTTCATGGGAAGAAATTATTGCTTGGAATCAATCTGAATTACAGAAATTGGAAAAAGAATCTATCAATTTTATTATTAAGATCCGCGACGATTTACAGCTCCCTGTTGCTGTTTCCTACAGTGGTGGAAAAGATAGCCTTGTTACCCTTAGATTAGTTATGGATGCTCTTCCTGATGAAGATGTCAAAGTTCTTTTTGCTGATACTGGTATTGAATTTCCTGAAACTATTGATTATGTTAAAGAAAGCAGTAAATCTTTGAACTTTGAGAAAAATTTAGTAATCGAAAGCGTTCCTTCTGATCTTTTTTGGGAAGCCTTTAATCGCTTCGGTCCTCCAGGGAGAGATTTTCGTTATTGTTGTAAATTTGCCAAACTCGCTCCTATTCAGAAGCTTATTGAACAAACTTTTTCTGGTGGTCAATGTATTAGCTTCATCGGTCAACGTAGGTACGAATCTTTTCAACGTGCAGTTACCGACATCTGGCAAAACCAGTATATTCCCAATCAAATTAACGTCTCACCCATTCAAAATTGGACAGCTTTCATGATCTGGTTATACATTCTTTGGAAGGATTTACCCTATAACCCTCTTTATGATAGTGGTTATGAACGCATTGGATGCTGGGTTTGCCCCTCTTCTAACTTAGCCCAATTGCAAATCTTGGAAAAGAGTCATCCTTCTTTACACAATCAATTATTCGAAGCTGTTGAGAATTGGAGGACTGAGAGAAATCTTCCTGAAGAATACTGGTCTTATGGCCTTTGGAGGTTTAAGAAAATACCCAAGAAAATACAAGATATCCTTCCTTCTGATTTACAAGAAGAAGGAGAGTATAAAGAGAAAATGACCTTGGCATCCATTCAATTATCTGAGAGTGAATGTGTTACGCAACCTATTACTGTCATAGGTGCTTTCTCCAGCAATATTCAACTAGATAAAGTAAACGAAGCGCTTCCTATTGTAGGGAAAGTGAAAAAGAATCAAAAAATGAATTATATAAGAATTACAAATAAGAAGCATTCAATAATACTGTATGGGGATGGGACATTTAAGATAAGTTTCAAAGAAAAGGAAACAAGGACAGGAAAAGAGGTAGTAGAAGTAGTACACACTTTCGTGTATACAGTGTTAAGAAGCATTGATTGCATCGGATGTGGATTGTGTGTAGGGAAATGTATACAAAAAGCAATAATAATTGAAGAAGAGAAACTAAAGGTGAATGAACAACTCTGCAACCAGTGCAATCAATGCTTTGATGCTTGCCCTATAGTAACAGTAGTAAACAAGGATATAAAGAAGGATATTGGACGAGCTATCTGGTTAAGAAGCAAAAAATAGAGTGAATAAAAACAGTATCAAATATCATAACATTTTTTTATAAAGACTTTGAGATTGCTTTGATAATTATGCCGGCAAACCCAAATCGTGAGTTTCTACTAGAATTAAGTGGTCTTCTTAATAAAAGGGTAAAAATACTGATGAACAATGAAAGAGTCTATACAGGCGTTCTTCGAGGAATACAAGATAATAATCTAAACTTGGTTTTAGCTGATGCTGATAGCGGTGGAGAGTTTTATTACAGAGTCTTCATTACAGGTATTAACATCGTGGAAATTACTTTAGCAGAAGAACCTTTTGATTTATCAGGGCTAGCAAGCGAACTATCACAAATGTTCCAGCCCCAGAATGTAAAAATTATTGAAGAAGCAAATATTATTCAGGTGTTTGATAGGTTTACTGTCAGTGAAGAAGGTGTCAAAGGTACAGGACCTATCTCTGAAAGAATCCAAAAGATATTTGACAAGTATAAAGCACAGACTGAGTGATACTCAATCTGAAATATCTTTTTTTTATTAATTTATTTGATTCTAGGTGTAAAAATATGGATGAAATAATAGCTACAGATTTACATGGAAGAATGGGTAAAATAAATTTAGGAAGAGAAGATGTTACTACGCCTACTCTTCTGCCTGTTTTAGATCCAAAAAACAATATTATCCCAGCTGAAGAAATGTCAAAGAAGTTTGGTTTCAATTTTATAATAACAAGTGCCTATCTGTTTTTCAAACGATTTGGCTTTCCTGATGATTCAATGAAAATCCATGAAATTACAGAGTTTACTGGAAATATAATGATGGACAGTGGTGCTTATCAGATATTGGCTTATGGTGATGTGGAAATTGACGCTCTTCTTTCATTAGAAATTCAAAGTAAGCTAGGAGCAGATGTTGGTGTTATATTAGATGTCCCTACTCCTCCAACAGACAGTTATGAACAAGCAAAATTAAAGGTAGAAGAAACAATAAGACGGATTGAAATCTCTCTCGATCATATCAAAAGTCACCCGGAAACAAGATGGACACTTCCAATACAAGGTGGGAAAAATACTCAACTTATTGACAAATATATAGATAGTGTAACAGAAAAAGGTTACTTAGATTTCTTCAAATTCCAAGCTCTTGGCAGTGTAGCACCAATTATGTCTCAGTATGACTACGTTTCACTTTTTTCGATGATACAAACATCAAGAAGGAAACTACCATACAATGTTCCATTTCATCTCTTTGGTGCGGGACACCCTATGATTTTCCCATTTATAGTAGCCTTAGGTTGTGACACCTTTGAT
>JAGXNV010000039.1 GCA_019894795.1 Candidatus Heimdallarchaeota archaeon | reverse complement strand
CATATAACATGATGATAAATCAGAATGAAAAGTGATTGAGTAATCAACAAAACTTGTAACAAAGTTTCCCCTTACATTTTTAAATATTTGATACTACATTCATACGTGAGATATCTAGCGAAAACTAAATCCTATATGAAATGCATCTTAATTATTGGAATTTGTATTTTTTCATATGATTCCGTTGTAAATATACAATCCTCTTATCCGATGGATATAAGTCAGGATAAAACTTCTTTATCAGACATATTCTGTGAAGAAATGTTCCTTATGCAATTCAAGGAAGCGGACTATAATGAGGAATTTAGGCTTATAATCAAAGTCCCATCAGCTCCAAACGATTTTCTGTTTTCTAGTTATGGAAGAAAAATATCTCAATTTCATTCCTTCCAAGGAATAGCGATTTCGATATCAAAAACAAATTTACTTAATCTTTTACAAAGAAAAGTAATTACAGAAATATGGAACAATTCCTTAATTTATGGAGATAGTACAATAAATGAACTCTCTGTAAATGTGTCAAGATCAATAGTTGATTACAATGAAAAAATTGAAACTCAAACCTTATGGGACAAAAATATCTATGGAGATGGTACAACCGTAGCAATTCTAGATACCGGATTGAATGTTAATCATCCCGCATTAAATCAGACAATGACTCAGCAAAACAGAATCTTGGGAAAATGGAACTTTCTTGACAGAAATGAGGATGTTTTTGATGACAATGGACATGGATCTGAAGTTGCTGGTATTATAGGTAGCAATGGTTTATTTGGATACATGCAAGGTGTTGCTCCTAATAGCAACTTTCTGATAGGGAAGATTCTAGATCATAATTCTATTGGAACAGTAGAAGCACTAATACAAGGCATTGATTGGGCTTTGGAAAATGAGGCTGATATAATCAATTTATCTTTAGGTAAAGTAGTTTCAAATTTAACTTCGCCAGAGGTTGAATCAGTTAATTTTGCTGTTAAAAATGGCGTTGTTGTATGTGTTTCTGCTGGAAATACAAGAGGTTTAGAGGACTTTGGATATAATGATCTTCATACAATTTTAAGTCCTGGTATTGCTTCTCAAGCAATAACAGTAGGTGCTATAGATAGTAACGATATCCTTTATGAGTATAGCAGTGCAGGGCCTGTTGCTGTAAATTTCAACAGTGATTCTCTTGACTATCTTTATGATTCAATTCCTAAAACTGCAACTTGGTTAAAACCTGATGTAGTTGCTCCTGGTGTTTTATTGAACACTACTTCAGCAAATGGAAAAGATATGCATATAGTCTCTGGTACAAGCTATGCAACAGCCGTTGTATCTGGCTTGTGTGCTCTTCTAAAACAACAGTACTATGACGCAGATTCCTCGTTAATCAAAGCTTCACTCATCAAAACCAGTAAAGAACTTATCATAGATGCTACTTCACCTTTCATGGAAACCGTTAGCTATCCAATACCACCTTATTTTCAAGGTTCAGGAATAGTAAATTCCTCAGCAGCATTTGAATATTTCTTAAATCATGAAGATTTCACTTTTTCTGCTTCTTTGATACCTTATATCGACAATGTTTTCTTTAAAAATACAGAAGACAGTTTTTACATACACCTGTACGCTCATGAAACAATTGATAATTTTTCTATAACAATTCCAGAAAAATTGGAAAATATTCTTTTTGTTTCCGAAATTCCAAAGACTCTTTCTATAGGTCAATATGATTTAAAAATTACAATAAATACAGAGGAAGCACTTTCAGGTTTTCACCAAAGCTACATAACTTTTAGCAGTAGTTATCACACTCACACTATCAGTGTTGAATTTAATGTTAAAACTGCATATGGGCGGATTTTGCTAGATTACAGGTCAGATGGCCAGGATGTTAAATACTCACTCTATGGTAATTTGCACAATGTAATATTAACAGCAAAAAAATATGGGCTGATTCCCATTATTAATTCACAAGATATTTCCTATTCCACATTCAGCAATATCGATCTACAGAGATATGAAGTAATTGCTTTAATAAATCCAATAAATACAACATTAGCTCCTATTTCAGCAAATGATTTAATCTCTCTTACAGATTACATCCAACCATATGGTGAGTATTCAGGAGGATCGTTGATTTTACTGCCCTCACAATATAGTGACTTTGATATTATTAATGAGCTTCTTTCAGAGGTTAATATATCCTATTACGCGGATTTATCGCAGAATGTAAGTTTAGATGTGTCTACCTCTAATAATATCTTAGTTTCTGATCCATTCATTTTGAATAATCTCTATATTCCATTTCCAGTTTTGCTAAACATTTCAAACATCAACTATAACCCATATAGTGACAAACTGGTTTACGGTAATCAACAATACTCTGAAGGCTCAATTTTTATTGGTAGTAACACAGTAGACATGTTTTTAGAATCTCCTTACATTTATTCCTCTTACGGCTTAAAATATTCAGAGATTACAATGAGTTCTTTTTATGGAGATAATCATCATCTTCTAGAGAACATCATGAATTCTGCAATAGTTAGAGGATTAGAATTCAATTATACACTTCAATCAACAGAGATATCGATTGAAGATAGTCTAAAAGTAACAATCCAGAGTGCAAATACATACAAATCCATGCCTTATTGGGAATTTTATATGACACTTTCTAGTGAATATGACGATGTCTTTAGGGTATCCACATATGATTCATATGAAAATGGTACAACGATTTTTGAGATAAACATTGAAGATTTTGGTATAATTGCTGGATCATATGACTTGGGAATCCACTCATCAGCTGGTACACAACGTTGGTCGATCCGAATTTTAGCCAAAGTTTCATTGGGACCTATAATTATTAGTGTCTCACTAGTACTTTGTATTGTATTTTTGGTTGCGTTTAGAAAAAAACTTAAGATGTAAGAACATGATAGACCTTTTTTGCATGTCTTCCTAGAATAGTCATAGCAAGCGCTAAACTGTATATGTCTTTTGAAGCAGCTAGTACAATAAATTTATCTAGATTCTGAAGAATAACAAAACCCTCAGTTCCCTTAATTATAACTTGATCTAAATTTCCACATTTGATTTGCCCAACAGTTTGTTGACCTGCTGAATTTAAGGCAGATGCTAATGCAGATATAATCACTTGATCTGTTCCTTTTTCTGCAAAGAAAGCAAGTTCTTGACCTTCTGAACTAACAACAGCGATTGCACCTAAACTACATTCTTTTGAAATATCTCTTAAGATTTCAAGCAGATTATTTTTTTTATCGGGAGGTAAATCTCCAATCATAACAACAATGAAAAATACAAAAATAAAAAGTTTCTTCTAATCTATATTAAGCGATTTTTATGTATTTTACAAACTGGAGTGAGTACTTCCTCACTTGAGCCTTTGTTTTTGTAAATCCATTGGTTATATGTAAATGCAGGTTTACCACATATGTAGCACAAGCGATCATCAGTTAAAGGTAATTTCTTTCTTGACATTCTATTCCAATAATCTTTGAATTCTTCAAAACTGTCTGTGTACTTCTTGTGAAGTTCTTTAGCTTCTTCATCTTCACTTGGTTTTTTATCTAAAATAAATAGAATGTAACTCCAAACTATTATCGCCAATATATTTCCGAATGATTTAATGGGTATGTGATGATAACCACTGAGTTTAATTATACTCGAATTGCTTCCTGATGTGAAATCTATCATAAGATATTTTCGATGAGAACTATGTCCTACATCAATCCCGTATTTCTTGGATATTGCAACAAGTCTCTTGCTAAGTTCATCAAATAACCAGCCTACAGTTTTTGTACTACCTTTTCTTCTCGCATTTAAGAATTTAATTTCAATAATAGGGAAGGAAATTGTGATAAAAGTTTCATGTACAGAGCTGTTCGCTTTTCTAACTAGATATTCATATATCTCCGATGGAAAAATTATTTTCTGTCTATCCTCTGACAATTTATTCACTTATAATGGTTGATTCACTATAGAAATTGTCCCTTCCCCCTCTAAAAATGTAACGCTAAATTATTCGTTTTTCAAGGTTTCTTCGACCAATTTACTCAGTTTTCCTCTATTTGATCCTATAAGAGAACTATACGGTTTTCCATCTTTGAATATTACAAATGTTGGTAGACTTGTAACCATATATTTCTGAGCAAATGCAGATTCTTCATCCATATTCATCTTAACAAACTTCATTTTTTCTCCGTATTTTTCAGATAATTGTTCAAAAAATGGTTCAATACTCTTACATGGACCGCACCAAGGTGCCCAAGTATCAACAATTATTGGTCTCATTTCTTTTTTCAATATCTCGTTAAATTGATCATTTGTTATATTTGGAACGTTACTCATATTTTTCCCCTTTCTCTTCTAGATAGCTTGGTACGAAATTTCCTACGCCTATATTTATCTATTACTTTTGCATTAGGAAAATATTGTTATTTTAAGTTTATGTAAAACAAGTTAAAAATAAGCATATTTAGCCATTGGAAAAACCTCTTAGAAGCAAACTTTTTATGGATAATAACGCTGTTTAGTCTGATAAAGGTCACAATTCAAGGAGAAATTCAAAGCATGATTTCACGTCCTTTCGATGAAATAAAACAACTTATCGACGATTATCTCAAGAGGGAATATTCTGCGACATCCGAGATATCTTGGTCAAAGTCACCATCAGCTAACCTAGGGGATATCAGTTTCCCACTTTTCAACATTGCAAAAGAAGTTAAGACAAATCCGATTGACTTAGGAAAATCAATCATTGCTACTGTCACTTTTCCAGAAACAGTAAAAGAAGTTAGCCTTCAGGGAGGTTTTCTTAATATAAATCTAAATAAGAAAATATTTGCTCTTACCGTCTTACATTCGATTCTAAACCAAGTAAACTACGGGCAAAGCTCTGTTCTAAGTGACAAAAGAATAATCGTTGAGCACACATCTAGTAATCCAACGGGACCTTTGCACATTGGGAATTTTAGGGGGTCGGTTTTAGGAGATGTTTTGGGTCGTACGTTCCAATATTTGGGAGCAGCTGTAAATACTAGATACTATGTAAATGATCTTGGAAGACAAATAGCTCCATTAATCATAGGATATTTCCTCTTGAAAGATGAGAAGGTAGAACCAAAAGAAAAGGGCGATCTCTGGCTTGGTAAAATTTATGCTAGCATGAATACTTTTTTAGAGATTCAACAGTTAAAGCAAAAACTAAAACAATTAGGCATGGAAAATATAGGCATTAATTCCCTTTATCTTTTGAATAAAGATGATTTGAATCTCATTCCAGAATTCCTGAAGAATCTTTCAGAGGACAACAAAGAGATGAACACCACCACCAATTGGTTCAAAAAACTATCTAGAGTTCAGAAATCACTAAAAGATAGAATTCCAGAAATCTATAATATACTAAGTAAACTGATTTCATCTCAAGTAACCAATTTGGAATCTGTGACCAATGAATATGTAAAACTCTATCAAGAAGGCAAAGATAAGTCCATTGTAGGAAAGTTTCGAGAAGTCACCAAAATGGCTCTTAAGGGACATATTGAAACGTTAAATCTTTTCGAAATTTACCATGATGATTTTGATTGGGAATCAGATGTAGCTTGGTCAGGTGAAATTGAAACAATGCTGGATATTTTGGAAAGAGAAAATTACCTGCGTTTTGATGATAAAGCTCGACTCTTGGAGAATGACAAGATTGCTGAAGAATTAGGATATAAAGCAGAGCATTCAATTAACTACGAAATACCTGATTCTATAATTGTTAACTCTGAAGGAACTACTCTTTATCCATGTAGAGATATTGTCTACCATCTACATAAACTTGAGAAATTTGATGCTAACCTTTGTTATAATGTTATTGCAAAAATGCAACAATTACCTCAGTTAGCTGTAAGATTGGCCCTATATGGGTTAGGACGTAAAGAAACAGCTGACAAAATTCATCATTTTGATTATGAGTATGTATCATTAATTGGTAGGAAGATGGCAGGAAGGGAATTTGATTATGTGACTCCTGATGAGCTTTATGTATTAGCTAAAGACGAAATCAAATCTATAATTGAAAATCGGGGGTATTCGAAGGATGAACAAAAGAAAATAGCTGAAAAAATAGCTGCCAGTAGTATCAAGTATCATATACTAAAAATGGACCCACAGAAAGCTGTAGCTTTTGATGTTAAGAAGGCAGTTGACCCAAATGCAAATTCTGGTTCTTTCTTGCAATATTCATATGCTCGAGCCTTAAGTATTCTTCGTAAAGCTGCAGAACAGAATATAGATGTGCAACAAATCATTAATGCTATACAAAAGGATAAATTAAGTATTGAAAAAGAAGCAGAATGGGAATTAATCAAACTCATGGAAGAGTTGCCTTCAGTTTTTGTTAAAGCAGCTAGTTCTTTGAGACCTGATTCCATAGCAAATTATGCTTATTCGCTTGCTGCATCTTTTCACAAATTCTATGATGCATGTCCAGTTTTAAAAGCTGAAAATCCAGTTCTAGTAAATACACGAATAATCATTGTATTTGCGATTATAAGATGTTTGGAAAGTCTGTTCACAGTAATGGGAATTGATGCTTTAGAGAAAATGTGAGGAAAAATTATGTTAAACGATGATCATATTTATGGGGGATTCGATCTAACATTCATAGATATTAATATTCATCCTCTAGATGCAAAAAACACTCTTATTGATAGACTTCCTCCATTGGGTTCACATCATGTAAATACTAAGATTGAATTTATTCCCGGTGGAAACGGTTTCAATCTGTGTCGTACACTTGCTAGTTTAGGGAGAAAGGTTACATATGTGGGAGCAACGTCCATTTTTTTTGAGAGATTAGTCTCAGAACATGAAATTCCATTACAGATTGAATCTATCAAAGATGCAAAGGTAAATTTCACGTCAATCTTGAATTTGTATGATGGAGAGGTTCAATTTAATTCTGTAAAAAACAACTTATCCCCTAGTCATTTAACACCGGAACTAGTTTCCATATATAGAAACAGTAAATTAAAACCAGTAAGCAACATAGCCTTGAACTCTTCTTCGATTGAATGGATAAGTTCACTGATTCTGTGTTTAGCAGACCCAAACCATGAATATATTTTTGATACTCAAGCTGATCTTGATTCAAAACTTCATCTAATTCAAAACACTAGTTTTGAAGGAATGTTATTCATAGATCCTTCAGATATCAGCAATTTTGGGAGACTTGACGATTTTATCAAAATCCTGAAATCAGTAGGTACTATGAAAGGAGAGAAATATCTTTCTGTAAATAAAAATGAAATGCTAACTTTAAGAAATCATCTGAATAAAACTTCTCAAGAGATTGCTACTATATTGAATATACCAATAATCCTTCACACATCTGAAATTGTTAAATTATATGGTAAAGAGAGATATGAATTGCAGACAAAGAAAATTAAGGATAAAAAGACCTTTGTTGGTGCAGGTGATTGCTTTAATGGAGCATTTTTGCATCAGATGTTCAATTCTAATTCAATTGAGGACTCTCTGAAATTTGCTATAGAAAGCGCATCGTTTCTTGTCAAAACAGGTCAATATCCAAGTGAGCAAGATTACTAATTCACAATGAAGGATAAAATTTATCAATAGTACAATAGTTAAACTAATAAAATTGCTATAGAAGATTGTATAAGACATGACATTAGAGATTGAAGATTCCGACTCTTACAAGAAGATAACTCATAAAATAGCTCTGTTAGAACTTCTAAAACAGTATTATGGTTCTGGTGGAAATCTCTATGATTTTGATTCAGGGGACATTCCTGTTCGTCAATTAATAGCTTTCATGTCTGATGAAGGTTATCCTAGACGATTAGTTGATGCTGAACATGTTCTTAAAAGAGTTGACACAGAAATCATCGAATTGGAATCTAAGAAAAAGAATATGCGGCTTCAAGAAATGGAAGATCGTCATCTTAACTCTTTATTGATAATAACTTCTTGGACTAAGCTGATAAATACACCTACAATGGGGGTGTACTTGAATCGCCCGGTTGTTGATTTACGTAGAGATACTATTATCATGTTAACTGATGAAACTCAAACTTTTAAGGAAATAACAGATGAAAGAATATCAGTTATTTTTGGTCCTGGGATTTACTACACTGAATTTGCTGTAGATAAGGGAAATTACTTGGAAGATTATTTTGAAATAAATGGAGTGTGTCTCCCCCTTGATATTTTGGGTAAGATCTATACCGCAGAAAAAATTTATCGTTCAGATAAGATTGATGCGACAATTACTGAAGTATCCACAATACTTCCATTTCACATTATAGAACAAGCCGAAACAGTTCAAACTTATGTACGAGGAATAATAAGTAGAAATGTTTTTCATCCCAACAAAAACGCTATAGACAAATTCAATCAACATATATCAGATCCTTCTTCCTATCAAGCTGAAAGCGGTTTTAAAATCATGAGTGCTCATCCATTATGGTATAATAAACTCCTTGTAGAATCAGATGCTGTTTATAGAACAGGTAGTGGAAAACGTGCTTTTAGCACTGCTGGTATCGGTTCGTTATCTAGCATGGTCCACAAACTAAAACCTATTCTTTTCTCTGCACCAAATAAAGAAAAAGATCAATTGGAGAGAATTACTGAAATCGTTAAACAATATAGAGAGATGGGAATGAACCTTCTTCAAAAGTGGATACCCTCGTAATTGAGAATTAGGTTATTTCTACTGTTGCCATTTTTTCTATAACTTCTTTTTCTAATAACTTTGATTTATCATCAATTCCATAGTACTTACACAAATCAACATCAGCAGTTATTGGTAGTGATACGTTTTCTATTTGGAGTAAACCTGCTTCAGAAAGAATTTGTTGTACTTTTAATTCATTTTCTTTAAATGTGCCGCCAAAAGCAACTAGAAGAAGAGTTTCTAGTTTATCATCAATTCCAAAATCTTTCGCTGCATTCTTAATCTGTCTGAATCCAGAAATGCGGATAAGTAATTCAGTTTCTCTACCTTTTGCAATGTTTGTTTTGTGATTGAAAGCCTGTAACGTGTGATAAACAGCAATTTGAAGATGTCTTTCGCTAACAATCCATGAAGGGTTTAATATTTGAACTGAAATATCAAAAGTTTGTTTCTGTTTGATTATTTCAATAAGATCATTTGCAGTTAACTCAGGAGATTTCTTAAATAATTTGAAGTTAAATGCTACATCATTTGGATTATCCATTTTAACTATTACAGCTCCTTAGGACCTCGGATTATTTCTAGTATCATTTTCTCAGTATCTATCGGTTGGAAATCAGATATAGCTAGTTTTATAGCTGATGTCAATAAGCCTTCTGAAGACGAATGTATCTCAAAAAGTGTATCTCCTTCTTTGAATTTGTCACCTCTTCTTGCTTTCAGATGAACTCCTGCTGTTTTGTCACTAGGGGCACCAGCTTGCCTTGCAATTGCTGAAACAGCAGCACTTTCAACCCCATAAACAACTCCATCCTCTTTTGCATATATAGACTCGATGTAACTAGCTACTGGAATGTCATCAACTCTAATTTTCTCATCTCCTCCTTGAGCCGCTACTATTTCTCTGAATTTTGCCAGTGCTTTACCACTTCGGAGAACTTCCTCTGCATATTCAAAACCGTAACCTCTTGGACACCAATTTTGAGCTTCTAGAATGATTCCTGATAAGGACAGTGCTTTTCTCATAAGATCATTACTACCAGTTTGATCTGTCAAAATCTGGAGAACATCTCTAGCTTCTAACGCTGGACCAATCATAGTACCTATTGGTCTATCTCCTGGACTGATAATGCAATCAAGTTTGATCTTTAGTGCATATCCGATAGTAGTGAACAAACCTCCTAGCTCATGCGCATTTTCTCTGTGAATAACTTTTGCGCCTTTTCCAGTTGGTAAGTCAATAAGAACATATTCTGAACCAGCAGCAATCTTCTTCGATAAAATACTCGCAACCATAAATTCTCTTGGGTCAATTTTCACGGTTTCTAAAACAGAAATTATCTTATCTGAAACAGCTGCTAGTCCTACTGTTTCTCCACTTACTATACATCCACCAGCATTATCCACTACTTGAGTCATTTCTTCAAGTGTAAGTTCACATGGCATTAGCAATTCGACTGTATCGATAGTTCCTGCGGGTGAAGTTATAGCTCTAGTTGAAACCTTTGGAACTGTTAAGCCTGCCGCTGCTAGAATCGGGATCATGACTGGTGTTATCCTATTACCAGCAATTCCTCCAATACTATGTTTGTCTACAACTGGCTTCTTTTTAGGGTGAAGCATTTGGGATGTACTGATAATAGCTTTAGCAATTGAAGTTGTCTCTTCAAGTGATAATCCTTGAACCTGAAATAGTGCCATTAACACTGCGATTTGTGTTGGATGCATCAAATTCTTATCAATTGAATTGAAAATGGAAATTATTTCGTCATTTTTCAGAGACTCCCCTCTCATTTTTTTATGAAGAAGATGGATGATGTTTTCGTTTGATATCTCTTTAATAGATATCTCATTTCCCTTGTGAATCCCATATTCTTGAGAAACTTTGCTTGAAATGCCTAAATGAAGTTTTGAATAATTATCACTTGTATATACTTTTAAACCGATATCATAGGGAGCTAACTCTATTAGTTGTCCAGGCATAATATCATATTTTTTTGCTAAATCAGAATTGATTAAAACATAATCTGGTTCTGAATCTAGTATTTTTTCTATTTTTACTATAAGTTGTACCATAATTTAGCCTCTTGTTTATTATCTCTTAAACATTAGATAAAATACTTACAATAATAAAATTTGCTACTTAGTTTATTTTTAAAAAGAAGAATTCACCCAAAAAATTCATATCCATAATATACAATATATTATAATTATGAAAGAGCATGATAGCTCAACTTATAAGGAAGAAAAAGCAAAAAATGAAGAAAAACCATTCACTTGTACAGGTTGTGGTTTTCCTTTAGGTAAGTATGATGAGAAATGTCCAAATTGCGAAAGATTAAATCCTAATTACATTCTACGATAATCAATAATTCTATACAAAAAATTAAATACAACAGCTGACTTCACTATTTCATAAGGTTAAAAAAATGGTTGACATTCCTTTACCACCAAGTTCAAAAGGTTCTGAAAGTGATAAATCGGATGCTAACTGTGAAAAATATGAAGAGATAATGGGAGGATATTGTAAATATTATACAACAAAAACCGGAGAATGCATGATTATCTATGGTCTCTGTGATGGGTTCGGAGTATTAAAGAAGAAGTTTTAATTTCCCATTACCTTCTAATAAGTTGATCTAAATCGTTACTCACTTCTTTTACATTAGCAACAATTCTATTCTGACCCATCCCTTTGGTTCCATCATCTTCTATTGTTGCAGCGGTTAAGAATAAAGGTTTAAAGAATTCTCTAATCATCTGTTTTCCATCACCCAGTAAACAAGAACATGTTCCTACAAATTTGTCACCTTCAGATCGTTTCACTCTGAAGTAACTAACATGATTTGCTCTATCTCTCCAAATGATAAGATTTGCACTTAGGATTATATTATCCCTTATAATGTGGCCTAAGTAGACATTTGAGTCTAAACCAAGCTCATATAGTTTACCACTTGGATTTTTATCAAAGTTTGTTAAGACCATCATTTTAGTGTTCTTTGATAATTGTTCATATCTTTCAAGTGGAACTTGTTCAGTAGATTCTTTAATAATGAATGTGTAAGATCTGTCTCTACGTAGAGTATATGCTGCTTGATATTCGATCATCGCTGAAGCAAGATTCAAAAGGATGTGGGCTTCTTTCTTATTAAGTTCAAATTTATCAACAGATTGTACTGGTACTTTAGATCCTGAAAGAAGGCTGCAGATTAGAACTCCAATTAGATCATGGGATAATGATCCAGCGATTATACATCCAGAAGGAAGAACTATTGCTGGTAAAGGATTTAAGGGAATACCTCGTCTCTCTGCTGTTTCTCTGTTCTTATTTACTTGGTGTACAATTACTTTGATTTCATCTGTTTTAAGAGCCCCAACAACAGCTGTTAGGAACTTCAAAGTAGGTATACAATGATTACAATTTTCCTCGTGAATGAATATTTCGATGTCCATAAGCCCCACAATAGATTCGATAATTTGAATAAGAATGCATTAGAGAATATTATTATAAACATTGCTGTTCAATGATTGTTTTCTCACTTCTTCTTGGGATACATCATCTCTAAATATTTGCTTTTTACCAATTTAAGAGCTTCAAGAGCGTGGTTGAAGCAATGCAGTCTTCTCTCAGGGATGGGGTCCCATCCTCTACCATCACTATTTTCTGCCATTAGTAGATGCTTCCACATTTCTTCGTCAATCTCGTCAGGAGGGAGTTGCTTCATATAGTTCCGTACTTCTTCGCAAAGTCGTTCAAGTTTTTGGTTATCCTCATCTTTTGTCCATAAATCTAATCTTCTATCTGGAGCCCAACTACCTGTTTTCAAATAACCAATTTCGGTAGGTTTGTTCTTCTCCAAGTATTTCATAGGTAAAATCATCTTATGATCGCTAATGTAAGTCATCCTTTCAAGTAACTTTCTAAGAGATTCAGGAGCGATTAATTTTCTATCTACCAAACTTCTATATCCAAAAAACTCTATGTCTGTTCCATAAGGAATTACTAACCCACTTTGTTTACGGTATTTAGCAAAGGTTTTAATGACCTTTTTTATGGATAAAAATGGATATCCCATCAAACTTGCACTTGTAAAAGCTGACCAACCTTGATGGACTCTTAAACCTGTAATTGTACCTTTAGATCCCATTATTTCAACGGGATCAAACTCAGCTCTTTTGAGCATTTTCTTCATCCCTCTTATTGCTTTTCTAAAACGAGAGATTTTTCTGAGTAAACCTTTTGCTTTCAGAAAATCAATTATATAATGAGAGGCTGAATAGTATTCTGTGTTATATAAATTTGCATCATTCAATAAGGGAGAACTCATTCGATATAATTCATCATCTACAAAAATATACGAAAATCCATGTGTTTTAAGAATATTAGGAAGAGTTGGATCATAAGCTAACTCAGGCAACCAGAAACCTTTAGGTGTATAGTTTAGTATTTTCTCTAAAACTTCCAGATTATATTCAATTTGCTTATTAATATCCTCAATTGGAAGAAGTGGAAAAATAGGGTGGGAATATCCGCAGCCTGTTAGTTCGAATTTTCCTTTCTTGATTCCTTCTTTAAGTAAACTGATAACCTCTGGATATTCATTATGAAGAATTTCTAAAGTGACACCAGTGAAATTGAGTACTACTTCAACATCTGGAATGTCCAAAAGTAAGGTAAGTACTGGAATGTAACTTTGTTCAACAACTTTTGGAATCTCATCAACGGGAATTTCTGCATATTGCAAATTTGCATGTAAAATTATTGTCGAATACACAAGTCAAATCAATAGATTCAACATAAAAAGATTTTGGGAATAATTTTTTGATAAAGCTGAGAGCCAAAAACTTCCGAAGCTATTAAATAAACATGACAGTATCATATTTCAATGACTTCTAGAGAGATAAGAAAAAATCCGTTTACAGGTGAATGGATTCTATATTCTGAAAAAAGACAAGTTAGACCAGATAGGAAAGAAAGCGAATGTCCAATATGTGTAGGTTCAGAAGAAGTTCCTAGTTTTACACAACCTCTTCAAATCGATAATAAGTATCCAACACTTTCTCTAGAAGGAGAGATCAAGCGTTATAAGTTAGGCGAATTTTATGAAAAAATGAATGGTTATGGTAAATGTCAATTAGTCGTTTATACTGATGACCACCAATCAAAATTTATCTCATTGACACCTGAGAATATTATGAGCATTTTTGAAGTATGGATGAATGCAACGAAAGAGAGTGGTAAGAATGAGTCTTTGAGATATATTTTACCTTTTGAAAACTATGGTTCTGATGTTGGTGCAACTTTGATTCATCCACATGGTCAAATTTACACTTTTCCATTCTTACCTAATGATGTACAGAGAGAGTTTGACACGATACAGAATTATCGTGAAAAAAACAGAGAATGTATGGTGTGTAATTATCTCTCTGCAGAACTTGATAAATCTGTAAGAATTATCTTTCACGATGATAGTGTCGTTGCATTGATACCATTTCATGCTAAATATGCTTATGATGTATTTATTTATCCTAAACGGCATTACAATTACCTGCATCAAGGTACTAGAAGCGAATTCAACTCATTTATAGATTTGTTACCCAAAGTGATCAATGCATTGAATAGTGTCCTTAAAAAGGAAGTAAGCTATTCTCTGTCCCTGCACCAAGCACCTTTAAACACCAGTAATTCTTCATTTTACCATCTATATTTCAAGCTCCATACACCACAGAGAAACCCCTCTTCTTTGAAATTTCTAGGTGCAGTTGAGACTAGCACTGAAACTTTCATCAACGGAATACTACCTGAAAATGCTGCAGCCAAATTGCGGAAAATTATTATGTAGTTCTATTGTTCATTTTTCTTCAATTTTTAAATAAAGTATGAATTCAAATTAATTTCTACTATAGTTAAACACTTATGGCGCTATTCTCTATTTTTCTCGAAGTATACATCTTTGCTGGAATCTAAAATAAGCTTTATATTAACCCTACACCATAGTATACGTAAGACAATCATTGGAGGTCTAAAATGAAATTTAAAGCAATTTTGGGAACAACAATAGTTGGTTTTACTCTTATTCTACTGACAATGAGCGGTACAGTTACTCAAGCTCAACTGTCTTCACAGAATATTAATAATTCCCTAGCTGTCGATCCCATATTTATTGAAGAAATGAATATTATTGCAGGTAAAGATTCAGCTGCATTAGTACAACTCATTTTATTAGGTGAAGGCGCTCCAGCCATTGCATCAAATGCCCTATTTTCAGATGTTGAAAATTGGTTATTTATTGCCTCAGATCAAGCAAATTATCTTCCATATCTTATGAGAAGACCTTTCAAAGCTGCTGACAATGCTACATTAATTCTAGAAATTGATGGAGCTTTAGGCGCTACAGGAAGTCTTGCTAAGGCAGTACAAATATCAATCCTATTTTCAGCATATTATGATGTGGATTTGTTCTGGTCAGGAGCTGACAAACTTCTAAATAACAACTATATTTACTACTTCACAGGTGGTATGGAAAATACAATCTTTAATACTCTGATAACAGAGATTAAAACTGATATAGTTTCTGGTTTTGCTTCATTGCTTAACCCAACAACTGTCAGTGGTGCCCCAGTAAAAGCTGTTGTTATAGGTGAAGGATACATTGAAGGAAGAATGCTTCCTGTTCGTGGTGTTTTCTACGTAGACCATGATGCAATTACAGGTATAACACAATTTACGCTATCAACAGCTAATTTGTTTGGTACAAATGTAGTTGCAAATACTGATGGCATATTATACTATTCTACATTGAAATTCAAATTCCCATATACTATCAACCCAACAGAAATATCACCGAGAACAGACAACTTTGCTCCTCAAATAACTGGAAAAATGGATTGGTTAATAAACGCTCCTTGGAGGTCAGCAAAACTTGCTCAAGATTATTATGTTATATTTGACATAAATCATGAGGAACTGCTTTCAGCTCCAAGAGTTTCAGTTAATATGGCATATGATCAAGACATGCTAAATAATGCAGGTCGCTTGCAAATGGATTATGTTGTAACAAATACTGGAACTGAAAATGCAACTGATATCGATATTAGTTACTCACTTGGTCCTGACTTTCTAGACTTTCTTGCTACTAGACCAGATATGCCAACACTTCGTTCAGATGTTTATATTGATGAAACAGCATTAATCATAATCAATGCATCAATTGATATTGAAGTAGGTCCTGAATTAGAAGGACTGGGTGTACTAGATCAACATTACAACCAAATAGGTTTGGTGTTGGATGGTTGGTACAGATGGACTACAAATAACTCTTTAGTTGATTTTACTTTACCTAATGATGTTGTTGTGAAATCAGATTCAGCCCAGATAGTAATTGTGCCATTTGTAGATGAAACCGTGACCACATCTCTATCCTTACACTGTGATAACGGGCTTTCTAACATACTAGTATCAACTGTAATGGCTTATCTAGCTGATACTGATATATCAGATTTCGTGCCATACTCTATTTCAACAATTCCAGATTTGTTAGCGAAATATGAGACTGAACTATGGCTTGCCGTAGAAAGTGCAGGAACTCAATTGTATGATTTATTATATACAGAACAATCTATCTTTGACCCTGATTTGATGGACTTTACATTCTCTATAAGAAATGTAGGTGTCATTGGAGATACATTTTATGAAGAAGTATTCCTCAATACAACCATACCCTTCCTTGCTG
>JAGXNV010000003.1 GCA_019894795.1 Candidatus Heimdallarchaeota archaeon | reverse complement strand
GTTATTAGGAGTTTAAACTTAACTCTGGTTATCATACCAAAGATAACTATCAAAGTGACACTATAAATCCTTGTTTTCAAATAACAGGGCGCAAATAGGTAGAAAAGGTTGATTCATTATTTACGCTCGTTTCTTCTTTTTCTTTTTCAAGCTTATACTTATTGTGCTTAGAACTAACACAGTCATTACCGCTCCTCTCGTGCTGAAACTTATTCTTTGAAAGCTTTCATTGAGAGGGTATTTATCTTCGGCATCAGCTCCACCAATAATTGGGTAGGGTTTTCTGCTATCCCAGTCATTCCAATAATTTCCTTCTAAAGCGTTTACATCGTACCAAGTATTATTTTTCCCGTGGTCTAGAGCTTGTGATTCTCCTCCAACTTTGTTGTATACAAATCTATTATGATGTATTGTGTTATTATCTGAATATCTATCCAAGAACAGTCCATAGTCAGTATTGTTGATAAATTGATTGTAGGTAAACTCGCACATATCAGCTACGTTTCCATATAGCCCATATCCCTTACGATATCCATTGAAGCTTATATTGTTTGCAGTAACATTCGTAAGTGTACAGTATTGCAGCCCAATTCCGTGTTCTTCATTAGAATTAGCGGTGTTATTAATAATTGAAAACCTTGATTTAAAACCTAAAATTCCAAATCGATTCTGTTCTACTTGATTATATTGAACTAAATCATCAGTGGAGTAGGAAATATCTATCCCAACGCTGTTAAGAATGCAATAATTTCTTTCAATGAGGTTATTTTTACTAAAATTCGAAATGATTCCATGCATATCCTGTTTTTCACAAATGTTCTCAACAACTATAGTATTGTTAGAATTTTGAAGAAATATTCCATACGTGCCTTCAAAGAAAGTAATATATCCCCGTTCTCTGGTACAATTGTTGTTTCTAATCATTGCTCCATTTGTTTCAACTATTCCTATCCCAACAGATCCCAGCGAAGGAGGCCAAACAAAACAAGTATTGTTATAAATATTCGCTGTCCCCTCTGAAACATTTGCTATGATGATGCAAGACCACCAAGCCTTAAGTGTGCAATTTCGAATTACAAAATACTTCGTTGTATCTCTTACTGCAACACCATTATTGTATTCCTCCCTATCTAGCACAATGTTTTCAATTATATAGGGATCATCTTTAGTCCCCAATCCTGTAATATTGTAATTTAAAAAGTCTTCATCTTTGTTAATAGATATAAATTCAGTGTAGTAGATATCATTAGGATAATTATGATGATTGATAGATATATTGTGCGAGTCTGATGCTAGACTCTTTGAAGATTGATTTATAGACATAGTAATTGACAAACACAAAATACTCAATAAAACACCTGTACACCACTTTGTTCGAGACATTACAAATAATTGGCACTATTAGATATTTAAGTCATATGGTTTTTAAATCTACAATTAACGTCTAAAAGAGTTTATATGTTAGAACCCTAATCTGACTTTATGACTCCAGTGGCCCTTCCTGATGAATATAGGATATATATCTATCCTGCTTTAGGACTAATGATTGGTGGGGTAGTTGTTTTTGTTATCTCTTTGATTTTCCAACTTGAAATTATATTATCTGCAAGTATCCTTGCTATAGCTGGAGGTTTCTTTATTGCGGCTGTTATAGGTTTTATAATCATTAGAAGAAAAAGAAAACATAAGAAGGATGAAATTACAACCACATTCAAAATCATAACAATCGCTACATATTTAGCAAGTGTTATTTCTATTATTGACGCAGCCATTATAGTCGCAGATCCCAACATTAATACTACTGCAATGGCTGTTATTCAAGGGAGCATATTTGCTGCTTTAGTAATAGGATTAATCATATTCTTTGTAATGTGGGAAAAAAGAAATGCAGCATAGTAAATAGATGTTCTCTTACTCTTCATACGTATTTGCGAAATTTTACGAATGAGTTTGAAGATACTATACCATATGCCAAAGGAAAAGAATTTTCATGTTAGGAAGTTTTCCCCCACAAGAAGGATTCTTGCTGATTATAATGATGTCGCAGCTTCTTTAAACAGAGTCTATGGTTTAGTTGAGATAGATGTTACTAAAGCCCTAGCAAAGATTGAGGAAATTGAGAAACAAGAAAATTACAAGGTTTCTATGACTGGGTGGGTAGCAAAATGTATCAGCCAAGCGGTTACTGAAAATAAACATCTAAACTCTTTTCGCAAAGGTGGAAGGAAAATAGTTGTTTTTAATAATGTTGATATTAGTATAATAGTCGAGATTACTACTAAATCAGGCAAAAAAGTTCCTTATAACTATGTTATCCGCAAAGTGGAAACAAAGAGTGTTAAGAAAATCTCTGATGAAATAAGAACTGCCCAAGATAAGAAAATAGAGGAGCAGGAACAACTTACAAGGGGTACATCTACATATATGGCCCTATATTCACTTCTACCCAGATTTTTCCGAAGGTTTGTAATAAGAACTATAATTACGAATCCATACAGATTGAAAAAACTGATAGGCACTGTTGGAATTACTTCACTTGGAATGTTTATCAAAGGACAAGGAGGATGGGCTGTACCTTTTCCAGATAAAACATTGAATATTGCTTTAGGAGGAATAAAAGACAGCGTTATTGTTAAAGATGGTAAAATAGAAGAAATAAAAATACTCTGTACTACATTTCTAATAGATCACAATATTGTAGACGGAGCTCCTGCAGCAAGATTCATTTCCAGATTAACAGAATTAATGGGAGATGCTGCATATCTGGAGGACTTGGAAAAAGTTTAGCAAGCAGACTTTATTGTACTTCTTTCGCCAAAATCATATTTACAAGATAGTATGGTATATCTATTTTCTTTCCTTTACTATTTTTCAAGGTCATGTCTCGGTCATAGAGTAAAGACCATTTCTCAATCTTAACACCCTCTCTCTCTTTTATCGCAATTATTTCCAGTTGCTGTTCTGGTTTCAACCCTTTTTCTTCTAGTTCTTCATAAATTTCTTGCAATGTTGCTTCTTGAGAGAAATGTCTAGCAATTGCACGTTCTATTATTTCTGTTATCTCTATGATTTGTCCGGCGTGATATAATGCTAGTGGTTTGCTTTCAGGTATGATTGGTGTTGAACCATCTCTCTTTGGAATCAGAGCTCCGTAAGGGGTTTTAATTGGTTTTATCCTTTCTTCAATCATAGCAGCTATCTCATCTGTAAGAATATGTTCCCATTTACATGCTTCCTCATGTATTTTCGACCAAGGTAGACCTAGCCACTCAAGAAAGCTTTCGGATAATCTGTGTTTTCTTACTACTTTAACCGCAACTTTTTCTCCTTTAGCAGTTAATTGAGCGCCATAATATGGTTTATAGTCAATTAGTTCCTTTTTTGCTAATTTCTTCAACATTGAAGTAACAGTGCCTGGATCAACATTCATCATTTCAGCAATCTGGTTGGTTTTAACATGACGATTCCCGTACTCATAAAACCAGAAGAAAGTTTCTAGATACTCTTCTTCGGCGGGTGTTACTTTGCTCATAACCAATCAACTTTGTTTCATGAATCTACTTACCTTTGAATTCTGGCTTTCTTTTCTCAAAAACTGCAGCTATCCCTTCTAGTATATCTTCAGTCTCAAAGCAAATTTTAGATCCTGCAACTTCTATTTTATGACCTTCTTCCAAGTTAGCATTTATTACCTTGTTAATAGCTTTCTTTGCTTCTCTTACTGCAATAGGTGCATTGTTCGCAATTACTTCTGCTAATTCTATAGCCTTATCCCTTAATTGTTCATCAGGATAAACAGCACTAACCAAACCAATCCTTAGTGCTTCATCAGCTGGAAACTTTCTACCTGTTAAAATCAGTTCTTTAGCAATACCTAGACCAACTACTTTGGGTAAACGATATGTTCCACCCCATCCTGGAGCTAAACCTACAGTTGTCTCTGGTTGACCAAACAAAGCTTTTTCTGAAGCAATACGAATGTCACAAGCTAAAGCCAGTTCCATTCCCCCACCAAGAGCATAACCATTTATTACTGCTATAATGGGAAAGTGAACTTCATCTAGCAGAGCAAAAGCTTCTTGTCCTTTGCTTATTAGTTTGTTTGCTTCTTCACCAAATGACCCCATCCACTTCAGATCTGCGCCAGCACACCAACTTCTTCCTTCAGCAACAATAAGTGCTACTCTAATACTTGAATCTTTGTTCAAAGAAATCAGCGCTTCTTTTAGTTGGAGTAACATTGCTTCATTCAGAGTATTAAGAGTCTTTTGACGATTAAGTGTAATGAGAGCAATAGTATTATTTTGATCAACTTGTTCAACTACTACTAGTTGAGAATCATTATCCATAAGCGACATCCTCATCTATTCTATCTAAACTTTTTGGGGGATACATACGGTTGAATCGATTTCTCACTACAAGCTCTTAGCTAGACATAGAGAAGCTTCCCGACAAAATGTCCCTTACGAAGATAATACAAAAATATTACATTGTGTTTCAATATATTATTGAGAATTGAAAGGGTTTGGTATGATGATGCACAAGGAACAGACCAACCAAAAACAAAATTTTCTTCAATTCTCATTTATGTCCGTATCCGCCTCCACCAGGAGTCTCAATAATCACTTTATCGCCTTGTTTGATTTTTCTTGTTATCTTCGAAGGTAGAAATATTGTTTCTTCTTCAGTCTCAAGAATGTTCTTTCCCTTTGCTCCATCCATCCCACCAAATAACCCAAAGGGGGCATGTTTTCTTCTTTCACTTTGAATAGATAGAACAGCTTCATCTGCTAGAAGTCTAATTGATCTGCGAATTGAGTTGCTTCCACACCATTTTCCTTCACCACCAGTGTCAGGTATAATTGAATATTCTTCAATTCTTAATGGGTAATATCGTTCTAGTACTTCAATTGAGGTGTTTCTTGTATTTGTCATATGACTATGTTTAGCGTTTGGTGGTGAATAATTCTTACCTGCACCTATACCACCCGCAATTGTTTCATAATAGGTAAACATCCCCCCGTCTGGTCTTAATCCACCAATAATTGTATTATTCATTGTACCGCTACTTGCAGCAGGAACCTCATCAGGGAAAAGTTGTGAGAAAGATCCAATCATTACGTCAGTTATTCTTTGGCTTGTTTCAACATTACCAGCTGCGACGCCAGCAGGAGGTAGAGGGTCTACCAGTGTCCCCTTCTTAGTTACAACCTCTAATGGCTCATACAATCCATAATTTGTAGCATACTCTCTAGAAACTAAACAACGAACGATATAATATGTAGCAGATAGAGTGACGGCGTAAGTAGCATTAATATTTCCCTCCACTTGTGGATCGGTCTTAGAATAATCAACAATTATCTTGGCTCCCTTTCTTTCTACTTCAGCTGTTATAGCGACAGGAGTGTCTTTTACTCCATCATCATCCATATAATCAGTATAAGTAACCCGTTTGTTCTCTGGTATTCTATGTAGTAATTCAAGGGAAGCATTCTTTGATCTTTCATTAAGGAAATCTATTATTTGTTGCACTCTTTCCAGAGAGTATTTGTCTAGAATGGAATGGAATTTCTTTTCACCTATTTTGGTTGATGCTAACTGGGCTTGTATATCGCCTTTTCTTTCATCAGGAACTCTTATGTTTTTCAAAAACTCATCAAACCATTCTTGGTTTAAAACGCCATTTCTTTCTAAAATTGTAGGATCAATTACATATCCTTCTTCTTCCAAAGTGTACTTACCACTTGGCATTGAACCGGGGACAACTCCTCCAACATCAGCATGATGACAACGATTAGCTATATATCCAACTATTTGTTTTTCAAAGAAAATTGGTTTTATAACAGAGATATCCGGTAGATGAGTTCCACCAAGATAAGGATTATTGGCTATGTAGATATCCCCATCAATTATGTTCTCTTCACCGAAATGGGCAATAATCGCTTTAACTCCTTCTGGCATAGCGCCCAGATGCACAGGGATATGTTCTGCTTGAGCTATCAAACGACCATATTGATCCATAACTGCACTCGAAAAATCTAATCTGTCTCGTATATTTGGAGAAAAAGCTGATCTCTGTAGAACAATTCCTGTTTCTAATGCTACGTTCTTTAACGATTGATTGATAACTTGCGCTTCAATAAGACTGAATTTGGAACTCATTTCTTCTCCTCCATTATAATATAACCTAATGGATTTATCCTTCCATAAACTCTTGGAGGTATAACTGTCGTTGTGTCCAATTGATCTATAATACAAGGTCCTTCTACTATGTTTCCACTTAGCAAGAGAGTTTTATCATATACTGGAGTATCTATCCAGTTACCGTCAAAATTAACTTTTCTACTTGCTTTTTGCGCCCCTTCAGGGGGTCTATCTGAACCTACAGGAAGTTTAGTCATTGTTATTCGTGGAACATATCCTACTGCTTCCACTGAAATATTGACGAGTTCTACTGTTAATTCTTTATCAAACCACGAATAGTTCTGATTGTGCAGAGAATGAAATGTTTCAATTAATCCGTCTAGTTTAGCTTTAGATATGGGATAAGTTGCAGTAATCGTTAATGAATCAGATTGGCCCATGTAACGCATATCTACAGAGTAGTTGTAATCTCTCTTTTCTTCTTCAACATCTTCATTAGTCAATATTCTTGCTAACCTCTCTTTAATCTCCAACCATTTCTTGTTTATTTCTTCGAAATCTATTTCCTCAGCTGCTTGAAGATATGATTGTGTCAGCTCATGTTTAATATCTGAACTTACTAAACCAGAAGCAGACCATACACCTGGGAAAGGAGGGATAATTACCCCACCCATTTCCAGTTCTTGTGCAATTTCCCAAGATTGGAGAGGTCCAGCTCCACCAAAACCTAGAAGAGCAAAATCTCTTGGATCTAATCCTCTTTGAATGGTTACAACCCTTATAGCATTAGCAATGTTATTGTTGAGGATCTTTCTTATTGATAGTGCAAGTTCATCTATTGATTCTATTTTTAAAGAGTAGGAAGAGGAATGAATCTCTTCAAGTAATTTATTAAGATACAACTTAGATTTACTTATGTCTATATTCATATTCCCAGCAAAATTATCCTTGTGTACATACCCTAAGAATAAATTAGCATCAGTTAACGTTACTTTATCTCCTCCTAAGGAGTAACAAGCGGGACCAGGATTGGCGCCTTGTGATTCAGGTCCAACAGATAAAAGACCATCCTTGAATTTAGCAATAGATCCCCCTCCACTTCCAATTGTCTCAACATCAACCATATTAGCGACAAGAGGGAAACCACCAAAATTCCTTGAACGTAGTATTACCGGTTGATCAATCAGAGCAGAAACATCAGTTGACGTTCCACCAATATCTAAGGAAACTAGATGTGTTCTATTTAGATGTTTTAAACTGTCTGCGGCAGCTAACACTCCCCCTGCTAACCCTGAATAGAGTGTTTGGATACCAGATCTTCCAATTGTTTCCACGTCCGCCATTCCAGTATTTGACTGCATAATTAGTAAGGGAGCTTTGACATTTATTTCTCGCAATTGTTTCTCTAATCTCCGCAGATAACTATGAACAACCGGACTAACCTTAGCATTCACAAGAGTAGTCACTGCTCTTTCATATTCTTTAATTTGCGGACTTATTTCGTGAGATGGAAAAACTTGAAAGCTCTTCTCGCTGAAGAATGAAGAGACAATTTGTTCGTGTTGAGGGTTTAAAAACGAAAATAAGAGTGATACTGCTAGTGTTTGAATCGATTTATTTTGAAGTTCAACAACAATAGAATCTAGGTTAGATATATCTAAGGGTTTTATTATTTCTCCATTACTATCTAATCTTTCATCAATTTCAAACAGTACATCCTTTGAAAAAGATAAGGGATACTTCTCGCTAAACTTGAGATTATAGAGTTCTGATCTTTGCTGACGACCTATTTCAATGATATCTTTGAATCCTTTAGATGTAACAAATGCTACAGGAGGACATTTATCTTCTAGAAATGCGTTAGTTCCAATGGTTGTTCCATGTACTATCAAATCTATATCTTCTGCTTGAAACTGTAATAATTTCATAACTTCAAGTAGGCCATCTATTATGCCTATACTAGGATCAGCAGGAGTTGTGGGAACTTTCCAGGCAAAAATTTCGCCAGTATTAGAAACGATAACATAATCGGTAAAAGTACCTCCTGTATCAATTCCTATCCTTATTGGAGCTTCCAAGTTGTTTACAATCAAACGCTATCAATATGAAAAAGAAAAAGGATAATTTAAAGTTTAGTGGATAACCATCTGATAATTAAAGTGCCCGTAACATTTCATCTGTTCTTTCTTAGCCGTTAATTCATATTTCCAATCTTTCTCAACTTTTTCGAGTCTTCTTCTTTCACTTCTTTCTATCAATATATTCACCTTTAAATTATTACAGCGCACTCGCTCTATTGTACAATATCTACTAAGTATTAACCGAGCGTCCACCCTCACTTTTGTTATAAATAAAATAATAAAAACCCCAAAGAAAGTATATCACTAGGAATTGATTGTTTGTTTAAATCCAAGAAAATCTGGAAACCTCAAGTATATCAAGGCAAAAAAAGGATGAAAAGATATTTTGAGGGGTGGTATTTCAAGATAGTTGATAAAGATGAAAATGTTGTTTTTGCAATCATACCCGGTGTATCATTTGAAAAAGACGGAACAGCACACTGTTTTATCCAATTCTTCGACGGCAAAGAAGTTATTATGCACAATATAAAATATGATATTGAACAATTCCAATACTCAAAGAAACGCTTTGAAGTAAAGATAGGCAACAATATTTTCACTTCCAAAAAAATTGTTTTGGAGATAGATTCTGAAGATATTAAAGTTAAAGGAACCATAGAACTGGGCGATCTTTCTCCCTGGCCCGTAAAATTTTTCAACCCTGGAGCAATGGGTCCATTCAGACTTGTTCCTTTCATGGAGTGCTATCATGGAGTTCTTAGCTTTGACCACAAGCTGAGAGGGAAGCTAGATGTTAATGAAACATCAATAAATTTCACTGATGGAAGAGGATATATTGAGAAGGATTATGGAAAGAGTTTTCCCAGTTATTATCTTTGGATGCAATCTAACCACTTTCCTTCAGAAGGTACATCCATCATGGTCTCTTTAGCCAACATTCCTTGGTTAGGCAGTTCATTCGATGGTTTCATTGTTGGGTTCCTAAATAATGGACATCTTTACAGGTTTGCAACATATACGGGCGCAAAACTTACAAAATTAAAGATTAGTGAAAAAACAATAATTACTCACTTCAGTGATAGGAAGTATAGATTGGAAGTTGTGGCTCACAAAGCTGAGGGAGTAGATTTACTTTCCCCCAAAGGAGGATCAATGACAGGAAGAATATTAGAAAGCATAACAGCTGAACTTCAAGTTAAATTAATCAAAATCAGAAAAAACCAAGAAACTATTCTCTACGAAGGCAGAGGTAGAAATGCAGGATTAGATATTGGTGGAAAAGTAGAAAAAATAGAAGAGATAGGGTAGATCTATCGTATAGCTTCGTAATCTTCTATCCAATCAGAGACTTCATCTAACCTTTTTATTTCGTCTTCATCAAGCTTGACTTCTAAAGCGCCAATATTCTCTTCTAATTGTTCCACACTATTAGCTCCAATGATAGGTGCTGTGATGAAATCTTTTGCAATTATCCATGCCAGAGCTACTTGATTCATCTTCACTTCTTTAGAATCAGCAATCTCTTTCACTGCTTCATGTATCTGCCATCTCTTTTCAGAGAAGTATCGTTTTTGTGCTCCTTCGCTTCTAGGTGTATCTGGTAGATTGCCATTCCGTGAGTATCTATCTGTTAAGAAACCTCCTGCTAATGGACTGTATGGTATAACTCCCAAGCCATATTTCTTGATCACATGAAACATTTGATGTTCAACAAGCATTCTTCTAACAATACTGTATGGAGGTTGAACTGTATCAAAACGAGCATAACCGTTCTTTTCACTTATCCAGAAAGATTCCACTAGCATCCAAGGATGAATATTGGAAGCTCCAAGATAATTCACTGTGCCCCTTTCTACAAGTGAGTTGAGTGCGTATAGAGTTTCTTCTAGAGGAGTATCATCATCAAAACTATGTATTTGATACAGATCTATCCAATCTGTTTGCAATCGTTTGAGACTTGTTGAAATAGCTTGATGAACATGTCTTCGAGATAATCCACGATTATTGATATCATCAGACATGGCCCCTCTTAGTTTGGTGGCAAGTATTAGATCAGCTCTTGTGTCTCTATCTTTCAACCATCTTCCAATTATTTCTTCAGTCTTACCTGGATAGCTGTTCTCAGCCCAGTAACTGTAAACATCAGCTGTATCAAAACAATTGATACCAAGCTCTAATGCCCTATCCATTATCTTGAAAGATTCTTCTTCCTCTACTCTCCATCCCATTTGCATCGTTCCGAGTACAACTGGAGCAATCTTTATCCCTGTTGTTCCTAATCTTACGTATTCCATGTATATTAATCACGTAGGTTAGATAAAAGAATTCTCTTCAATCAACATTTTTTGAAGTAATTTCCTCATATTTGAAGCAGGAAATGAGATGATCATTTACCAGCCCAACAGCTTGCATGAAAGCGTAAATAATGGTATTACCTACAAAATTCATCCTTCTCTTCTTCAAGTCTTTAGAAATTTTATCGGATAGTTCAGTTTTTGCAGGAACTTCTTTCCAAGTTTTGAAACCATTATTTATTGGTTTGTTGTCTACAAAAGCCCAGAGATATTTGTTAAAAGAACCAAACTCTTTGCGAATGGCTATGAAGGCTTGTGCATTTTGAACAGCTGAACGCACCTTCAACTTATTTCTAACAATGCCCGCGTCATTCAAGAGTCTCTCAATATCTTTCTCCCCATATTTTGCAACTTTGTTAAAGTCAAAACCATCTAGAGCTTTTCCATAGTTCTCCCTTTTGTTAAGAATTGTATTCCAATTCAAGCCAGCTTGTGCTCCTTCCAAAATTATGAACTCAAAAAGAACTTGATCATCATGAACAGGTGTTCCCCATTCATTGTCATGATAAGCTCGCGATAAGTCATCTTTTTCTCCCCAACATCTTTTAACATCCATTATCATCACTTTTTAACAGTAAGAATATTAGTTGATTATTGTTGTTATCGAACAAGAAAATTAGTGTTTGTGATCGGAATTAGTATTTGGATTGGCAAATTTCTCACGAACTGAGGAAAAAACTTTCGAGATAAGAGAATTTGTATCATCATTTACTGCATCTTTAATCAGGTTATCTCTGTTTCGATGAAGTAATCTGTGTTCTCCTAAACAGTGTGGATGTAACATTACCTTGCACTTATTACATACTGCAAAGCTTGCTCCACATGTTTTTTTTGCTTGTCCTATGGGTTTTCCACACTGACCGCATTTGCCAAATATGCTCATATTTGACTGCCCAACAAAGACACTTATGAAATTAACTTTTGATTCAATTTAAGATCTCTTGAATCTTTTTCTATAACAATAAGAAACAGGAAATATAGATAGCATAATGATTAACGTAAATGCACTTGTTTCTTCAACAAAGTTAAACTTCATTTCT
Organism: Candidatus Heimdallarchaeota archaeon; assembly: GCA_019894795.1. Lineage (GTDB taxonomy): Archaea > Asgardarchaeota > Heimdallarchaeia > Heimdallarchaeales > Heimdallarchaeaceae > UBA460. The sequence goes on along the minus strand of JAGXNV010000003.1, from coordinate 34,945 downwards.
AAAATCTCCAGACCACCATTTTTATCAGCAACATAGACCAGATTATCAAGAACACACAACCCTAAAGCTTGTCCTCCATCAAAATAATGCCCTAATTCAATTGGTTGAGAGAAATTTGAAAAATCTATTACTTTCACACCTCCTGTTACAGTAGCTGCATACAATATGCTATCTTCTACTATTATGTGTGATGAAGAACTCACATTGTTATAGGAGCTCAATAAATAGGGGGAAGAAATGTCTTCATAGTCAATGATTTCAAAACCATATTCCCATGTTGAATAAAAAACTAAACTCTCATTCACACAAATATCCATGACATTTCCAAGGGTTGTATAAGTAGAGATGTGAGAGGGAGAGGTGGGAACAGTTACATCTAGCAGTATTAAAGAAGTATGAGAGCCATTAATTGTTGAACCAACAAAACAAAGATTCTCTTTGATAAACAGTGTCCGAACGTCACCAATATCAGTAAAGTTTCCTATTTTAACGGGAGTAGTGGGGGAGCTAACATCAATTATTTCCAGACCATTGTTACCATCAGCAATGTAAACTATATTGTTCTTATAGATTATACCCTGCGAAAAAGTCCTGTCATCACTATAACGACCTATTTCTAAAGGATCAGTTGGGTCACTAATATCATAAATGAACAAACCTTGGAATAGACTAGTAACATATGCTTTGTTTGAAGCCATATCTAAATCAAAGAAGTAGGAGTTTGGAATATATTCAAAAGCTAATTCAACGGGATTGACAGGTGAACTAACATCAATGATATGAAAACCTGTAAAATCATCAGTCAAGTATGCAATCTCATCAATGACTTCAACGCATACTGCACTTCCTCCAGTGAGTATTTCACCAAGTTCGATAATCTCAACTGATTCGTAATTACTAGTAGCTAAAGCTAAATGTGAAGATGTAGAAAACAAGGTAATGAGAATAAAAACAGTGAGAATTGAAAGAATGTGGTTCAAAGCAAGAGGAAATCTCATAAAAAAGAGAGATTTCAGACATTTATAACTGTTCCAATGAAAAGAGGAAAAAGAAAAGAAAGAACTTGTTTAGTTACAAATCCATTTTCTTAAGTTGTTGTTTAACCTCAGCTACTCTTTCCTTGTTCAAAGTATTGAGACCCCAAAAAACAATGGCTCCAATTATAACAAGAACAGCCGGTATTAGTGCCATATGGATATTTATTCCTAATAGAGCGGTATCTGTCTGACTAGTTGCATTAGGATCAGAGTTGAAACCTGTAATTTCGTGTATAGCCCAGAAGGATAGAGCTTGGACAGCGTAGGATAAACGCCCAAAAAATGCTCGAAATCCTAAGAATATACCGTCATTTCGTTTCCCTGTTTTCACAACTATTTCATCTATTGAATCAGCCATAGCTGGAGTCATGATAAGCCAAAAACCACCAAAGCTCATTCCCCAGAAAGCCATAGCTATGATGAATCCAAGTTGAGTGCGAAGGAAAATCATTGGGACGAAGCTTGCTCCAATTAGCAGAGCTGCTATCGTAATCATCTTTTGATTATCTTGAACTCTCTTAATGATGTAGAGCCAGATAGGTATTGAAACCAAAGCTCCGCCCAACATTGCAGCAAAGATAGGTGTTGTTTGTCCCACGTCTCCTAAGAAATATTTCCCAACATAGTGAATACTTCCTGTTAATGACATGGTAGCAGCTTGATAGAAAAAGAAAAATGAATGGAGCCCAAAGCGTGATTTTCAGCTTTCAGAACGCATCTGAAATGGTTCTTGAACACGCGACAACTGGATCTTCAGTCCAGCGCTCTCCCAGCTAAGCTATTTGGGCAACATTGTTCTATCTCTTTTCTTTACCGTTCCATTAAAAGTTTTTTGTTCTATTTCCCTTTCTGTTTACAGTTCGCATAACTGATTTCTCTTTCTTGCGAATTTTTTACGAATCTTAACGTTTAATAAAGTCCATGTCCTATTCAGTTTGAGAATTATGTCACAAAATCGTTATTATTCTAAAAAAGATTACAAAGGAGACTATTCTGCTTTTGGTACTGCTGCTGTTTTCATTGTCGTAGGCATTTTATCCTTGGTGTTTAGACGCTATGGCATAGAGTTTATAGGATTAGCCTATTGGGGCTATTGGCTTTTCATTCCTGCCTTTTTCACAATTATTGGAGCTATTGGTCATCTAGACTCTGATCGTCGAATGCGTAGCAGTGTTTTGCTTGGTGTTCAAAACCGTGGAGATAGCTCTGTTAAACTTGAAACTTTAGCTGAAGAGACTGGTATTAAACCAAAGAACGTTCTTCGCGTTCTCGTCGATCTACGCAATGCTGGTCAGATTAAATATCGTTATGATACGGGTTCGGGCGAGATTATTATTGGTGAAACAATCAAATATGAAAAAGCTCCCGAATTTGAAGAACCTATCTCTCAGAAGCAGTATGATGTTATTTATCCCTCTGGTGAGGTTAACTTTTGTCCCTACTGTGGTCATAAAACAAGTGCAAGTATGCAATTTTGCGAGAACTGTGGATCCAAATTAGCTTAAAGACTCTTTTTCCTCTTTTTCTTTTATTTATGAAAAGTCAAGTGTACAACGTCATTGTCTGATAGTTCATAGCTTATTCCTACTCTTTTTTTTCTTCCGGTTGGTCCTCCTTCTAGTATCACCGCATCTTTAAAAATCTCAACTTTCCCTTTTCCTATTTTCTTCACAACATCTTTTACTGTTAGTTGATCTTTGAAGAATACTACTGGGAGTTCCTCTATTTTGTTAAAGGAATCCATTGTGTAAATACGCTTAGGTCTAGTTATCTCAACCATCGCCTTCTTTATTGTTTCAAGGTTTTCATTTGATATCATCTTCAAACCTGTTGAAGGTATAACCTCAAGGTTTTCATCGTATACTAAAAATGCTGGTAATGTTCTTGGAGTTAATTGTGCAAAACCCTCGTCCATTCGTTCTGCTCTTAGATGTATGTTATTCCTTTTTAGTTCAGATAATACCAGGTTGAAATCTTTTATCGACCGCCCTAGAATCAATAAACAGTCTGTTGAATGAACTATGGCCAGAGTCGATTTATCGCTATCCCAACATCCTTCATATATTGCTGGTAGTTCTACTAACTGAAAATTAACTTTGTCGTACTTCAGAGCTCCATATTGCGGTTCAGTCGTTGTATAAGGATAATCTGCAACAAGAAAGTTTGTTCCTGTTAAATTGTTAATTAGAGTGCTCTTCCCGCTATTAGCTGCACCAATAACTACAAATTGAGGGGTTTCCTTCTTCGTTTGGCCCCCTTTACGAGATGCTTTTTTTGCTTGTTCTATTGTTTCTATTTCTTTTAAATCTCGTTTCAGCTTATCCTTGATCTTTCTATAGTCTCCAACGTCAAATTGAATTTCTTTCAGTAATTGACGAATTTCCTTTGCTCGCTCATCCCCCACTTTCCCTTGAAGCCGACTATTTATCTCATCCATCATTACACTATATGGTTTAGGCATTCGTATAACCTGTTCTGATTATAATAAAAATTGGAATGCATGCTTATTAATCTTGTTTCGCTAAAGCTTCTGTTACTAATTTCTTGCTTAACTCCCACAAGAAATCTTGATTCTTTGTGTCTTTTGTCATCTTTGCAGTTTTTGATTCTTTACAATCAGTAAAGTATTTTCCAGTTATTCCTGCTATATCATTAGAGGAAGCAGCATACACTGAGGTTTTTGCACTCTGTTCAATTGAACGGGTTGGTATAATATCAGCTATTTTTCTGAACCATTTAGAAAGTCCAAAAGTAGTCATCTGTGTTTTTACATGTCCTGGATTTACGGAGTTCACTGCTACTTTAGTTCCCTCCAGTTCTCTAACAAGTTTGTTGGTAAATAGAACCATTGCAGTTTTGGAATTGCTATAAGCTAGTTGCCCCATATATCCTTTTTCTAAAAGAGGATCTTTCATTTTAATTTTGAAGGTTCTATGTATGTTAGAGGAGAGATTAATAATTCTAGAAGGAAAACTTCTCTTCAAGAGAGGGAGTAATAGTTCAGTTAAATAATAATGAGCTAAATAGTTTACAGCAAACGTGCTTTCATATCCATCTTGTGTAGTAGTTCTCTTCATATGAAACACTCCTGCGTTGTTTATCAAAACATGCAAATTAGCGTGAGTTTGTAGAAACTCTTCTGTAAAACGTTTTACATCCTTCAATGAAGCCAAATCACAAATCAAAAGTTCAATATCTTGATTATCTGTTGTTTGAATTATTTCTTCTTTAGCTTGCTCTCCTTTTTCTTGGTTACGACAAACCATTATTACTTGCGCACCTAAAGCAGCAATTTGCCTTGCCGTTTCTTTCCCTATCCCTGTATTAGCACCTGTTATCATACAGGTTTTTCCCTTTATCCAAGAATCCTTTGACATTGTATCACATTAGTTGATGATTTTTTCAATATTAACAATTGGTTGAAACAAAAATTTCATGCGAACTATTTATTAATTTACCAAAGTTTACGAGTTTCATGAGTTCAGAAAAATCTAAAGTTTATTTTGGTTCTTTTCAGAATGGAAGAAGTTCTACTTTTGCTTCCTTTGCTGTTAAACTAGACAAAATTGTCGAACTTTTACTAGAAGAAACCCCTATAGAGAAAAAGGATAAAGTCGCCGTCAAAATGCATTTAGGTTTCAGTGATGGTTACCAAACTATTCCTGTTTTCTTTGTAAGAAGAATTGTTGAAGCTATCAAAAAAGCTGGAGGCTACCCTTTTGTTACAGATAACCCAACCAGTGTATATAATGCTGTTAACAGAGGTTATACTTCTGAAACATGTGGTTGTCCCATTATTCCTATTGCTGGAGTTAAAGATGGTTATACCAAACCTGTTGAAATTAACTACAGAGGGATAGATACTCTAGACCTAGCTGGTGCCCTTATTGATGCTGATGTTTTAGTGAATCTCGCGCATGCCAAAGGTCATGGTGCTTGTGGTTATGGAGGAGCTATCAAGAATCTTGCCTTAGGTGGTTATTCTGGTCCAACTCGATGGAGAAAAATACATGGTGCTTCAGCCATTGACGAATACTGGGATAAAGCAAAAGGCACACCAGAGCTAGCGCAGAAACTTGTAGAATCATGTCCATATGGTGCCCTAAGTTATGATGAAGAAAAAGATAATCTTCGAAGAAATTATCACGACTGTCATCAATGTTTTACTTGCTTACAAGTTGATGGTGGATTGGGAGCTGTTAAACTTCCACGTGAAAGTTATACAGCATTTCAGGAGATGATGGCCATAGCAACACAGAAGGTTCTTGAAACTTTTAAACCTGAGAAAGTGATGTACATCAACATCCTTAACCAAATCACAGCCTATTGTGATTGTCTAGGGGTTGGTCAGATGCCTATCGTCAACGACATTGGTGCTGTTGGTAGCAAGGATATTGTTGCCATAGAAACAGCTACATTGGACTTAATTAAGAAAGAAGGATTGATTGAGAAGAATATTCCACCATATTTTAAGCATGTCAACCTCGACCCTGAAGTTGATCTCCATCCCTTCACTCGTGTCCATGGACCTTACAAAGATCCTTATGAAACTGTACAATTTGTTGAAAAAATGGGTTTGGGTACTTCCAATTACGAGTTAATTGAAATTCTTTCTCCCGCTGAGACAGCTAAGATGGAACCTCCCAAGAGAGTTTTCGAAGGTGAGCCTACCTTCTTCTAATCTTTTTTTTCTTTCTATTTCTTCTACAAAAATAACATTTAAGTAATTCAGAATCGTTAATTTGTAGTTGACGATAATGAAAGAAGAGACCACTTTTGAAGGGTTAATTAGAAAACTAAATACTGAAGATAGTATTATAAAAAGAAGAGTGCTTATTTATGCCTTAGGTCAGTTAGGTGATACACGTGCAGTGGAACCATTGATAGACATTTTACAGAAAGATAAAGACGGGATTACTAGAGGACTTGTAGCGGAGATGTTAGGAAGACTGAGAGACGAAAGAGCGGTGGAACCTCTGATAGAAGCGTTACAGAAAGAAGAATATCGTTATATAAAAGAATATTATGCAGAAGCATTAGGACATATCGGAGATGTGAGAGCAGAAGAGCCCTTGGTGACGTTGTTACAGAAAGACGAACAACATGACTCAAGAGAATGTTCAGTTAAGGCTCTAGCAAAAATTAACGTTTCCCGAGCAGTTTCATTATTGATCAATGAGTTACAATCTGAATATTATGAGATAAGAAGAGATGCGGTTATACGTTTAGAAGAGATAAGAGATAAGAGAGCAGTAGAACCTCTGATAAGCTTGCTGCAAACAGAAAAAGATATTGAATTGACACAAATTGTAGCTGAAACATTAGGAAGGTTGGGAGATGAAAGAGCAGTGGAGCCTCTGATAAGATTTTTGCAAGAGGATAAACGATTGATATGGGAGGCTGCATATGCTTTAGGGCTGTTAGGGAAATCAGCTGTTATTCCATTAATAGAAGCATTGCAAGATGGAGATGTGGAGAGATTACAGCTATTTTCTTTTGCATTAGGTATAACAGGAGATAAAAGAGCTGTAATGCCATTGAGGGACCTTATGGAAGAAGAAAAACATCCAGAATTAAGGAGGAAGATTGAGAAAGCACTTAAGAAATTAGAAAATGGGGATGCGAAAAAGAAAGAAAAACTAACCTTCTTCTAATCTTTCTTTTCTTTTATTTCTCAATTCAATTTTCTACTGAAATAGCGATAATCTTATTTTCTACCAATCCAGTGGTTCAATGTGTTGGAAAGAAAGAAAAAAGATAATTTCTCTCTATTTCTCCTTTTTTGTTAATTTCTTCTAGTTTGACTTACATGCAAAAACTTCATTTATCTGAACTACTTAATGTTACTATGAAAAAGATTAGAATTATAACTATAGTCACATTAAGCATTTTGCTAACATCAATGCTACTCTCAAATGTCTCTAATGCAATATTAGCATCTGATCAGATTGAAGTAGGAACTGGTACATCAGTAGAGGGGAAACTGCTGATAGATACAGCTGTTGCAGCTGATACACTGCAGGCTTATGTAACAATTACAGCTAAGAAGCTATTTACACCAATAGATATCCCTGATAAATTGATTCAATTTGAAATAATTATCAGACCTGTAGAGTATTATGGATTTGGTCTTATAGAAGATCCAACTGACATTCGATTGATTTTTCTGGTGGTTTATAATAATCGAACTACCATAATGCTAGCAGAGCTTTTTACTTCAAATGGAACAGAATCAATAGAAATGACAGTCTTACATGAAACGAAATTTGCAGATATGACAAATCCAGACAATAGAAAAATAACATTCGCAAATGGTACTACAGCATTAGCTGGATCAATAGAACATGCAGATCCAAGGTATATTCTCTTAGAAGAATTCAGTAGTATATCTGATTTATATCTATCCTGGCATAAGTTTACTCTATTTGCAATATCTCCAACCGCTGTTCTGGGAGATGATATTAGTTACGATCCAAATCTAGGTTTGGTTGTTGGTACCCCCGCCGTTACAACTACAAATGGTGATGCATATGATGCGATTCACGTTAAATACGATGATACGAGGCTTTTCAACACTTGGGGATTAGCCTACGAAGTAAATGCATATTATGAAGCTAGTTCTGGATTATTGATTCAGATCTATGAAGAACTAGATCAGGGGACTTGGAAGTTCATTCCTGGAACAATTAATATTGTTCATGCACCTTTCTCAACTGAATCAGTTATTATAGGTTTAGTGGTGCTTGGATTATTTGCTGTTTTCTATCGAAAGAAGAAGAGATAAAATACTTCTTTTTCCTTTATTTTTTGTAAAACAATTCGCACCTTTAACATACTTTCCTTCACCCATCATTTTATAACTTAAAATTGATTATATATTGAGTTACATAACCAAGGTATGATGAAATAGCCTTAGAAGGAAATCATTGGGACGATTGGCTAGGAGTGGGAACTCATTCAATTAACGGAACCGCAGGAGCAATAGATCCATATCCTTTAGCTTCCTGTCAATATTGTTGTTGTTCCTGAATTTGGTACAGTTTCTATGCTGATAATGTTGTTCACCAGTTCTCTCATAATCACATTTCAATTAATATGAAAGAGAAAAAGAGTTAAACAATAAGTTCGTGAGAGAATTATTCTTTACTATTCTTTTCTTCTTCTATAGCTTTCTGAACTGAGGGTTTCAGTAATGGAATTTCTTCCTGAATTGTTTTCCAGACAACTTCAAGATTAACACCAAAATAAGCATGAATCAATTTATCTCTCATTGATGCCATTTCCTTCCAAGGGATATTTGAATATTTATCTTTAATTTCAGCTGGTATTTCCTTAGCTGCTTCACCGATTATCTCAAAAGCTCGAACGACAGCATATGACGTCTTGACATCCTCTTTGAACTGATTGAATTTCATGTTTTCAGTAAATTGCTCAATCTTCAGAATTGAATCAAGTATGTCATTTAGATAATCATTGTATACTCGTTTTGGGTTCATACTTTGATAACCTCTTTGAGGATTTGTTTTCCTATATTAAGTTTGAGTGCATCTTTCATAACCAAATCCACTTTCGTTTTTAGTAATTCGCTTAAGTAGTGTTCTAAACGGATGAATTGAAATAAACTAGGGGTTTCAAAAAAATCAACTAGGATATCAATATCACTACCCTTTTTTTGTTCCTTTTTTACATATGAACCAAATATACCTAAATAGTTGATCTTAAATTTTTTTTCAATATCTCTTAGATTTTTTCTCAAGATATCCAAATAAAATGCTAATTCTTCATCTTCTTTAGATTCTATAGTTGTCATTCAGCTCATCTCTTACTATCCTTTTAATATAAATATACTTTCTCATTGAAATATCATTAGACTATTATCGAAAGTGAAAAGATTTAATGTAGGAAGAAAGAAGAGAAATGACCTAACTTTGAAGAATTTCTTCAAACAGCTAAGATGGAACCTCCCAAGAGAGTTTTTGAAGGTGAACCAACATTCTTCTAATCTTTCTTTTCTTCTTTTTCTGTTTTCTTTCTTGTAAATAATTTAGCTGCTTTTTCACCTGTAAGGAATGTTGCTACTAAATCTATTATCAACCCGTATGTTATCCCTGCTCCAAATGTCATGAAATTGAAATATGGATCGATTAACAATACTGTTGTAGAGAATAATAGTCCAAAGAATATTCCTCTTATACTTACATTTATCCACTTTTTCCAGCTGATTCCGGGAACAATTACAAATTCTCCCACGAACCCGATTGTTACTCCTAATACAAGTCGAGACATCCAGATTCCCAATAAATAAACTATGTTCCCTAGATAATCTCCTGCAAAAAGTCTTGAACCAACGCCTATAATACAAATAATACCAAGCAAAGCTCCGGTAATTGTTGAAATTATGAGTCTCTTATAGTTAATCATTTTATTCAGCTAATAAATAGCGAAGTTCTCTTTAAACCTTATTTTCTTTCAACAATAATTAAAGGAACTTCATATCGAACATTTTTTAAATTCCTTTGAGATTTTTTAACTAGTGAAAACTATGGATTTGAAAGGTAGGTCACTTCTTTCATTGAAAGATTTTACGGCAGAAGAAATTCGTTTTCTTCTTGATGAATCTAAAAGACTGAAGGCTGATTTTAAAGCCTATAATCGAGAAAAACCACTTAAAGGTCTAACTCTAGGAATGATTTTCCAAAAACGATCAACTCGAACTCGTGTTTCTACTGAGGTCGCCATGTATTACTTAGGCGGTCACGGGATCTTTTTGAGCTCTTCAGACATTCAATTAGGTGCTGGAGAAACCATTAAGGACACAGCTCGTGTGCTTTCAAGAATGCTTGATGGTGTATTAGCAAGAGTTTATGCCCATGAAGATGTTAAGGAACTAGCAAAGTATTCCACTATTCCTGTTATCAACGCTCTTTCAGATAAATATCATCCATTACAGATCCTTGCTGATTTATTAACCATTGAAGAACACAAGGACAGGTTAGCTGGATTGAAACTAGCATGGTCAGGAGATGGAAATAATGTTTGTAACTCCTTACTTATTGGATGTGCTAAGATGGGTATTGACATGTCAGTGGCAACACCGAAAGGATATGAACCCCCAAATGATGTTGTAGAATTGGCTATGGATTTTGCAGAAGAAACAGGCGCTAAGATTGTCATTACAAATGATGCAGAAGAAGCTGTAAAGGATGCAGATGTTGTAGTTACAGATACATTTGTTTCAATGGGTGAAGAAGACCAAGAAAAAGAAAAGCTAGCAGTCTTCAGTAATTATATCGTTTCAGATGAATTATGTGCTAACGCTAAACCAGATTTTATTTTCATGCATTGCTTACCATACAAACATAAGGAAGCTACAGAAGAGATTTTTGAGAGCGAAAACAGTGTTGTTTTTGATGAAGCAGAGAACAGGCTCTGTACAGTCATGGCTGTTCTTAACGCATTAATGGGACAATAGTTCCAGCCTTTTTTACTTCTTATTTCTTTTTTATTGATTATTAACAAAAAAAGGAGTGTAAAAGCACTCATATTTAATCACCTGCTATAGGAGTAGTAGCCACAGTTTTAAAATTGGTGAATTTGAATAGTTTTGTTTTAACGCTTAGCAATACTATACCTAGAAGTAGTATTCCGCTTGCCATCAACATAGTGTTAGCAATTCCTATTGCTTCTGATGTTAATCCAGAAAGCGATAAGCAGACAACACTAAACACTTGTATGTATGCATTAGTAGCACTATATGCTCTTCCTCTTATTTCATTGGGAACTTCCTCTGCAAAATAGGCATTGATACTTAGACTATGCATTCCTAGCATTATGCCTGTTACTAGACCAAAAGCACCTATTACGTAAATTGATGGTGTAAATATGAATATCATATAATATATTGCTAAGGCCACCACACCTGCTATTATTGCTCTAGACCTACCTATTTTTTTCTCAAATTTAGCAAATAGTATATTTCCTATAACGGTTCCAAGTGCTACTAAAGCACCAATAATTCCGTATTCTATATTTGCTAGTTGTTCAAGTAGCATATTTCCACCATGTCGTATCTCGAATATCCAAGGATATAACAAAGGCCCAGCAAAAGCAGTACCAATCACTACAAAAGCAAATAATACTAGCAGTGTTCTGATTATTGGATGTTTAAAAAGAAAAACTAACCCTTCTTTCATATCACTAAATATTGTTTTAACAGTCAATGTTTCTTTTTCTCTTGATGCCGATGGAATTACTGTCCTTAGTATTATTAATCCAGATAAAGCATAACATCCGCTGGTTATCCAAAATGCTGGTGGACCAAAGAATGCGTAGATTGGTGCAGCCATAAGAGGTCCTAATACAGCTAAAGTTTGGAAGATTAGTCTGCTTACACTAATTGCTTTAACATATGACTTCAACCCAACAATTTCAGGAATGGCAGCTGATCTTGGAGCTGCGAAGCTTGAAGACCCCACTCCATCTATAAAAGCTATTATCAGCAATATATAGAATGAGTTGACAAAAGGAATAGCAATTATAGAAGCTGCTCTCAGAAAATCAGCTGACACCATGATTGCTTTTCTACTTACTCTATCTGCTAAAACCCCTGAAATTGGTCCGATTAAAATCCAAGGTAATGTTTGAGCTGCCAAAACGAATGTCATTTGAGCAGCTGAACCAGTAAGACTGTAAACATAAAGTACAATCGATATTCTAAAAACCGCATCACCTATATTGCTAAAAAATTGCCCAGAAAGCAGTTTAACAAATTCTTTATTTCTAAACACATCTCTATAGGATGATTCAGTTTCCATTTTATTCTCTGTCAATATTTCCACCTAAATTTCAATTTTGATAAAGAAAAAAATTATTGCAAGCTTCCCCTGTATAAGATGAACTTTTCGAATGAAGCTTGCCTCTCTTTACGCCAATCTATTTTGATTTGATCTTGTTTCTTTCTACTTGATACCATGTTTCTCACCTAATTCTCAGTTTGTATGAGAATAGTTCTCACATTACATAAGAATAACATGTATTTAAATGTTTCTCATATTGAGTGAGAATTAGTATCAGTTTAGATGAGAAACCTTATATATTCTTTTGTAAACTGTTAAAATGAATTTTGGCTGATAATATGACATTCCAAGATATATTAGAAGACGAGCAAGAATCTGTTATGTTCATTGATAATGAGGAAACAGTAAAAAAGATGTTCAATCCGCTTTATTTTCCAATTATAAAGGTTCTAAGAGAAGGATATAAAACTTTCAAAGAGATTAAAGAAGAGTATACAAAGCATGCTAGTACCTTGCCTCCCGATAAAACTTTGTACAGGCATCTTCATACTTTGAAAGAAGCTGGGTTAATTATTGAGATTGGTAAGAGAGTGTATAAGGGTCAATCAATGACAGAAAAATTATTTTCAAGAACTGCAAAGTTCTTTCACACAGGAGCAAAAACCGAAGGTCAAGAATATGATGACTTAATTGAGAAACAATCAAAGATTCTTGCAAAATTCTTTAGTTTAACACATAATTTTCCAGAAAAGTCAGCAGAGTGTTTTGAAGGAATACTAAAAAAATTCCATTCTTGTGATGTTCAAGGGATAGACAAACTCTTCCGTGAGTTTCCTGATGAAGTTGCTGGAATTGCAGGAAATCTCCCTCATGATGAGTTGCAAGGTGTTGTGAGTGAGTATATACGGCTTAATACACTGCTCAATTTTCAGGAATTAAAAGATGAGCTAGAGAAATGTTTAAGCTCTAATTAAGATCTAATGAATCTTTGCTTGCATTTATTTTTATATAATAACTCTATGTTACATTTGTCAAAACATGAAACCAATTGAAGTTTTTCGAGCTAATAAGCAGAATTTTTATGATGAACTGTTTGAGTTGCTTCGAATCGCCAGCATAACAAAAAACAACGAAGATGTGGAAGTAGCAGCTGAATGGTTAAAGAAGACACTAGAACAAACCGCAGACTATGTTGAGATAATTCAAACAAAAGGCAATCCTGTCGTTCTTGCAGAATGGAAACCCCAAATACACCAGAAGGATACACCAACCTTACTTTTCTATGGCCACTATGATGTTCAACCCCCTGAACCTCTAGACAAGTGGAACTCACCACCTTTTGAACCAGAAATACGTGAGGGACGGATTTATGCTCGTGGAGTTGGTGATAATAAAGGGCAGTTCTATGCTCATTATTGTGCCATAAAATGTTTGCATAAAGTTAATGAACTTGGATTATCTGTAAAATTCATTTTCGATGGAGAAGAAGAATTAGGCTCTTTTCATCTTGAAGACGCCATGAATACGAGAAGGGAGTTTTTTGACGATATTGATTTAATTCTTGTTTCTGATGGTCCTGCTGATCCTTCCTGGAAACCCACACTCGAATTTGGTGCAAGAGGTATACAGACTTTAAGAATTGAGTTGCAATCTGCCGATAGTGATGTTCATAGTGGAAATTTTGGTGGTATCCAACCCAATCCTGCTTGGGATTTACTAGCTATTCTACAAACCATGAGAGATGAAAATGGCAAATGTTTGATCGAAGGGTTTTACGATGATGTTTTTGTACCTACTGAAGCAGCACTAAAAGCTGCAGAAAATCTTAATCGTGACCCTGAAATATACAAGAAACAATTAGGCATATCCTACTTTGGTGAAGAACAGGATCAACCTTTAACTCATAGAGTGATGTTTCGACCAACCCTTAACATTCGAGGATTTAAATCCGGAGAGATTAGAGAGAATGCTAAAAACATTATCCCCCGTGAAGCAGTTGTAGAAATCGATATTAGGATGGTGCCTAACCAAACACCAGAAAAAATGGAGTCTCTGATCCTTGCTCATCTAGATAAGCTAAGGGGTCAATCTGAAAGGATGGCTCATGTTTTGGATAAATGTAAAATTAGTTTTGGTGCAAGTTTCCAGCCATTGTTTACTCCTCTTGAATTACCTTGGACTAAGGTGCTCTCTGAAGCTATTGAAGAAGGATTTGGACAAAAACCTTTGAAACTGCTGCTTGCAGGTGGAAGTCTTCCATTATATTCTTTATACAAGATCACAAAGAAACCAATCTATATTATTCCATATGCTCAACCAGACGAAGCTAATCATGCCCCAAACGAGAATTTGATGACTGAATGGTTTGACAAAGGCGTAAAGACCAGCATTAAGTTATTGCAAAAATTGGCTGAGAAATAAGTTATCTTGCTATAACTTCAACTTCTTCTTTCTTCTGCTTAGTTTCTTGTATTATATCCGATTCTCTTTTAGCAACCATTATTGTATCAGCTATTCCTGCTATGACTTTCTTCCTCATGAATTTTGAGAATTTAGTCAGCCATACAAGAGGTATGAAGAACCATGGTTTAATTAAATCATCTTTAGGTTTGGTTACAAGTTTAGCAATATTTTTAGCTAATTTTGTTACTTCATATCCTTGAAAACCTGAATCACCGTAACCTGCTACTTTACTGAATTCAGTTTTGTAAGGACCAGGAAATACTGTTGAGACCTTTACTCCATATTCTTTCACTTCTTCTCTGATACAGTCACTAAATGTTTTGACTGCAGCCTTAGTTGCACTATACACCGCCAATGGATATGGTGGGATTAATGCTAATGTCGAAGAAAGGTTGATAATATGTCCTCTTCCCTGCTCTTTCATTATTGGTAAGACTTTACGGGTAAGTTTGATTAGTGCTAATAAATTAGTCTCTATTAACTCATCAATTTCCGACTCTGGTTGATCAATAAACAAGTTTGTCTTTCCCAATCCCGCGTTGTTGATTAAAATATCAATGCTCCCAAACGCTTTCATTGTAAGATTAACTATTCTTTCTTGATCATCCCTGTTTCTAACATCACCTATAATCGGCAACACTTTGACTCCCTTTTTCTTTAATAGATGCGCAGTTTTCATCAGGTTTCTTTGCCTTCTAGCAACAATAACCATTGTAGGTTTAAATGTTGCTAGCTCTAAAGCTACTGCTTTCCCTATCCCAGATGAAGCCCCAGTGATAATAATTGTAAGATCCTCAGCATTCATAGAATCATAAGCTTACCTAAAATAGCATATAAAAGAACCACACTTATCTGCAAATTAACAAGAAGTTTTTTCTACTCAAAATCTATATTTCTTAAATTTGAATGCATTCTTTTCCACTACTTTCCACAATCTCAATTATTTTCTTTCTTTGTTCCGATTTTGCTCCTTTTTTATCGATAAGAGCTCCTTTTGGTTTTTCAATTGTTTTCTCAAAAGCTTCCAAGATTATTGCATCAGTCAGGTTATCCAATGTATGTTTAGCTGCTATATGGCTGACATATACTTCTTCATTTGCTACAACGTGCTTACGAAATCTGTATGCATAATGATTTCCTCCAAAGCCAATATAGCTGATACCTTTGAATTTGCTCCTTTTGATAAACTCTTCAGCTGTTTCCATTATTGCTTGTCCAACTGCTAAAGCAGCTTTACTATTCACCCAAAACTCTTCACTGCTGCCTAGTTCCATGAAAACAAGAGGTGTCTTAAGTTCGGTTGGACCGTGATGCGTAACTTCCAAATCCACTTTGAAATCTTCCAAACCAAATTCTTCTTGTTTTAAAACCAAATTCTTTAACCCATGTTTGAGTGCAAAAGCTGATGTATAAGAGAGTTCTTTCTCCCTACCTTCTAGTGTGATCTGATTCCAATTGCCTGTTGGGTGAATTAATAGAGCTGGTGTTCCTGATGCTGCCCTGTGTCTACTTGCGAATATGTACAATTCAGCTTCTATTTCAGAATCAAGGTGATTGCTTGCTACACCATCCTTCTTTGAATGAAGAATTTTAATATCATTCAGATACTTAGTGTGCTGGAAAACTGGTTTATCATCAAACTGCTGATTTGTTTCTTTGAAATAAGATTGATTGTACAGTTCGTTCCAGATAGTATTTGCAGCTAAATCTGGTTCAGGTATGATAATTGCTACTCTTGTTTTTATGGACAAATCAAGCACATCAGTTAGTTATGTTGAAACAGAAAAAACCCAACTAATAAGTTTAAGGATTAATCAACATACTCTACTTCAAAGCTGTCTTCATCAATTCGTACTTCTTTCAATATATTTAATTTAAATTCCAATTCCTGTTTTGTAATGACTGGGAACCCATAATGCTTGTTAATATATTTGATTTTGTTTTGGTTTTCGTTGCGCTTTGAAACATATTCAATATGACGCTGAATTCTTTCTTCATTGTATTGATTTGCATATTCTACAATATTTGCTATTCCTTCTTGTATAATCTCTCGAAAATTCTCTTCTATTTCCATACCAACACTATTTCTTGCAGATGCCATAGCTGTTAAAGTGGTAGTTCCTGTTCCTAGAAAAGGATCTAGAACAGTATCACCTTTAAGAGAAAACATATTAATTAGACGATAAGCAAGATCAAAAGGAAAAGCTGCACTTCTAGCTCTTACTTTATTATTTTTTAAAGATTGATGAACTCCCCTAAGATCCCATATATTAGAAAACCACATATTCCTCTCTTCCCAAAAATAGGGGCTTAGAAATCGTTCTCTTTTTTCTTCAATAGTTTTAAACTCCCGTTTTCCTCCTTTTCTGAAGATCAAAATAAATTCATGCTCTAATGTAATGTAACCACCTGGAGGTAGCATACCGGATCCCATAAATTTGTTAGGTGCATTGGTCTGCTTATTCCATATAATATGTGGTAAGCAACTAAATCCAATTTCACAACAATGAAAAATAATTCTTGAGTGTG
Organism: Candidatus Heimdallarchaeota archaeon; assembly: GCA_019894795.1. Taxonomy (GTDB): domain Archaea; phylum Asgardarchaeota; class Heimdallarchaeia; order Heimdallarchaeales; family Heimdallarchaeaceae; genus UBA460. The sequence goes on along the minus strand of JAGXNV010000003.1, from coordinate 18,120 downwards.
AAGGAAACAAACTAAAATCGCCACCTATACTCCTAGTGGCATCACCAATGTTAATACAAACAATACTTCCAGGCTTCAGAACACGGTATACTTCATTCCATACTTTATCCAATTCTTTATGCATTAGTTCGAAAGCTTCTTTGCCATTTTGAGCTTTTAAAGCAAGTTTTATCTTGGGATTCAGCAAAGAAAAATTATCATCCCACATCTTGACCATAGGATATAAAGGACTCGTTATCACCAAATGAATAGATTCATTTTCCAAATTACACAGGCTTTGTGAGTTCTGAAAGTAAACCTTATGAGTAGTTTTCATCTAGGAGACAATTTTATAGCTAGTTTTAAAGTTATTTCCCTTATAGGTGTTGTAAATAAACAATGGTTATTATTGATTTATATAAAAAATCTTTAAAGTTATCAGCAAAGATTAAGTATTACTTATGTTTCACTTTTTTGTAATGTCTTCTACCGAATCACACAGAATATGGGATATTTTAAAAAGATACGACTCAGATCCTAGTGCATTAATTCAGATTTTAAATGAAATTCAAAAAGATGAGGGATATTTGCCTCATGCATCTTTTGAGCTGTTATCATCAGAATTAAACATCCCCTTAAGTAAAATTTATGGCATTTTAACTTTCTACGAACATTTTAAGCTTGTTAAACCCGGAAAAAATATTATTACAGTTTGTATGGGTACAGCTTGTTTCGTAAAAGGGGCATCAACCCTTACTACTACTATAAACAATATTTTAGGTATCGAATCTGGGGAAACAACTTCAGATCAGTTGTTTACATTCGAAAGAGTTGCATGTTTAGGGTGCTGCGCTTTAGCACCAGTAGTTCAAATTAATGGTGAAGTTCATGGTCAAATGACACCAAACAAACTTCAAAAACTTTTAACAAAAATGCGTAAGGAAGAAGAAAAAGGAGAGAAAAAATAAATGACTAATGGAAACCCAAAGAAGAAGAACCATGAACGAAGAATCTTAATTTGTCAAGGAACAGGGTGTATTTCTTCAAAATCCAATGAAATTAGAAAGAAATTTGAATCAGAGATAATTAAAGCAGGTATTCATGAAAAAATAGAAGTAACTTTCACAGGCTGTCATGGTTTCTGTGCTCAAGGCCCCTTAGTTTTTATTAAACCTGAGGAAACACTATATTGTAAAGTAAAAGTTGAAGATGTTGAAAAAATAGTCGAATCTCATTTTAAGAACAATGAACCAGTAGAAGAGTTATTCTATGAAGATCCTAAAACTGGAAAGAAAATAGAAAAATACAATGAGATTGATTTCTATGCAAAACAAAAAAGAATGATTTTAGAAAATTGTGGTCATATAAATCCAGAAAATATTGAGGAATATTTTCATTTTGGAGGATATTCTGGCCTGAAGAAAGCTTTTTCTATGAAACCTGAAGAAGTAATCGAAGCAATCAAGGAATCTGGATTGCGAGGTAGAGGAGGAGCAGGATTCCCAACAGGTTTGAAGTGGGAATTCTGCCGAAATGCTCCAGGGAAGGAGAAATATGTAATTTGTAATGCTGATGAAGGTGACCCTGGTGCGTTCATGGATCGAAGTATTCTAGAAGCAGATCCACATAGTGTATTAGAAGGTATGATAATAGGTGGTTATGCTATTGGGGCGTCAAATGGGATAATATATGTAAGGTCAGAATACCCCTTAGCTGTTCATAGATTTCGTAAAACTGTTAAAGATGCAAGAGAATTAAACTTTTTAGGAAAAAATATTTTAGATAGCGGATTTGATTTTGATGTAATTATTCAAGAAGGAGCTGGTGCATTCGTTTGTGGAGAAGAAACAGCACTGATGGCATCAATCGAAGGAAAGCGAGGAACACCAAAACCTAGACCTCCTTTTCCTGCTACTTCCGGATTATGGGGGAAACCAACAAATATTAACAATGTGAAATCTTGGGCAGCTGCTGCTTGGATTTTGAAGAATGGTGTTGAAGAATTTAAAAAAGTAGGTGTAAAAACATCAACAGGAACAGCTATTTTTTCTCTGACTGGAAAGGTAAAAAACTCTGGCTTGATAGAGGTTCCAATGGGAACAACCTTACGTGAGATTATTTTTGGTATAGGAGGAGGAATTCTGGATGATAAAGAATTCAAAGCTGTTCAAACAGGTGGTCCATCTGGAGGTTGCCTTCCAGCTTCAAAACTAGACTTAAGTGTGGATTTTGACACATTACAAGCTGAAGGATCAATAATGGGTTCTGGAGGAATGGTTGTAGCTGATGAAAATACGTGTATGGTCGATTTAGCTCAGTATTTTCTTGCTTTCACACAAAAAGAATCATGTGGAAAATGTACTCCCTGTCGTGAAGGAACACTCCGAGCATTAGAAATATTAGAAAGAATAACTATAGGGGAAGCTGATTTATCAGATTTAGATGATCTTGAAGAGTTATGTTATGTTATTAAAGACACCTCGCTCTGCGCTCTTGGTCAAACTGCTCCAAATCCAATTTTGTCCACTCTTAAACATTTTAGACATGAATATGAAGAACACATCACTGACTTGAGATGTAGAGCTCGTACCTGTACAGAGCTTTATACATTTGTAATAGATGAAGAAATGTGCATTAAATGTGGTCTTTGTGCCAGAATTTGCCCCGTTGAAGCTATAATGGGTAGTAAAGAAACTTCTTTTAGAATTGATTGTCGTTTATGCACGCATTGCGAAATGTGTTACAATAGGTGTCCTAAAGATGCCATTGAGAAGGTGAGTGGAAAATGTTAAAAGAACAAATTACTATTACTGTTGATGATAAGGAAATCAAATGCTTGCCAACTGATACGTACTATGAAGCTATTTCTAGGCACAATATTGAAATTCCAACCTTATGCCATCATTCAGAACTTAAACCAACTGGAGCATGTAGAATTTGCGTAATAGAAATTGAGAATGCACATACCCTTATGCCAGCTTGTAGCACTCCTGTAAGAGCAAATTCAGTAGTTCATACTAAAAGTGAACGAGTTAATGAAGCTAGAAGAATTTTGGTTGAATTACTATTAGCATCTCACCCTCTTAACTGTGTCATATGCGATAAAGCGGGTTCATGTAAATTACAAAAATTGGCATATGAATATGTTCCAGAAGAAAGGCTTGGTAGATATATAGGGACAAGACCTAAAACTGATCTTTCAGAAAAAAACGAATTCTTTGAATTAAATTATTCCGCTTGTATTCGTTGTGGTTTATGTGTTCGTGTTGCAGATGAGATACAGGTTTGTGGAGTGCTATCTATGACACAGAGAGGATTTGAAACATTTCCAAGCCCTGGTTTTGGGAGAACCTTTGAAGATGCAGGATGTGTTGCTTGTGGTAATTGTGTTAGTGTGTGTCCTGTTAGTGCTTTGGTGTCTAACAGCGTTAAAGGCTCAGGAAGAGCCTATGAGTTAGAAAAGACTACTACTACATGTGTTTACTGTGGGGTTGGATGTCAACTTGATTTTTATACTAATTCAATAACCAAAAAAATAGTTAAAGTAGATTCTACAGAAGGCAACGTTGTTAATGGTTTAGCACTATGTGTAAAAGGTAGATACGGGTGGGATTTTGTGTATCACCCAGAAAGAATTAATCATCCATTAATAAAGAAGAACGGAGAATTCGTTCAAGTTACTTGGGATGAAGCTTTTGGTTTTATCGAACAAAAATTAAAACAAATTAAAGAAGAAACAGGTCCCGATTCTCTTGCTTTCCTAACATCAGCTAAATGTACAAACGAAGAGAACTACCTTATGCAAAAACTGGCTAGAGCTGCAATAGGTACCAACAATATCGATCACTGTGCTAGATTATGTCATGCTTCTACAGTCACTGGTCTTGTAAGAACTTTTGGTTCCGGTGCAATGACGAATAGTATTGATGATTTAACAACGAAAGCAGAAGTTATTCTAGTAATAGGAAGCAATACAACTGAAGCACATCCTGTAATTGGAGTGAAAATAAAGCAAGCTGTCCAAGAAGGAATTACCAAACTCATAGTTGCTGATCCTAGAACCATAGAATTAGCGGACTACTCTGAAATTCATCTACAACAACGTCCAGGTTCAGATGTTGCTTTAGTTAATGCGATGATGAAGGTAATCATTGAAGAAGGTTTAATTGATGAGGAATTTGTAATTGGAAGAACCGAAGGTTTTGATGAATTAAAAGCGAAACTAGAAGAAGTGTCCCTTGAGGTACTATGTAAGATAGCTAATATTGATCAAATGAATTTGAGAAAAGCAGCTATTATGTTTGGAAAAGCTAAGACTGCAGCAATTGTATATTCAATGGGGATAACGCAACATACAACAGGTACAGATAATGTAATGAGTTTAGCAAACTTAGCCATGATCACAGGAAATATTGGACGCCCCGGGACAGGAGTCAACCCACTTAGGGGGCAAAATAATGTTCAAGGAGCCTGTGACCTCGGAGGATTACCAGACGTCTATCCAGGTTATCAGAGTGTGTCAGATAAGGAAAACAAAATGAAATTTCAAAAAGCTTGGGGTGTTTCAAATTTAAGTGAAACACCAGGGCTTACATTAGTTGAAATAATGAATGAAGTTTATGAAGGAAACGTACGTGGCGTCTATATAATGGGAGAAAATCCTGTTTTAAGCGACCCTAATGCTAACCATGTACGCTCTGCACTCAAAAAACTTGAATTTCTTGTGGTTCAAGACCTATTCATAACTGAAACCGCTAAATATGCAGATGTTATTTTACCTGGAAAATCTTTTGCTGAAAAAGAGGGAACATATACAAACACAGAGAGACGCGTTCAAAGGGTAAGAAAAGCGATAGATTCTGAAGGAGAAAGAATCGATGATTGGAAAATTCTCCAAGAGATTTTAAATCGTTTTGGAATAGAAAACAGATATGAATCACCAAGACAGATTATGGATGAAATAGCTGAGGTCACACCCATTTATGCAGGAATTAGCTATGATAGAATTGAGAAGATAGGTTTACAATGGCCTTGTAAAAATGAAAACCACCCAGGTACTAAAATTCTTCATGAAAAAATGTTCTCTAGAGGTAAAGGTAAATTTCATGCAATCTCATATATTGAACCTGCTGAATTACCGGACAATGACTATCCATTGATTTTAACAACAGGAAGAATACTCTACCACTTCCATACAGGTGAAATGACTCGAAGAGTTAAGGGGATTCATCAAAGAAGACCTATAGAGAGAAGCGAAATTAATGTCAAAGATGCCGAACGTCTAAATATTAAAAATGGAGACAAAATCACTATCGAATCTAGAAGAGGAAAAATAGAAACAATTGCTAAAGTAACGGATAGAATTCAAGAGGGTGTTATATTCATGACTTTTCATTTTAAAGAGTCTGCAGCAAACCTCCTAACTAATGATGCCTTAGATCCCTATGCTAAAATTCCTGAATTCAAAGTTTGTGCAATTAAAGTCACAAAAGTATAATTCTACTATGAGGGAGAAATTTACTCTTTTTTGAGTTTGTTTAGTTTTGTTACAGTTTTTGATTGAATTTTCATTTGCTTTTTGAGAGCGTCTATTTTTTGTATATCAGAAATTATTTTCTCTTCTGGGAAGAAAAATAGTAAGTCCTGCAAAGCATGAAGAGCAAAAAAGGGTATTTTTTTATCTGTCCAAAACTGATGTTCTGCCCTCAAAGATTTCTTTGCTAAACAGTTATAATTTCCCTCATTTATCAAAGATTGATTTCTGAAAAACATACTCCAGAGAAAAGCAGAATAGTTATGGTTCTGTTCATTCAATTTTTCAACATAATCCTGGCAATCTATCTCCTTAAATGAACCTTGTTTTTCAATAGGTGAAGAGCGAGAAATGGTGATAGGAGGGGGCATAGTCAGATTTTTCTCTTCACTTATGTTGAAATTATTATCATTCTTTATATAATCCTGAACATTCACATTACTAAATGTTCTAGGTGATAGGTCATTCATAGATATTATTGTATCAGCGTTGTAGATTTTTAATAATGGAGAGACTCTCATTAGAACATCAGCTCTTGACAGAGACAAGGTTTCTAATTCTCTTGGAAAATAAATATTAGAACCATAAAGAGTAAGAAGGGGTTCAATTAACCCAGTATCAGATTGGAAAAAACTAACTCCTTCATCGCAGATTTTCATTGATTTTAATATGGAAAGCATAAGAAATGGTCTATCAGAAGGTAGAACTTGAACAACTTTGCCACGTAATGAACGTAAAATGGAACCTATTCCAAGCATAACTCCTTCAAAAGAACTGTTTTGATCATCTATGATAAAATCAATTTGATTCGCAAGACTGTGCTTTTGAAGTATTGTTTTATAGGCTTCTTCTCGATTTGTAGAGTTCACAGAGAGTACCGTTTCGTCATACAATAGATTGCTTCTTTTTATCAGATTAACTAAAAAAGGCTCATTATTGAATTGGAATAATATCTTGTCTTGCCATTCAGTATTTTGTTTTTGATATCTTCTCGATAAACCTCCAGCAAGAATAGCTAAGACAGTTTTTGGCATCACTTAACGAAAATCAGTTTAATATATATTCTTTTTGAAAAATAAAAAATAAAAAAAAGGGTTGAGTTTTTAGGAATCTTATTGGTCTTCGTTTCTAGATCGTTCAATTGCTTCAGATAAATCAATAGTTGCGTCTTCTGCTGCTTCTTCAACCATGTCTTCTACTGCTTCGTCTAAAACCTCTTCTACAACATCTTCTGCAAGATGTTCAGCAGCTTCTTGGCTAATGCCTTCAACACTTTCTACAACAGCCTTTTCAACTATTTCTTCTAGGTCGTCTTCAAGTAATTCTTCTACAGTTTCTGTTACTTCTTCGACAATCTCCTCAACAATTTCTTCAACAATCTCCTCAATTGTATCTTCTGCAGAGGATTCAGCAATTTCTTCTGTTACTTCTTCAATTACTTCTTCGACAACCTCTTCAACAACCTTGGAAACAAGTTCTTCTGATCTTTTTTCAATTGCTTCCTTAACCACTCCTTCGAGTGTATCGTCACCCACTTGTTCAGCTACACTCTTCGCAATTGTTTCTGCAATATCCTCGACAACCTCAGTTACAACGTCTTCAATTGTATCTTCAAGAGTTTTTTCAACTGGTTCTTCAACAACAGGCTCTGGTTCTTCAGCAACAAGTTCTGGTTCTTCAGCAACAGGTTCTGGTTCTTCAGCAACAAGTTCTGGTTCTTCAGCAACAAGTTCTGGTTCTTCAGCAACAAGTTCTGGCTCTTCAGCAACAGGCTCTGGTTCTTCAACAACAGGCTCTGGTTCTTCAGCAACAAGTTCTGGTTCTTCAGCAACAGGCTCTGGTTCTTCAACAACAGGCTCTGGCTCTTCAACAACAGGCTCTGGCTCTTCAACAACAGGCTCTGGCTCAGAATCAGGAACAACAAGCGTTTGAGGTTCAGCTTTGGGCTCAGGTTCTACTTCAGGTCCAGTGGCCGGTTCCATGTCTATAGGATATGTTGTTGGTGGACCTAGTTTCTGCTCAGGAATAGTTTGAGGTTTTGGTTCTTCAATTGTCTTCTCAATTCTAGAAAATACTTTTTTTGGATAAGAATCTTGTCTAGAATCTCCTTGAAATCCACCTAGGTCTGTTTCAATATACTTCTCTTGAACAGTTAGGTATAAATCTCCGATACTATCTTCAGTTAGTTGCTCAAGTCTACTCCTTGATCCAACTCTTTCTCCTGTTGAGAGTTGATAACCTGCTCTACTAATATTATCAGCTTGACGTCTCCCTGTTCTTTGAGCTACAAGGCCAACGTGTTTACCAAAAATAAGGTGCCATTCATTTTTTTCTCGATTAAAGATTAGGACACCATCCATATCCATGCTCATCAGTTGAGCACTAATATCAGTGGCATCAGATTCCATGATTTTTTGGAATTTAGATTGATCTTTTATCTCGCTAAATTCGTTTTTACTGTGTTCGTATGCTAGAAAAACATTCATTGGACTCATATTGACATCCCTTCAAATCTTTAATAAAATACATTAGTTTTATTAAAAAAGGTATTCTCTTTAGGCAACGGATATTTTGATGTTCAAAAAAACTTTAGAGGTGCAAATAAAAAGAAAAAAAGGAGAAAATAGAACTATTGTGCGTTCACATCTTCAAGCTGAACATTAACACCTGCAAATGCACTAATTATATCAGCGATAGCCGTTTGAAATGCTGCAAGCTCAGTAGTTGGATCAGGGAGAGCTATTATTGTCAAGATGGTGTCTACTTCATCCAGAGTATCATATAGGCTATTTCGAATACCTAATAGCGCGTCTCTTGTTCCTGATAACTGTGTCATTCCACCGCTCTCCGTTTGATTCATATAATAGGTTGCTTCAGTGAGATCAGCGATTGATGTAAGTAACGATGTGTTAGCAGCTAGGAAATGATCTTGAGCATCAGGTACATAGTTTGTATTGTTGAACTCTTCATATCCTGCTGTTATATTGCTAAAACTATAACTCAAATGGCTTAATCCACTAAACATGTAGTAGAATGAATTTGCGATATTGTTAGCATTGTAAACATTCTGAGTTAAGTTGAATTGTATTAACTGATCTGTAAAACTTAGAGCAGGATCACTGAGCACCCCGTATGTGTTATTTGTGGCTTTTGTCCTGATATCGTTGATTTGTGCATCTGTAGCAAATGCGTCAACAGCCATATCACCAGTTGTTGTTCGCAAGGAATCCATAGAACTAATCAATGGTGAATAATCTGCTATATCCTCATAATTAGTAACTTCAAAAACACTCATGGTATCTTGCATTGTGAAGAAAACTTCAGCAAGGTTACCGCCTAAAGAGCATAAAGGTACAGTTAAACCAACCATATCTGTAAGGAAAGATACTGTTGCGTTGAGGATTGGAGTATCAGAATTTGCAATGTCTTGGATTTCAGGATCAAGAAGTTCGTTATGTACAATACTGAAGTTACCAGATGCATCATCAAAGTATGAAGAAGTATCAACACCTTCTGTTTCATTAAAGAACGAAGAAGTTGTCCCTATAACATCTCCAGCTTTGAACAAACTATATGCTCCATACAAGAAATGAGTTAGAGTCGCAGAGTCACTTCCACTAGGTTTGGTTAGAAGAGCATCAATTACTCTGACTGCACCTTCGAAAATTGAGAGGTAAGAGTCAATCATATCCACTTGTTCAAGTATGGAAACCGCTACATCAGGTGGGACACCATAATCTTCTAATTCACTTATTGCAGCTGCAATATCAGTAACATTCACATTACTTAGCTCGTCAAGTGCAGCATCAATATAGTCAGTACTATTTCCTAGAATTAATAGACCTTCGTTTACTTTCTCTATTCCTTCCTCAAATCTTGTGTCATTTATCTCACTCTCAATTTGAGTAACGGTTCCGTCTTTTGTTTCAAGAAAGCCACCACCTTCGCCAAAGGAGGCCATTGCATCTTCCATACCTTCTAAAACAAAGAAGGTACCATTCGCAAATGGACCTAATCCTGAAGCTATAGATAACGCTGCTAAAGCGACATAATATATATTTTCTATAAACGTGCCTAAAACAGGTATTGCACTTGCTATTCCTATAATTCCTGCTTGCCGCAGTCCATTTAAATTATCCGCGCTTGCCTGGAAGTACTCGGAGGCTAGATAGAAAGACAATATTGCTTCATCCATTTCCTCTTGTGTTGCATTTTCAAAATTTGCAAAGATGCTAAATCCTTGTCCCAAGTATAGGGCTCCTGGTAGTAAATCACTTGTGATTACAATAACTCCTGAGAAGAGGAGATGTATAAATGGCGAGAGGAGCAATCCAATGAAGAAGAATACTAATGCAAATAATACAGATAGTATTGTCCAGATTGTTGGTCGTGTCGTAAAGATTTGCACCATCCACGTCAACGACAGCGTTCCGAATAGGAATAACGGAAGAGCAATTATCAGGTCAATTACAAAAGCAAATTGACTGAAATAACGAATATCTTCCATGTTCAGATCTGCAGGAATCCCTATATCTGTTAATGTTTCATTCATACCTTCAACAGTATCAAGAAGCAAAACCGCTCTTTCTGATACTGGAGCAAATGGATTGTATACTGGAGCTTGAATTACATAGTTAAACAAGTAACTGGTTCCAAATACAATTATTAACAATAATGGTACAGAAATAAGGACTCTAGATTTATCACGTACTAAACCAGCGAAAATGGCTAGGCCTACAATTCCTAATATGTAGGCTATTAATGTTGAAGTAAAACTTTCTCTAGGTTGCATTGCTGCTTCAAGTATAAACATTAAAGCTACAAAGAAAACAAGAAAGAAGAGTAAACCAATACCCCAATAACTCCATTTTTTCCCACTTTCCTCTAGTTCTTCTTGTGGTTCTTTTATACTCATAGAATCATCTTTTGCGTTTCTAACTACCATATAGAAGACCAGCATATTTATAGCTGTCGAAATTCTTAGAATTTATTTAATCAAGTAAGCGAAAAACAAAGAAAAAATTATTTGGGCTTAGAGCAAATTTTCACAGAGGGTTAATCGTAGATTAAAAACAAACGCTGAATTTAGATGTGATAGGGTAAGAAATGTTTGTGTAGATTTGTATAACATTTGTTCAATAGAACGAAGATTTGATCCAATAATAGGTACTGAGCTTGTGGGAAAAACTATGAACAATAGAACAGGCACAAATGCTCCTTTATCATCCTCATCATCTATCAAGACCATGTCAAATCCATATACGAAATATTCTTCGGATAACTGGAGAAGACCTCTAAACTGCCTGGAATTCGATAAATCGTAAGGAAGACCATTCATAATTGTAGAAGTGCCTTTAATTGCAAGTTTCATCAAAAGATCTTCAGTTAAAGATGATGCATTTGAAAGAACAATAGGACCTAGCTTGTGATCGAATTTTACCATAACGACCCCTAAATCCAGAGAGTTATCCTGTAATAGTGTGCATGACAACATTATGACCATATTACTATTCTTTTCAAGCTATTTAAGAAAAAAGAGGGGCAATATTGAAAGTGAAGAAATTGAATTTTTTCAAATTTAATTGTATTCCGAAAATGTTTATAATTTGGTGCGGGGAGGGAGATTCGAACTCCCGAACTACTAAAGACTGGATTTCTTACTATATCAGTCCTAAGTCCAGCGCCTTTGACCACTCGGCAATCCCCGCGATTTGGAAAAACATTGTGGTCAACAGTTTCAGTTGGTTGGATTTTTTAAATTTATCTTTGTGATTACATTCATTCTTCAAGATTTAAGACCATTTCAGAATCACTTTCTTTGAATCCTGCTTTAATATATAGTACCTTTCCTATTTCTGTAATTAGTAATCTTACTTTCTTAATTTTGTTTGAAAAAAGTTGGTGCCTCGACCGGGATTTGAACCCGGGTCTGCGGATTTCCCTGCTTTGTCACGCGGACTTTCACATGTGAAAGTCCGCAATGATTGGCCGAACTACACCATCGAGGCTTAGCTTGCGCTATTCGCTTTTCTTTCTCATCTTTTTAATATCTTTCGTTATTGACCTTTTGTATTCTAGTACCATGTCTATCAATATTTTCTCATGATTTTTTCACTTTTTCAAGAAATAAAAGAATTCTATCAAATGCTTCTTGTCTATTAGGATCTACAGTAAGGATATGATCACCCTTTTGCAGCAGCACTAACTCCTTTTCAGTTTCTAAATCTAAATACAACTCATCTGCACCTTCTGGTTTTGAGGTTTTATCTTCCTTAGATTGTATAATTAAGACAGGGATGACGATGTTTTTTACTTCTTTATGTAATTCACTTAACATTTTATACAATTGCCGAGCTGCTGTCATAGAATCTTCAGGATAAGAAAACAGGTTATTCTCAACATACCATTTCACCCTTTCCTCATTTCTTTGTCTATGAGTTCCAAAAAGGCTGAAGAACCATGCGACGAATGAAAGTGGTTTTGATAAATGATAATAGGCATTTATAGTAAACACCGCTTTGAACTTCATCTTTGTTGTTGAGTATAAAGCTAAAGCTCCTCCCATTGAAATCCCTCCAATAAAGATATTTGTATATTTGGAGTTAAATTTATTGTATGCTTCTTGTATGTTATTCATCCATTCATCCCAAGTGACTTTATCCATGTCCTCGGGTTTAGTTCCATGACCTTTCAGAAGAATGCCTTTTACATCATATCCTTGTGAGACAAGAAATTCCCCTAATGGACGCGTTTCTGTTGCTGATGCCCCAAATCCATGAATCAAAATTACTAGATTCTCTGCGTCTATCTCTGGATTCTGAAAAAAATATGGCTGAGCTAGTTTCCTTAATTTTTCAGGATATTCTCTTGTAGGCATGTATAATTATTTAGCTAAATCAAGTATAAAATATCGCTGATTTGCACACAAATCGCTATTGTCTGAAAAAAGTTTATTAAACGTGTTGACATATTGTTTGTTGGTGCAATCCAAATGGCAATAGCTTTCATCCTGATTAACAGTGAAATAGGAGAAGAAAAAAGCGTACTCGACCAACTTATGTCTCTTCCCAATGTCGGTGAAGCCCATGTAGTCTATGGTGTCTATGACCTAATTGCGAAGATTGAAGCAGATACCATGGATGAATTAAAGAGAATTGTTACGGAAAATCTCCGAGCATTAGAGAATGTACGTAGCACAATGACTATGATCTGTGTCGAGAAATAAATTCTTCCTAAACTTGCTTCTTATTTTTCTTGTCTTCAACTTAGTGGTTACTTTAGCTCATTTTCATATTTTCAAATAAATTTTAAATAAAAGTCTCTAAATCTTTACTTTATGAGTTGTGAAATAGTTTATGAGATTTTATTAATATTACTTGGTTATTTCTGTGGATCCATCCCTGTTGCGTACCTAATCGGAAAGATTCGTTACGGTATAGATATCAGAGAACACGGTTCAGGTAACATGGGGACTGCTAATGTTTTGAGGACTCTCGGAAAGAAAGCGGGGTTAACAACTTTGGTTCTAGATATGCTTAAAGGAACAATAGCTGTTTTATGCGCCCGGTTTTATCTTTGGTTTGGTAATTATAGTTATTTTGGAACTGATAGTACCAGTGGTTTCCCATTGACCTTAGATGAGGGATTCTTTCTAGCTTTAGTGGCTTTTATGACTATAATTGGTCACAGTTTTCCTGTTTGGCTTAAATTCCGAGGAGGTAAATCTGCCGCAGTAGGAGCAGGAGCAATGTTGGGGATTAACCCTATTGCTTGGGCAGTAATCATGTTTATCTGGTTCTTCCTCTTGAAATTTACAAAACTAATGTCTCTCTCGAATTTAACTGTAACATTGATCTCCATGCCTTTTTACTGGTATTTTGGTGGTAGTGGTAATGGTTTCTTTGGTAATCAAAGTTTATGGGCTTTGATAGTTAGTGCAGTAATGGTGGTTTTCATCTATTGGAGGCACAGAGCAAACATCAAACGACTTCTAACGGGTACAGAAAGAAAAATGGGTCAAAAAGTAGATATTGAAAAAGAAAACGAGTCGAAAACTGAAGCTAGTTAGTTTTCTTTTCTACTATTCCAAAAATATATATTGGTCTGAAGTTGTACTAGGGTAATGAGAAATCCTTTCAAGAAACCCCTAGTTACTTCTATTTTTCTTGCATCATTAATTGTGGTAGGGTTAGGTGGTTTTTTCATCACTATACTTGTTCTTGATAGTACAACAGATTTTGAGTTGAATATCATTTCTGTTGAAGGAAATACAATAAAGGGAGATTCTGTCAAGATAGTTGCTGAAGTTTACATAGGTAAGAGAGGAGATGTCTTAATAGAAAATATTCAATTTGGTATATCTTCTGAAGATTATAATTTCAACACTACAACTATTCAAGAAATTAACCAAACAAAAAGTGGAAAGGCTAGCTATAACTTAACGGTATTCATGTATCCCCTTCTTAATTCAAGTGACGGGTTCTACGCACTAAATGTTGGGGACTATCATCTTTATTCAGCTAATGTTTCATTTGGAGAACAATTACCTACTGTATTTAGGAAAATAAATTTTGATTTCAGCATAATTAATCCTGAACAGGAGGAAAAAGCTGTAAATGGAGGCTTTATGGATGAAGCAGTTGGATGGGAAATTAACAAACTAGACACAGAGCTTATTTTTGATATCGAATCTTCTTCACCATTAACTGGACCTTCATTCCATATTTTCAATGTTGATAATATTACAGCAACAAACTCAACTTGGGTTTCAATATCTCAAAACATGAATTTAACGAATGCTCACTTCGTTTCTTTTGAAATGCTGATAGATAAGCCAGGTATTTTAGGGGTTAACTTGACCATAAACGATAACCTACAGACAATGTGTCTGGCCTTAACTGAAAGCTCGCCAACAGACCAGATTGTCTATTTTGAGAATACTGAAGGTATAGCCAATGTCACACTTCAAATCATTTTTACAGAAGTTACAGAATATTCCAATGTTTACTTAGATAGTATATCGGTGATTAGTTATGAACATAGAGTGTTTGTTGTTTCTTTGAATGATAATTGGGAATATAGAGATGATGAAGTTTTCAGAAAAAATCCTATGGCACACATTCAAAATGCTTCAACCTATTTCGAAAAAGATCTAGGAATAAAACTAATTCCTATCCTGGAGCTGGTTTGGCACCCCGAAACAACAGAATATCCTGCTGTACATAATTATGCAAAACAAATTGTTGGTGAACAGATGGGGTTAGAAGGAGATTGGGAATTTTTCTACGGAAGGTCCTTGAATAATCATGGTTTCGATTTTCTTTCTTGTTTTTCTAACCAGACAAGTGATCATTATGGTTTTGCATTTCTTAATAGCAATATGGCTTACCATTTTGCTCAATCTAGAGAATTAGAGAGTTATCTTGGGTTCAGTTTTAGTATGCCAGATGAATGGGCTGAAAATATTGTTCAACATGAAATTAGTCATGATTTTGGTGCACTGGATAGAGATAGAGCTATCTACCCCCCAAGTGTTATGAGTAAGCCATATTCAATTGATCAAGCATTAGCAGATTTAGTAGTCAGTAAGCTATGGTCACAAGTAAATAACTGGCTACTAGATGATATGTTGCTAATGCTTGCAAATAGAGCGATGTTTGACTGAGTGGGCTTTTCGTGCTAGTTTTATAGAAGTTGTTGTAACATGAACGAAAAGCTTAATTACATAAGGGGGGGCAAAATACTGAAGAGACATTCTTGGCCGGATGGTCTAGCTTGGTATGGCCCTGGTTTTGGGAATCAGTGATCCCGTGTTCAAAAAAATTTCAGATGCGCTCTGAATTGATGGAAATCACGGTCCGGCCACCATCTTATTTCTAATTACAAATTTTTTGAGATTAGAAAAACACTCAACAATGTTCTTTTTGGTAATAATAGATGAAATAAGTAGATTGTTGGTACCAATATACCCAATAGGGGCTTGTGAGATTATGACACTTCATTTGTTAAAATTCAAGCGTTAGTGAACAACTTTTAAGGAAAAAGCATAAGAATTGGTATTTTCAAGAGGATCTATGAAATCTTTTGAATATCCTGAGACTGTTGAAGAGGAATTTTCAGAGAAAATCCATGGAATTGAAGTAATAGATAATTTTAGATGGTTAGAGGAACTTGACAATGAAAGAGTGAAAGATTGGATTGAATCTCAGAATAAGTTTACAAATCATCACTTACCAAAGCAACTAGTCGAAAAATACAAAGAGGGATTGAAAGATTTCATCTATTTTGAAACTGAAAGTCCTTGGATAATCAGGGGGAGCAAAGCTTTTTACATTAAAAAGGGTAAGGAAGAAGAGCTTTTTCGTGTGATTATGAGAAATTTAGAGACAAATGATGAGATGATTCTCTTAAATCCAAATGAGTGGAGTGATGATTATACAGACTCCATCTTCGATTATTATCCTTCGTTTTCGGGAAATTATGTTGTTTATATTAAAGTTCTTGGAGGAGATGAATGGACTGCAACAAGTTACATATTGGATGTTAATTTAGGAAAGTTAATTGATGAACCAATTCCCAATACAAGGGTAGGATCTGTCGCTTGGAATCTTGAGGAAGGTTTCTACTACACTCGTTATCCTGATAAGAACGAAGTATCTGAAACTGAGGCTTATAATCAAAGAGATGTTTACTACCATAAACTTGGGACAAGCACTACTGAAGATAAACTCATTTACAAAAACAAAGATCCTCAAGTTTTTTCTTTTGTCAAATCAACCTTAGATAAGAAAGATTGTATAATTTTCTTACAGAAAGGATACTCACAGATTGATGTATATGTATATAGAACAGAACTGGAGATTCTAGAAAACATTTGCGAGAATATCGACGCAAAATTTAACGGTAATATAGTTGAAAATTATTTTTTCGCTAAAACAGATTACTTAGCTCCTAATGGGAGAATCATTAAGATAGATCTCAGAAAACCTGAAGTTAAGAATTGGGAAACCATAATTCCAGAGAAAGATTACCCTCTAGATTTTCCTCTTTTCTATGGACAGAAGATTATTATTAGATATTTAGAGGATTCTTATCATCAATTGTATGTCTATGATTTGGAAGGTGTAAAATTAGGGAAAATAGAATTACCTTCAATAGGATCCTTATCATATTTTGATGGTAGCTGGGACTCTAATGAGTTTCAATTTTACTTTGCTTCCTTTCTACAACCTTATACTGTCTTCAAGGCAAATATTGATACGTTCGAAACTGAAATCGTTTTCCAACCAGAACTGGATCTCGATTTAGATCAATATTTGACAGAGTTAAAATGGTTTGATTCCAAAGATGGAACACGAATACCCATATTTCTTACAAAGAAAAAAGATACAAATCGTGATGGAACGAATTTGTTATTGTTATATGCGTATGGTGGTTTTGGTTATACAAATGTCCCTTATTATAATTCTCGAAACGCCTTTCTATTAGAGCAGGGATTTATCCTAGCTCATCCGTCAATAAGAGGGGGTAATGAGTTCGGTGAAGAATGGCACCGAGGTGGAATGAAAGAAAATAAACAAAACGTCTTTGATGATTTTATTGCAGCTGCAGAATGGCTTATTCAGGAACAATACACACAACCCAAACTATTAACAATTGAAGGAGCAAGTAATGGAGGTCTTCTTACAGGAGCGGTGTTGTCTCAAAGGCCCGAATTAATAGGTAATGCTTTAGTTGAAGTACCTGTACTAGACATGTTGAGATATCACAAATTCTACAATGCACAGCTATGGATTGATGAATATGGAAATCCAGAGAAAGCGGAAGAATTCAAATTTCTGATCGAGTATTCTCCTTATCATAAAGTAAGCAAAGAAAGGAAGTATCCCTCTATTCTTTTAACAACGAATATCAACGATAAACGAGTTCATCCCATGCATGCTTTCAAAATGACAGCCAAAATGCAACAGATAGAGAAGAGTAATCCCGTACTTCTTCGCACGATTACAAAAGCTGGACATGGTGTTGTTTCTAGAGAACAACAGATAGAACAATCAGCAGAGATAGTAGCCTTCATTATATGGAGATCAAAAAAACTTAATAGATAGTCACGGAATAGTGCCCGTCTATTTTTATACCTTCTCGTATTGTCTCCCTTATTAGAGAGGGGGATATTAGATAGAATGAACCACCTTATTAGAAGAAACGCTAATGTCTAGGTTCCAACAAAAAATTTGTGGAATTTTTTAGGTAAATCTTGATAATTTGTTTGTTTTACATACTTAGACAAATCAGCGGAACTTTTCGAACTCCAGAAAATGGATATTTCATCTTCAGATACTTTTCCTTCTCTGACATAATCTATAAGCCCACTAAGTGTTTTACCGGTATATACATTTTCTAGATTAAGCCCATCGTTCTTTGCAATTTCAATTGCTGCTAGGCTTTCGGGTGTAGATTGTCCATATTGCCCTCCGAAATAAGAATGGTCAACTATTAACCTTTCTTCAAGTCTTTTAGAAACATCTGGAATAGAAGAATCACTTTCCTTCATAATTTCCAATGCTTTTGATGCAAGTTCCAAAGTATTCTCTTTAGAACTCCAAGAT
>JAGXNV010000038.1 GCA_019894795.1 Candidatus Heimdallarchaeota archaeon | reverse complement strand
GATTGATACACTAGAAGATAGGATAGAGAGAAAAAAAGGGGAATTAATATCGAAATATGATATTAATGGTGTGAAAGAAAGAAAAACAGCAATTAATCAACGAGATAAAGAAGCTCATAATCTTGTTAGTAAAGAGCAAATTACTGAAATTAGTGAAAACATAAAAAAGATGAATGATCGGAAAGCCATAAAATGTCAAAAAGAAGTTGATTCAGATAATATAGAAATCATGTTTAAGAATTTTGTAAAAGCAACAGAGATTGAACAGTGGAGATATATAAGAAATCTTTATCCTAACAGTAATTGTTTTAATTATGAAGCTTTTGAAAAATTTGTAGAAAATTCTTGTGAGGGTAAATCTGATTTAAGAGAAGAAGATGTAAAGATATTAACATATTTTTATGAACTCTGTAATGTTAACATTACATCGGAAAGTAAACGCTTTGAAATAGTAAAAACACTAAAAGATAGCATTTTAAACGGTGTGATTAAAGAAAATTCTCTACTCTCTACAGAAGAAACGGAAGATGGTGTGTCTTTAAGGATAAAGAATAAGCATGAACATATCAAAATTGGAACGTACAATAAAAATGATTTCATGAATAGTGGTTTTGTAAGGGCATTAGACTTTATTCTTATTGAAAATGTTGAAAGTATATTAAAAACCAATATTTTAACAGGATTTCATCTTAAGAAAGATGGAACACCTAATAAATCTCAACCAATATATACCATGCTTAAAATTCTTCTTGAAAATTTAAGAAGTAATGATTACCTGAAGGATCTGTTTTTTGAAAAATTGAGAGAGTATAATATTAACCCAAACCGTGAATTTGCGAAGGTATACCAACAACTAGATGAGGACTATATTATAAAATGGAGCAATGCCCTTTCTTCCTTCAAGGAACGATTAGTTAATGATATTATGAGTGAAAAATACTTACTTACAAGTCGTTTTAAAGAAATACTTCAACTATCAAATGAATTTATAGAAGCTATTTCCCTTATCAATTGCCCCAAATGTATCGAGAGTTATAAAAAATTAAAAACATTTGAAATTCAATCTTATTTACAAAGTGGAATTAAAAAGCACATTCTTAACACTGGAAATGAATTTTTAAGATTGGATATATCAGAAGAAGGTATAGTAACTGAAGTTAAGCTTTCTTTGGAAGATAACTCTTTATTTACATCGAAATACCTAATCAGTCAACTGTTTGAAAATTATAGAAAATGGGTAAAAAGTGTTACAGGTGCTGACGGTATCACAATCGGCAAAAAACATCATTTTGACAGACTTAAAAATGGTTTCATACGAAGATTATGTGAGATGGACACTATAATACTCATAGAAAACAAAATGAGGAGTTCTTTGGGAAATATTAGTCCATTCTTACATGGTAGCAATTTAGTAAGAAAATACAATATGGAATATGGAGAAACTGATTTCAAAATACTGAAAGAGTTAGATTATACTATCTATGCACCTACTAAATTAGAATTATCATCGAGTGATGAGATTGCCAACATTACAATGGACATTCCCTTTGGTGGTACAATGGGATGTCGACGTGTAATGGAAACATTTCAAAAGATGTTTTCTCTTTATCCTTCACATAAAGAGTACTTTACAAGAGAAGAATTTTTTGAAAAGATAGGGTCACGTAGTATTGAGTTGAACATGAATCTTAAACTCTTGTTGCAAAAACTTACATTGAAAAAGTCAATTCTTTCCTTTTTTCAGGGAGAACCATGTGTTAAAACAGATAAAGATGCGTTAATTGGCCTTGATGATAGCAAAATTGTTTCCTTAAGAACTGAAACAGACAGCTTTGCTAATTTAAGCAAATTAAGAGGAATTAACGGTTTTCAATACTGTACTTCTTTTTTTGTTCCTGATGGAATTAAACTTAGAAATGGTGATATAGTAGGTGAAGGCAAAAAATCGTTGTTGTTTTTCAATAAGTTTGGAGAGAACGACTCTTTAACTGAATATGACATAAAAATGTCAATTTACACAGGATCAAAGAATCAAATAAGAAATTGCATTCAAATAAATACATCTGATAATAAAATTATTTTTCTTTCTCCAACAATATTCTTTTCGGAAAATAACAGAAAATACTATGTATTAACAAACGATGGTAGAGCTCTATATGCTGAAACATATACAAAACTAAAAGATGAAATTTATTTTTTCTTTAAAGAAAAAAATTCTAACTGGATAAAAGCAAACAATTTTGAGTTAACTTCATTCTATGCTGAATCAGATGAATCAACATATTACTACAACACGAATATGAAATTCGATTCAAACTTAGATAAAGATAAAATTACGATGTTATGCCTTTTAAAACTCCAAAATATGCTCCTAAATGGATTTTTTATTGGAAAGAAACTTCAATATGGCATTAACCTATTTAATTCATCTTTAATTCCACTTGAACAAAGAACATACCACAATTATTCGCCTGACATAAGCTTTTATTTCTCTATCTTTACAACTAGTACCAACACAAAATTACCTTTGCTCAAAGAAAAAGTCGATAATAATCATAATATCTTTTCAATTGATCATTTCACAGAAAAGGATAAAAAAATGTTATTTGTTGGTTGTGATTATTGTAATTTGGATCGAAATTTAGAACGTTTTATAGGAAATTCTGAAATTCTAAACAAAATAGGCATATTTGAACAATCCGAATTTGAAAATTATAGAACCCTAATTGAGTCTAACATAAATTTTAAAACCATTGGAATGGTGTTATACTCTTCTCTACAGCTCATTTACTATCTTAATTTGTATTATGGAAAAATGGCACAAGATGAAGTCATCCCGTATGTCTTACCATTATCGTATAATTATATGAACCGACAGACAAAAATCTACATTGAGGTTCAACAAAGTAGAAATTTAGAGTACAAATATGATTTATCTAATTTGGTTGAATATCTTAACACACATAAGAAGAATACAAAAATCTCTAAACATTTCACAGGAAAACACCCATTAGGGTGTTACAACCCACAAGAAGATGTTTTTATTCAAGTTAAGGAACTATTTGATTATCATAATAACAGCTTACAAGATAAGAAAAAACAGCAGATTATAAACTCTCTAATTGAATCAAATAAGAATAAAATAGTATCTTCAGTTTTATCTGACAGCTTTGTCAACCCTTTACAAAGTAATAGAGTCATAGCTCCTTATTTGCCTGTAACTATACGATATGATGAACTAGAGGAATACAATTATCTCACAATTTCGAAATATAACATTGATGGAATGTTTCGAACACTAGAAAATTCCACTGATAGACGTGAATCCTCTGTATATATTCTCGATGATAATTTCGATAAACGATTAAAAGAAATGTTTGGTTTAAATCGCGATGAATTAACTAAAAATAAGGGGATTAAACAGCTATATCTTCGTGCTCCCGAATTAAAAGAAGCTCTGACATTGATGTATATACGATTACATAATAATGACCACTACAAATCTTCCTTTAAAGTAGGTAATTTTACAGACATCAACCATATTAGGCTATTTATTGGTAGTTATTTCAAACAATATGAGGGAAAAAGAGATAAACGTACTAGGTTGTATAATCTGAATAATAGAGGAGAAACCAGTCTTCAAGACCAAATCGTAACCCTATTATCATCATTCGTCTTTAGGTTATATGATTGTATTACTTGCTATGGTCATTATGTTCATTCTTTAGAACACTTGAAATCTAATAAAAACTCTGCACGAGATGATACATGGATATATAGAAACTCTGTCAACCTTGAAAGCATGACTAGACATGAATGGAATAAGTTTCTAACATGGTATACTAATATCAATCCCTCTATTGATAAAAAAATTAGCAACGAAACTATAACAGACTATCTTAGTATTAACAAAATAACTAAGAAAACTAACCCATTCGTTTATGAGATATTTGTTGGTTTACAGCGAATATTGGAATATGATGTATTTGTGCCAATAGTTAATGATATTAATCAATCCATTAGTGCTAAGGTTTTTGCAACATTATATGAATATATAAAGGCAGACAAGGAAAAACTCGACCAAGTTGTAAAAAATAGTTTTAATTTGTTAAATTATGCTTTTTATGATACTTTGATTAGGATATGGAGTTCACTTATGAATATTGGTACTAAGAAATCCAAATTATATTTTCAATCTGTTAATGAAACTGTAAGGGAAATCATTAATGCAATAACAGATAGCAATGTTTTCACTAAAGATATGGATACAATTGCCATAATAAGTCTCGAAAAAGCAAGAATACTTAGTTATGTAACAAATACGCGACTGATACAAAGACCTTATTGAGAATGCAAAAACTATTCATTCTCATTTTGCGGTATATGACATACAAAAAATTGATCTATTATTTTCATTAAAAATTGGTTGAATCGCAGTGTTTAAATCAATAGAATTATAGTTTATCTTCGTTAATATTAGTAGAGATTGCTAAATTATTGTTCCTATAAAGGTGAATAATTATGACAGAAAAATATAAAGAATTATTAGTAGGACGATATTATGTCGAACACGTTAAGTCCATAGAACAAGCAGGAGAGGATATCGCGGACGAAGAATCAGTTGGTACATGGACTGATTTACGCACCACAGAGGGGAAACCCCACGTTGCTAAACTTCGAGCTGAAGTTCTTGATACTAAGGTTTTCAACACCTATAAGGACTATCAGTCTGGTGAAGTTACGATTGGTTTTCAAACTGAAACTTTTGATATGGATGCAGGAATTACAAGCATCCTTTCAATGCTTGCAGGAAACTTATTTGGTCTTGGAGCATTAAGAAATATTAGATGGCAAGATGTAGACTTTCCAAGATCAATAGCAGAATATTTTCCTGGCCCAAAGTTTGGAGTTGAAGGAGTTAGAAAGATACTAGGCACTGACAAAGGTGAGTTCCCAAATCGTCCCCATATAGGAACAATTGTTAAACCAAAAATGGGTTTGACTGCACAAGAATGGGCTGATGTAGCTTATGATGCTGCTGTTGGTGGTGTCGATTTCATTAAAGACGACGAGAATTTAGGTTCTCAAGCATTCTGCCCAATTGAAGATCGTACAGTGAAAGTTTTAGAAAGACTTGATCAGGTTAAAGAGGAAACAGGAAGAACTGTAATTCATGCAGTGAACATAACTGCTAAACATAACGTGATGTGGGAAAGGATAGAAGAAGCATTAGACAATGGAGCTAAATGCTTGATGATTGATGTTATCCTTACTGGATTCCAAGAACTTGCTGGTATGGCTGCGGACCCAGGAATTAAGGTTCCAATTCATGTTCATAGAACAATGCATGCAGCCTTTACCCGAAACCCATTACATGGAATTTCTATGCTACCTATTGCTAAAATAGTTCGTATGGCAGGTGGAGACCAACTTCACATTGGTTCGTATGGGCAAGGGAAAATGGATACAGATATCGATCTTGAACTTAAACTCAAAGATGCTTTGCTTAACCCAATGTATGAATTCAAGCAAGTTTTCCCAACTGCATCTGGAGGATTATACCCCGCCAAGATTCCTAATTTAGTGAAACATGGTGGAAACAATGTCATCATACAAGCTGGTGGAGGTATTCATGGTCATCCCGATGGAACTGAAAAAGGAGCTATGGCTATGCGTCAAGCCCTTGATGCTACATTAAAAGGAATATCTTTAGAAGAATATGCAAAAAATCATGCAGAATTAGCTAAAGCTCTTGAAAAATGGGGAAATTAACCTCATTTCAATTTTCTCTTTTTTTCAACATTCAACATAGGTTAAGATTTCTTTCTAACATAGCCAATAAATAAAAATTCAAACTATGTATGAAATTTCTGGGGGCTTAATCCCTAATACTCTAAAGTAAACACTTATCTGTCCTCTATGGTGAATACTGTGCTCTAACATTTCCAAAAGGATCTCACCCTTAGTAGCTGTTTTATTAAATTTGTCAACTATTTGTGTTAGCATTTCATCTGTTAAGTTATTAAGTAGAGCAGTTATTGAACTTACTACTGAATCATAAAGCAGCAGAATTTCTGGTGCTGTTGGGTAATCCACTAAAGAGTACGATAAAGGCTCCCACATATTTGTTACAACGCCCCTTGAATAAAATTCAAGAGATCTAATTAGATGCAGCAATACTTGACCTAAAGAGCGGCCATCTTTTGCAGGCATCTCGAATAATATTTGATCTGGTTCCACAACATTGTCTTTAAACAAATTCGCAACAGTTCTCCCACCTGTTAAATTACTTATGAAATATCTTGTTTCTCCAAGATGTCTTAATATTGCCTGCTTTAATAATTCACTAATCACACCATTCTCCTCAGAAAAAAACTAATTTTATCATAAAAAACAGTTTCTTTTTGTCAATTATTGGGTGTTGAACAGAAAAATTAAAAATAGATACGAAATCTTTGAGAGTAGTTGAGTGTGCGCTAATAGTCTAGTGGCCATGACTTCGGCCTTCCAAGTCGACGACCCGGGTTCGATTCCCGGTTGGCGCACCAACAACACATATAAAAACACTATATGTAAAAACAATTTACTTTGCACGTGTAGTCTAGTTGGTAGGACTCAGCCCTGCCACGGCTGGAACCCGGGTTCGAATCCCGGCGCGTGCACCAGCTTTTCCTTTTAAATTACTTATATATCATGAAAAATGTAATACCGACGAGTCTTCTCGGTCATATTTGTTTTGTTATGCATTCTCTCAAAAGCTTCTATGAGAACATATGGATGAACATTTTAAATTTAATTTTCCTGAGGAAGAGGAAGAGGAAGAGCAATCACCCATTGAAAATGATGATTTATTTGATAGTGATGTAGCTGATAAGGAATTAGAGGGATTATTACAGAACCAGAATGCTTCTCAAGATCGTTTTTCGAGTAACTCAGTTGATTCATATATTCAGCAAGTACTACGTACTAACCGAATCTTAGGAATTGGTGTTGGTGGCGCTGGATCCAATGCAATAAATAACATAATGACCAGAGGAGGCATTGTTGGAGCAACAACTGTTGCAATTAACACTGATGCTCGCCATCTCTTGAGTACAAAAGCAGAACGCAAATTACTAATAGGAAAGGAACTCACCAATGGTACTGGAGCAGGAAATGATCCAAACATAGGCAGAGCAGCTTCTGAAGAGAATGAGGAAGATATACGAGAGTTAGTACGAGGAAACGACTTAGTGTTTGTTGCATGTGGTTTAGGCAAAGGCACAGGAACTGGAGCTGCACCCTTTATTGCTAAAATTGCTCAAGACGAAGGGTGTTTAGTTGTAAGTGTATGTACATTACCTTTTGCTTCTGAAGGGCAAGCAAAGATGGATTCTGCTTTAGAAGGATTAAATGAATTAGATGCTTATTCTAATACTATAATTATAGTTCCAAATGAGAAGTTACTAATGTATGCTCCAGATTTTACACTTTGGGATGCATTTAAGCTAGCGGACGATGTTTTAATAAACGCAGTTGTTGGGTTGACAGAACTCATAGTTCTTCCCGCAAGAGTAAATGTAGATTTTGCAGATACAAAGAAGATTCTTCGAAGAAGCGGTCCTGCAGTGATTGGTGTAGGTAGAGGAAAAGGAGAAAATAGAGCAATTCAAGCTATAACAAATGCATTATCCAATCCTCTGCTAGATATTGACATTTCATCTTCAACAGGAGCACTTGTTAATATCAAAGCAAATAGAAATATTTCAATGACTGAAGTTGATACAATAACAACAATGATTACTGATCAGATTCATCAAAAAGCAGAATTTATTTGGGGATGTAATATCGATGAAACGATGCCAGAAGATGAAATTGGGGTAACTGTAGTTATCGCAGAAGTAAAAACTTCTCATCTTAATCAACCAGAAGATATCACTATCGAAACACTTTGGAGAGACTGATTCTCCATCTTTTCAATTTATTTTTAGGTTTTTATGGGTTTATTAATGTATAATAACAGTGAATATGACAAAGTTTCAAGTATACAGCACAGAAGATTTAATCATTCTGGAGTCTAAGAAACAAGCAATTGCTGCTATAGGTTTTTCTTTATCAAAACAAGAAAATAAACCCTTTAGTAATTTATCAGATAGTATTATTGGTTATTTGAATTCTTTTGGGTATTCATATGTTATCAGAATTACTAAATCTTATACTAGATTCTTTCTATTAATTACCGCTAAGAACTCAGGAGATGTAATAAACAAAGTTTCAAAAGTATTATCTAAGATGGAAAAATTGAGTCCGATAGCTCAACAATTAGTAATATCTCCTTTGAACCATAGCATAATCATGGGAAACCTACCTTTTAATCCTGATTCCACAATTAAAAACACAAAAAATCCAAGAATTCTTAATATTGATAATAAATATTGGTTAATCTATTCATTAATAATTGGTAAACAAGAGAAGAATTATTTCACCAAGTTCTTGAAGAGCTTATTAAGTTTGAAAACAAGCACTTTGAATTTAAATGTAAAGTATATTGAGAAAACTAAGAAAAGTAACACGAAGAAAGCACATAGTGTCCTTATTACACATTCTTTCAACACTAAGGAAGAGTGTGAAAATTTTCTTAATAGGATAAAGCAAATTTCGATTCAATATAACGAAAGGTTTTCTTGCACCTTACGTTTTCATACTGCCGGTGAAGTTAAGCAAAATATTTATTCTATAATCTTTGGTCTTTCACCAATAAATCAACCTGAACATAATTGGTACGAAGTGTTAAAGATTGAGCGCTTTGTACCTGTTCTAGCAAATTATGACCCTGAACTGGTAGAGAATGAAGAGAGTGAAGTACACCAAAATTTAATTGCGATAGAGACGGGGTCAAAAATAACTATGTTAGAAGAAAAACAGTTAGAAAACAAAGAAATTTTAGATAAAGATCTTACAATTCCAAACGTTAATCAGAAAGATTCACTCATTTCCTTTGGTAAAAGGGTTTCAAAAGAGGAAATTGACGAACTACTAGAAAATATTCCTGTTCCTCCAGCATAAGTGATGTTACAAGAGCAGTGTGTTTGTTTTTACAAAAAACTTTTTCTTCAGATAAGAAATGTTGATAAACAATATATTTTCACCCTAAATAAGGAAGAAGTGTATGCAACCAAAAAAACAAAGGAATTCTTCAAGAAGAAAAAAAGGATCTCGAAGGAGAAAAATGCTTACTCTTTCCCCTGAAGAAGTCAGCCATAAAGTAATATGGTTATTGGAGGAAGCTGATCAACTCATTCATGATAACTATGATTTAGCTCAAGATTATGCTAAGCGCGCAAGAAGAATTCAGATGAGAATGAGAATAAAATTTCCCTCTCAATGGAAAAAAAGGTTCTGCAAACATTGTAAAACCTTCCTTTATCCTGGTATAAATTGCCAAGTGAGACTTTCTTCCTCAAATAAAGTCATCGCTATCAAATGTTCTGAATGTAAAGGATACACAAGGATACCATACTATCGCCGAACGGAGGAATATAATGAAAAACACCATAGATAGAATACGCCACGAACCCCCTAAAATTAGAATCGGTAAAAATGGTATAACAGAGAGTATCATAAAAGAAATTATTGTGATACTTAAACGAGATCAAATTGTAAAAATCAAATGTCTTAAAGTAGTTCCAAATGAATCAACTAAAGCGATTGGTGAAAACATTGCAAAGCTAGCAAACGGCAAGATTGTTGATATTCGAGGGAAAACCTTTATTCTAATAAGTAAAAATGTTCACAACGAGTAGTGTTTGTGGAGACAGAAAATTGATTTATGTTTTTCTATGCGTGGATTTTGATAGAGATGCCGCTTTTCCTAAAATAGGTTATAAACATGCTATAAGTAAACCAAAACAATCTGAAACACAAGATATTCTTGCAGATCCAGAGAGGTCAGCTGAAGTTCAAGGCACAATTGATGGTTTTGAACAATCATTATCCTTTCTCATAGACAGGAAACTTCCTACAGTATTCTATTTCGAAGCGAGGACGATAGATATTGTTGCTAAACAATATCCAGATTTTTTCAAAAAATTGAATCAAACATTTTTCGAGATAGGGTTACACAGTTACGATCATGAAGATTTGTTAGGAGAAGAAACAGGGGTGCCACTAGAAAATGAAGAGGAATATAATCTTATTAAAAAAGCAAAAGACAAAGTTCAACAGTTATTTTCTACAGAGGTTCATGGGTTTAGAGCCCCATACATGCGATTATCAGCGAACACCCAATCTATTCTCACAGATTTGGATTTTACTTATGATAGTTCAATCTATGAAGAATCAAATAAAGCAATTATGCCTCACCCGATTAATCAAACTTTGATTGAGTTTCCAGTAATAAAAACACCCAAAGAGAGCTTAATGGGGGGGATGTATACTTATCTTTGGCCCCTCTTTGAAGGAAAAAGAGGAATAAAAGAAATAATTAGGAATTATAATCAGTTGATTCAAAATACTGTAGAAGAAAACACGTATATCTCAATTAATCTCCATTCCTGGCACTTTGCATATAATGTAGAACATAACGTTTACCTCTCTGAAAAAGAAATACGTAAAAACACGGAATTTCTAATAAAACTTATATCTAAAATTGAAGAAAACGAAGAAGTGCAATTTTCTACTCCAAAAATGTGGTTAGAAGAGAATAGTTCATTTGGAAAGAAATGAAAGATTTTCTCTAACTTCCTTAACATGTTGATAATCAAGAATTTCTTGAATGCTATCTAAAATAGATGGTATTAGTAGAATTTCATTCCATTCCCCCCTATTCTGTGTGGTGAATGTTGATATTGTTCTGTCAGTAAATATTGCATCCAATTGATCTAGTAGATCAGAAGAAACATTTTCTCGGAAATATTGTTCATAGACCAGTAGGTTAAGAATGTTAGAAATTTCATTAGTTAGACTCTTTTTTTCAGGTGTAAAGGCATTGTTTTCACTCGATAAAAGATCTATGAGAGATTTTGATAGCACTTGAAAGGGAATTGGCTTTCTGATTTCTACAAGGGGTATACTAGCAATCTGATTTGTCCTGTAATCATATAAATTATACACTTTCTTGTTCATAATTTTTGTATAATATTGTATTAACTCTGAGTTCAGAACTCCTAATAGATAAAACCAATCAAAAGTTCTCAAATGTTCATCCTTTATTGCAAGCGTTATTACATCTGTTTCATATATTGTTGAAGATGACTCTTCAGTAATCATAGCAAATTTGTTTTTATCTGATTGGTAGGGACAGATAATATTTGGTCTCTTCTCAATTAAGGAAATTGAGCGATAAGCTGCATAATCGTAATAATTTAGTAGGTTGTATTTCATTTGTTTTTTATCAAGTATGGGTCTGAACTCGTTCAGATATGATTTAAGGTTTGGATATTGGTTCAAATCTCTATCTTTCAAATATATCCAGAACTGTTCTCTCTTTTTCCAATGAAAACGTTCAATGTCACTACTCTTAATCAATATGCGAAGGCAATCTTTCTCCTTTGAAGTAAGGGTAACCCGCCTACCATTCGCCCCCTCAAATGTTAAACCTTTGATTTTGGTCAAGCGAAATATCTTGTTACTACCCGTGGAACATCCTTTTCCAATGTAACAAATGCCTTTGGAATTCTGATATTTTTTATCATTGCCTAATCTAAACCTAGCTGTATCCTCTATAAATGAGATAATAGGTGTTTTTTCAAAAATCCACTTGTTTCGACTAAGATTGGCATGAGTATATTGAATGTTTTGGAACTTAGTTTTGTCAATTGTATTAACAAGTTTTGAATCATTCATCAAAAATACCTGAATAATTTCTTTTTTTAGAGGTCTCTTTCCAACAGTTATAATTGCAGTATCAACTCCTAATTTGCTCTCAGTCTGATCGAACAGGGTTCTATTACTGCGAAAATCTATTATTTCAATTATAGTAGAAGTGTTTAACAAAAACTCTCTTAACCCATAACTATCACTCCCTTCCAACCAATATCTAGGGCAGATAAAAGATACTATCCCCCCTTCTTTACAGAGGTTAATACTTCTTTCCCAGAAGATGTTTGAAAGATCTCCATTAGCATTGTATGTTGAATATAGTTTCGAATATATTTTTCTCTCCGTATTATTAATCCGTTTTACATTAACATATGGAGGATTACCTACTATAATATCAAACCCACCATTCTGTGAAACAGATTGAAAAACAGATGACCAGTGTATCTTTTTTGTAAAAGCTTGAATCCAGGTTTGTATATCTTCCTTCTCTTTATTACTAAATAATGAAATCACATAATAATCAAAGTCAGAATTTAGGCTTTTTTTCGTATCGCCAATGTTTTCGAGCAACCCAAATCCTAACAAAGAATTTCCTAATACTAAATTTGATTGTGGTAAAGTAAGTTTAACTCCTCCAAGATACTGAAAAGCTTTCTCTACTAATTTCAAGTTTGCCAACTTAACAGATTCCATAGAAAGGTCTGCTCCAAAAATATTCCTCTGGAGTATATTCAAGACTATATAGTAATCTTGATCTGTTTCCTTAACTTGTTTTTTTAACCGAAATTCACCACTTTCATCATTGATTATGTGGAAACAAGCCTTGTACAATTTGAATAATATATCAAATGCTTGTAGTAAGTAAACACCCCAGCCCATGGACAAATCACAGATTGTAAAACTTGGCAATATCTTCTCTAATAGTAATAAAGCTGTCATTGAATCTTTGTCAGCTGTTAATTTTTGAATGGAAAATGAATCAGATTTGATTTTAAGATGCCTATTCAATATAGAATTAATTCTAGCGGAAATAGTTTCCTTTACCATATATTTTGCTATAAAGTCTGGAGTATAGAAACAACCGCGGTCTCTCTTTGTAGGTCCTTCTAGTGATAACTGTAATTTTCGCTCCGTTTCCATTATAGTTTTTCTAATGTTAGCAAAATCATATTTTCTAAACGAAGCTTTCACAGATATCAGGAACGTTAACAAATTAAGCTTTTTCTCTCTTTCGTATAGAAACGTAAAGACAGTACTGTAAAACAAGCAACAAAAGACCTAGCTTGTGAACTCCTTAGGACAGAAGCAATCGCAAAATCAATCAGGTAATCAATTTTAACTGGGTTGACTTAGTGAGAAGTAAGAATTCTAGCAATTTTTTCTGTTGCTCTTTGCATATCTAAGAAGAGAAGACCTAACTTAGTATCCGCTGTTGCACTAACTGTTAGAACAGCATCATCTCCTGCTTGCATTGTTACAATAACGCCATAGTCACCCTCAATGAAGATCTTCTTGAGCAAACCTTTATTGAGTTCTGCTGCGACTCTTTCACCTAATGAAAGCATGGCAGCTGTCATTGCAGAAAACCTTGTCTCTTCAACATGTTCTAGAACTAGAGAAACAATTGGAAGACCTTCCAACGAAACAATAGCAACATCAACAATTCCCGCGGATCTAAATCTTAATTCAGTTATGCACTCCATCAATTCTTTACCAACAGAATCAAGTCCATACTGTGTACTATATATTGACAACTCATTTCACCAATCTATTTATTATAATATAGTAAACAATAAAAACTCAACAATAATATTAAGACAATACACGCGTAATATTATTGTATTACCCAATTGTGTCTTTTATTTGATTTGCTAGCTTTGTGACTGTCTCCAGTCTATCTGTTTCATCAAGAGGTAAATAGAGCGCTTCTTTAGGACTTGCAATTTTCAATACTTCATTCGTTGTTGAGGGCTTGTTTCTGTTTATTGCTCTAAAATTATCAATAGCTCGGAAGTAGACATCGGGTTCATAGATGAAAATCGATCCAGGTCCCAGTAATAAGATCACATTGGACTCTCTTACACACCAAGCAGGATGAGCAGAATTATTAAAACTTTCAATCACCATTAAATCAGAGTTCTTTTTCAGATATTCAAACGATGTTTGGATAGAATCAGCATAATATTTGCTGTTTAAAGAGTAATATTCTTGATCATTTTTGAAAAACTTTATTTCACTTGCTTTTTTTAATATTGATTCTGTTAGCACCTCATCGTTCCAGAACTTCCTATTTTTATAAATGGGCTCATTCACTATGTAAGTTGACTTTTGATTACCAGCCTCATCACAGAAAGAAAATCTTTGGATAAGAGCTTCACTGTCTTGGTACTTATTGTAAAAAGCACTAATTGATCCTTCTTCAAAGAAACGAGTAGCTATAGCTTGGGTGTTAACTTTATGCACAGGATTTGCTATGGTTGCTTTTGTTTCATTTGAGGTTTCATGCAATAATTCTGCAATGTCTAGAGAAACAAAGTCCTTGTACTCAGCTGTATTTTTCTTTATTTGGTCATAATGATAAAACAAATTATTACCACTTAAAGGTTTAAAAGGAGAGATTTTCATAGCAGAGTTTTTCTTAAAGAAGTTTACCATGTCTCTTGCAACAGTAGTTTTTCCTGAATTATGTTCCAGTAATCCACCTATAAAGACTATAAATGCCATTTTGGTAACCAATAGAATTAGTTTATTTACTGTTGATATATCTTTCGAAAAAGGATTAGGAGGAGCATACAATATATCTAATTATGATGATTTTTGGTCTATACAAGTGTTTAATAAATTTTATTGATATGTACATACAATTGCACACAACTTTGATTATAGTGCTAATGTGGTGACACAAAATGAATGACAATGGATTAAAAGAGATTGTAACTCTCGGAGGAGGATGCTTTTGGTGTATTGAAGCTATATTCCAGGAATTGAATGGAGTGGAGGAAGCCATATCAGGATATTCGGGTGGATCAGTTGAGAATCCTAGCTATGAACAAGTATGTTCTGGGGCAACAGGACATGCTGAGGTTGTTCAAGTAGCCTTTAATCCAAAAAAAATCACTTTCAAAAAAATATTAGAAGTATTTTTCTCTACACACAATCCAACTACCTTGAATCGCCAAGGTAATGATGTAGGCACTCAATATAGATCGGTTATCTTTTATCATACACCAGAACAAAGAAGGATAGCCAAAGAGATGATAGATGAATTAAATAGTTCAGGTAGTTTGGAAGGATCGATTGTTACAGAACTATCAGCTTTTAGTGTATTTTATAAGGCAGAGGATTATCACCAAGAGTATTTCAAGATAAATGCATCTCAGCCGTATTGTAAGGTAATCATACAACCAAAAGTGGAAAAATTACGAGAGAATTATGTTGACAATCTAAAAAATGTTAAATTGAAGCTATAGATTAGCTGCATGATTATTGAGATGTTACAACGTCTAAAACTAATGGCACACATATTGTACTAAACTTGTCTGAGTCAATTTCTTCCCCATTCTTTTCAAAGTAGTATCTCCTTCATTGAACTGATTGATGAGCCACTGTTTGATACTATAATCATTAGTTACGGCTGATTTAGGTATCCAAATAGGCTCGATAGATAAACCATCAACTATACCATAATAGAATTTCAATGAATCTACAAGGATATAGTTGAGCTTGAATTCAGAGAGCATTTCATCAGTTTGTATTTGTTGCTTGGACATTTATCTCCAAGGATATAATAAGAAATATTTATTTAAACTCAACAAGTTTCAACGCTTAAATGAAAAATTCAAATGTTTTCCAGAAAGATTATTATTCCATCAAACATACTTTCTTGTACACTACCTAGTATGGAGATTTCTAAAATTATGAATAAAAGAAAATTGTTCTTCTGGTGTATGGTTATTATTCTATCAACTTTCTCAATAAGATCTGTTCTCTTTGGTAGAAATACTATCGCAAAGGAACTGTCAGATAATAACTTAAATAACGAACTAGCACTTGTTGACCATGAATCAATTTTCATAGACCACGATGATGATTTTATATCTTTGGGATTTACTGGCAATGGAACAGAGAATAACCCTTACTTAATAGAGAATCTGAGCTTAACTGATTTTACTAAACCTGGAATGGAAATCATGTTTACCACTAAGTTTTTCGAAATCAGAAATTGTTATATTAACACTCCTCATTACGGCATTAAACTCTCTTCGATAGCAAATGGAACTGCTAAAATTCTAAACAACGTTATTGACTACAGTTTTGCAGGAATTGATGTTGAAAGTACACACAATATTACTTTATTCAATAATTCTATAAGTGAAAATTTTTATGGTATCGATATAAGCAATTCATTTAATTGCAATCTATCTCACAATAAATTTTTTGAAAGCAGAAGATATGGAATTCGTGCAGATAATGCAAAGTCTATACTTATAACCCATAATTATTTCTATAATAGTGGAGTAGAGATTAGGAATCTTTCTCTTCCAGAATATTTAGAATGTCTGATTGTTGATAATTTCGTTGAAGATAAACCATTAGCATTTATTACGAACACTGTTGATGCTGTCATCTCTACTCCTGACTATGGCCAAATTATACTTGTAAATTGTACCAATCTTAACATCTCCAACCAAATTCTGAATAATGGGGGTATAGGCTTTCATCTCATATATTGTGAGCAAATTGTGTTGTACAACAATCTAATATATGAGAATTATAGGGGGATCTTAATAGAGGAATCGAATAAAATACGTGTTGAAAACAACATCATTGAAAGCAATGCATTATTTGGAATAGAGTTCTTTCAATCAGATTACTGCCACTTTGCAAATAATATTTTTTATGACCAAACTACATGTATTCGATTAAGAGAGAGT
>JAGXNV010000037.1 GCA_019894795.1 Candidatus Heimdallarchaeota archaeon | reverse complement strand
ATCTACATGCTTTCAACGAAGAAGCTTATTTAGGTATGCCAAACAGTGTTTATGCTTACAGTGAGAACGCTGATGCATATGATGAAGTAATTATTCTTCCAATAACTGCCGTTACAACAGTCTTCTTCAAGGTTTCCTCTTACTTAGGCTCAGGAACATATACACTTTCATTAGAAACAATTGAATATGATGACGACGAATATGAAGAAAACGATAATGTAGACACGGCAGCATATCTCGAAATCAATGATGAATATGACTTGATTGCATATGATGATGATTTCTTTGAAATCGAATTACTCTCTGGTCAAGAGGTTGAAATAATTCTAGATTTCGAACCTTCCTTAGTAGATTTGGACCTATATTTAGTAAATGATACAGGTGCAATAGTTGATTATAGTGAAAGTTATACAACCGATGAATATATTACTTATACTGCAACTTACACCGGATCATATTTTATCTATGTAAGTTACTTTGACGGAGAACAAGGTTCAAGTTATACACTAAGTATTTGGTCAGACGTTGGACCTGATGTCACGAATATAAATCATGTACCTTACTCTCCTGAACCTGGAGAGAATGTTGTCGTTACATGCACAGTTACCGGTCCTTATACTATAACCACGGTCTTACTCTCATATTCCTATGATGGTGGTTCATCTTGGACCAATGTAACAATGTCCAATATAGGTGGTAGTGATTATTCAGCAACAATTCCTGGCTCTGAAGAAGCAGACTACATCAACTTCAAGATCTACGTTACTGATTCTGAAAGCAATTCCTTTGTATCAAGTGAACGCAGTGTTGAATATGAAAGTAATTCATTTATTGCTTTTCCATGGTATATGATACCCATTTTACTACTTGGGTTAGCTTTTACCAATAAACGTTTCTTAAGAAAACTAAGATTGAAGAAATAATTTATTTCTTTCTTTTTTTTACTTTTCAGTGAAGTTAAATAGTACCAACTTATTTTCTCTTTCAGATGTCTAGATTGAAGATTATAGGTATTGATTCAGAAAAATGCATTAAATGTGAAAAATGCATAACTTCTTGCTCTGTTAGACTTTTTTCCGTGGAAAGAGCAGGAATGGAAAAGAAAATTGAATTTGATGATCCTTATCATTTCTGTTTCAGATGTGGCCACTGTATCTCCATCTGCCCAACAGAGGCAATAGATTATACAGGAGCTGAGCAAACTTACACATTTGAGGAAGTGAGTACTCCCGAATCTTTAATCTCATATGATGATATGATGAAGTTCATTCGAGCTAGACGATCTATACGTATCTATAAAGACAAACCTGTTCCTGAACCTCTTATTCATAGCGTTTTAGAAGCTATGAGATATTCGCCGAGTGCAAGTAATAGACAAAGCAGGGAATATATCGTTATCACCGATAAAGAAAAAATAGCTTGGTTATCTACCAAGGTTTCTAATTTAATGAAGACGACACAGAGATTATTACCTCTTCGTTATCTGATTGCTCCTTTTCTAAGTTCTTCATTGCGTAGGAGAATTATGAGTCCCCGAACCAAAAAAAGTTTAGAAATGTTTTTTGAGAGAACTGATAGTGGAGATGATATGATTTTCTTCAAAGCTCCTATAGTTATCATATTGTACGCTCCACCCTATTCAAAAATGACGGGTCCTGATGCCGGAATAGCTTTGACTCATGGGATGTTGGCAGCCCAATCTCTCGGTTTAGGTACATGCTGGATTGGCTTTGCTCAAGAGTATCTGTGGAGAAGTAAGAAAACTCGAAAAACACTTGGAATCCCAAAGGATCGAAATGTCTATGGAGTTTTAGTAATGGGCTATACTGATATTAAGTTTGAACGTGCTCCACCAAGACGAGAATTAAGCGTAAAGTGGAAAAAATAGGTGATGAATTATTTCTCTTCTCTGATTTGTGTTTCGCCAGAATTTAGACTGAAAGTGTAAATATCTCTCTTTATTGGCATTTGAATACTAATTTGTTCCAAATCAAGTTTGTATAAGATGAATCTAGGATCATCAAAAGCTTTCCAGTATGCATCAAACCAAGGGATAGCTTTTACTAAGTCTTCTTTTGTTCCTAAATCCTCAATTAGAATAGCTTTCCCCGTACCTCTGATTGTACTCAAATCCTCTTGATCATGTGGATTAATTGCAAATTCCACATTGTTGTTTTTTTCAATTTCCTTTATTTTCAATCTTCCAGAAATGCTTACAAACCAACAAATATCTTGATGATAAATCAAAGCTACAGGTCTTACTCTAGGTCGATCTCCGTCTGTAGTTGCTAAGTACATCAGCGGTTGACGTTTGAAATAATCTAGAACAGTTTCAAGTTTCATAAGTCATCAAACGAATGAGCACTAATATGCTTTCTTCTTTTTTCAGTCTCTGTTTTGTATGAATATTATGTTTTTAAATTCAAATATCCCTGTAAAAGTATGAACAACATTCCGATTAAATTCAGATCTATTTATTTTCAAGTAATGGTCAAGGATCTAGAAAGAGCAAAGAAATTCTATGAGGATGTTTTTGAATTCGAAGTTGCATGGTATGAAGGACCTGAAATTGGATGGTGTGAATTTCATCTACCTACAACAAAGTCACGATTGGGTTTGAATGCATCAAGAAAAGATGAGGAATTACAAAAGAATAATGGCGTACTAACTTTAGATGTAGAAAACCTAGAAGAGTCAAAAAAATATTTGGAGTCGAAAGGTATCAAAACATCAGATATCATTGATAACCCAAACAATGTTTCATTCTTCAATCTGGAAGATTCTGAAGGAAATAAGATTCAAATTGTTGGTGACCCCAGAGTTAAAAATTGACCTTTACACTTCCTTGAGTCTCATCTAGATTAACTTAATGTATCATTTTCTCTAAACTGCTTCTGTGAAGCTTGAAATTGGCTCGAGCACACAAATACTCCCGACAAAAAGCGAATTACTAGCGTATTATTCACGTAAGATTCCAATCTCACTTATTCTCTTTTTTGGAGAAACTTTATTATTAATCAGTACTACTTTCAAATGAAAGTCATGACATTTTCAATAGTAGCTTATGATCCTGAAAGAAAGGAATGGGGAGTGGCAGTCCAATCAAAATTTATTTCTGTTGGAAGTATTGTTCCATGGGCAATTTCTGATGTAGGAGCAATAGCAACTCAAGCTTGGGTAAATACTAGTTACGGTCCAAAGGGTCTTGCTTTGTTGGAACAAGGGTTAACAGCTGAAGATACTATTAATCTGTTGACTAAGAATGATGATAAAAGAGAAGATAGACAAATAGGTATAGTTGATTCCTATGGTAACGCATCTTCTTTTACAGGTTCAAGATGCTTTGATTGGGCTGGTCATATTGTAGGTGAAAATTATGCATGTCAAGGCAACATCTTAGTTTCAGAAGATACAGTATTAGCAATGTCTCAAGCATATCGTGAAACTAAGGGAGACATGGTTCTAAAACTACTCGCAGTTCTAGAAGCAGGACAAGAAGCAGGTGGGGATAGTAGAGGTAAACAATCAGCAGCTATACTCATTGTCAAAGAGAAAGGAGCTTATGATGGTGGAACTGACAGATACATTGATGTGAGAGTTGATGACCATGTTCATCCAATCAAAGAACTTCGAAGGGTCTTTGAACTGTATAATCTTTCTTTACTAAATCGCGATGAGCCTGATGACAAGGTGATGGTGGAAGGTGAGGTCCTTAAAGTAATCAAAGAAGTTCTCAAATCAGATGGCTTTTATGAGAAGGATATTGATGATAAATACGATATATATACCAAAGAGGTTCTAAAGAAATGGATGCACACTAATAACTTTGAGGTGAAAGAAAGAACAGACGATTATATGTGGGGATCTGTTTATAGATTTATAGAGAAAAGGAAAGAGGATATATCTGAGTCTTGATATGATCGATTTAGTTCATCCAACCATCTTAAAGTGATAATAGTATTTTGAGAGACTAACCCAAAAACAAATGAGTTTATTTATTCAAAACTTCTACTTACAATAAGTGTAGATAATAATGGCATATAGAACTCCAATACAAGTTTTAGTTTACCCAGTGAGACACGTAGAAACTGGGATGCAATATTTACTCCTTAAACGAACAGAAGAACGAGGTGGATTCTGGCAAGGTGTAACTGGTCATACTGAAAAAGGAGAGAAAATAATTGAATGCGCTAAGAGAGAACTTTTGGAAGAAACCAGTTTTATCCCAAAATTCATCTTTCAAACTGAATACACATATACAATTGATATTGCTAAAGAGCACAAGAACGAATATCCTCCGAACACTAAGGAATTTGTAGAACATGTGTTCGTAGCCAGAATTGATCAAAAAGATGAGCCTGCAATTGATCCAAATGAACATACTGAATATACATGGTGCAGTTATGAGGAAGCTATTAAACTGTTAAAATGGGATAATAATAAGAAAGCACTCGAATACTGTCATAGTTTGCTAAAAGAAGAATAAAAATTGTACAAAAAAAAGAAGGAGAGGCTAAAACGTCTAATCTTCACTCTTTTTGAAAGATTTCACAATTTGAATTGTTCTAATACTTGAATAGATCGCTGTTAGAAGCAGAGATGTTGAACTAAAAATCACGCTAATTAGGGGATTTGATAGTAAGAAGAAAAACAAAAGGGAGATAATTATACTAGCTCCTAAGAAACCTGCGAATATTCCTAATGAAGGGATTATCCATCCTTTGAAAACATATATCTCTGTTAAAATTCCAATTTTCAGACTTCGCAAACTTTCATATTCTTTAGGTAAGGAATATTTGTTGTTGTCATTTCTATCTAACAGACTTATTTGCTCCAGTCTCTGGAGATGATATTGTGCATGACTTGCAGTTTTCAAGCCGAGATCTCTTTGTGTTTCTCTAACACCTATATCTTTTCCTTTCTTAACAGCATAGACAAAGACGCGTAATGCTGTTCCTGTTAAAGATGAGATGATATCCTCATTAGGCAGTTCAGTCATTCTCATTTCTCCTAAATAGCTAAGTATGGTGTGAATATGTCTTTCAATGATTGAATATAAGTGTCGAATGCGCTTTCAGGTAACAGAACGTCAGCACCAATCATATTCATATTAACAGCTTGGAAATTACCTTCCCATGTTGTTGTTTGGTATAGAATCAAACCCTCCATATTGACGTACAAGAATATAACGGTTCCATTTTCTAAATATAATTCAGTTACCCATTTTAGATTTGGAAGTTCATCTTGAGAACCATATGGATCCTCACCATATACACCGTCTTTTTCAGTATTGTTAATCGAAGTAGCAAGTCCTGTTCCTATTTGATTTACTTCTGCTGTAGATAGTTCGAAGATAATAACCTCATCTGGAAACATCACCTGAGCTGATACATTCCAACTGTAAGAAGAGCTATCGCCTAGCTGATCAATTGTTGCCCATATTAATCGTTCATGTATAGCTTGTGTGGCATTCCCAATTATTTCAATATGAACTACATTTGGGATTTCTGATTCCATCTCCTCTCCTAATCTGGTTGTGAAGGATGTTTCTGGGTCTGGATCTGGCCCTATTGGAGTGTATGTCCCGAAGTACACACTGACTCCAACGACAGTACCTAAGACCATAGCGGTACCTATACCAATTGCAAACCACTTCCAAAAGTTTCGAGTTAGATAACGCGAAACCACTTTTCCTAAGAAATTTTCTTTGCTCATAATTTTCCGCCGAAGTGTATAACTTCAAGATTCCTTGGGTGTTCGACCCTTATAATAAAAGGTTTTGTACATCTATTAACTTTTCTTGTACAAAGGTTTGAACAACTCAAAATTCTCTCTTGCTTACTGCAAAAACAAGCGATGAAACAGCAATTGAGACAAACAAGAAGTAAAAACTTAAGACCTCTGACAAAATTAGAATTAAAGTTATTGAATTGATTATTAATGCAAGAATAGTTCTCCACCTTCTTTTTAGGAATAATCTCCAGTTAGGTCGGTAGTATTTTCCATCGTACATTATTATCACTGTTAAGCTGTTGGATGTAAAAACAATTATTAGTCTAGCGAATGCACACTAATTTTTTCCCCTTTCTTTTAACAAGGTGGTATATTCTTGTATCCCCTAATCTTATTAGAAAAAGACCCATACAACAAGAATACCTTATCTCAACCTTGTCTTTTGTGAGCATTCTTATTTTGCCAAACAAAGTATACTTGGTTTTTATATATCAGTAGGTTATTCTTTATTAGAAAATAAATGATTGATACACTTGATAAAGAAGAATTTATACAAGCTATTTCAGCTGTTAAAAGA
Organism: Candidatus Heimdallarchaeota archaeon; assembly: GCA_019894795.1. Taxonomy (GTDB): domain Archaea; phylum Asgardarchaeota; class Heimdallarchaeia; order Heimdallarchaeales; family Heimdallarchaeaceae; genus UBA460. The sequence goes on along the minus strand of JAGXNV010000037.1, from coordinate 10,626 downwards.
TATGAAAGTTATCGAGTTCAGAAATTGTGGGGAATAGCTTTAATCTGTATTCCAACTTTTACTATTCTATTTATTATATTGTCTGAATCTATCAATTTAAGAGATTTTAAGGTAATATACATTATATCAAATTTAGTTATGATAGTCTTTATTGCAAGTATTTTTTGCTACTATTTTATTCAAACAAAAAAAATGAAAATAAACGATAGTAAAATAGTAGCTTCATACTATACAAGTCTAGGGATTTCATTACTCTTAATTTTCTACTTTTTTGCAATAAATTTACTATTAGCCGACTATATAAAACCCCTCTCTTCTGTAAGAGGTCCTTCCCTTATTTATACTGATGGTTCATTAGATTTCTTTCCATTTGTATTGTTTGGGTATAATTTCTCTGTAGGTTCTGACTCTCTTAGTTTTACTTATATTTATTGGGGAGATAATTTTGCCTTTTTAATAAGTTATTTTCTTCTTCGATCAAGTATAAAAAAATGCAAATTTAGAGAACTGCTGTATAGCCTTATTTTCTTATTCTTTTACGATTTATTGACTTATGTACTTGATGTTTTTGTTTTTAAAACGGCATTCTTAGGTTCTGAGCTTGCTTTTCTTATCTCAGGTGTTGTTGTAGTTATATGTGGGATATATTCTATCAGAAGAGCTTATAAAACTCTGAATGAAACAACTTATTTGTATCAAAGGGATATTAATGACTGAAAAGGATACAGACGAGATAAGATTACCTCCGTTTGATGAGATTTTTTCTTTCTCTGCTAGATTTAATATCTTGTTGATACTCTATGTTCATCAGAAGATTGTTTTTTCAAAACTACAACATTTGCTGAATTTAACCCCTGGGAACCTTAATCATCATCTTAGTAAACTTTCGGAAAATAGTTTCATTTCTATTAAAAAGATGTTTCATTCAACCCGTCCAATAAGTATCATTCATATCACTGAAAAAGGAAAAGAGAGTTTTGCGGCATATTTAGTTCAGTTTAAAGATATCCTAAATGATATTGAACTTTAGATTAATTTTATGCAACTGATGTATCTTTTCATACTATCTAACTAAGTATACCCGCAAGAAATTGTTCTAGGAAGTTATCTAGGAACATCATAATCACAAAACCTGCAACCAATCCATAAGTCGCTAACCTCGAGAACCCTTTGTCTGCTCTATGAGTTTCCGGAATGATTTCATCTGAAACAACAAAAATCATTGCACCTGCAGCAAAAGCCATACCAAATCCTAAGAAGAATTGTGCTACTCCAACTGCTGCAACTCCAATAAATGCACCAAGTGGTTCAACTAATCCTGAAGCTGCAGCGATGCCGAAAGCTTTCTTTCTACTATATCCTTCTTTCAGTAAAGGCATTGCAACTGCTGTTCCTTCTGGAATATTCTGTAATCCAATTGCCATTGCAACAATGATACCATTGACAATGTTTTCTCCACCTTGTCCAAAACTTACACCTACTGCTAATCCCTCTGGAAAATTATGAATCGTTATAGCAATCACAAATAACCATGTAGCTGCTAATCTCTTTGAGACCTTACCCTCAGGTCCTTTAACAAAATGCTTGTGAGGAGCCCATTTATCAATTAAAGCTATAAAAGCTACTCCTATTATTACACCACCGCTTACAATCCAAACTCCTCCTCCTTCATTTGCAGGAAGACTCAGAGCAGGAACAAGAAGGCTAAAGGCAGATGCAGCTAACATAACACCGGCTGCGAAACCAAGTAAAATATCTAGGGCTTTCTCTGATATATCTTTTAAGAAAAATACAGGAAGAGCCCCTAATGCGGTAGCAAATCCTGCTGCTAAAGATGCAATTGTTCCCCATAATATAATCATCCAATCCAAATAAATCACTTCTTAAACTACTTATAGAACATGGAATGCTCCTTAATAACTTTAACTTCTTCCAAAAACAGTAGAAACTGAAAATAACATTAGGATTTCCGTTCCTTTAATGAAAAATCATTCCTCTTGAGATTATGAAAAGTTCTAAAAAAACTGTATATCCTATATAAGCACATTCAGATAGTCTATACTCAAAGAGGTCAATTTTGAAAATAGTAGATAGAAGTGATAACCTTAATGTTTCGATATGTATCTCTACAATTTTCTTGAGTAATAGGAAAAAAAAGTGATTAAATTGATAAAATGCAAAAAAACTACAAAATGGAACTTTTTCCTTATTATTTTTATATTAATGTTTAGTGTTACTTTTTCCCAAAAACTCTTAGCTTTTCGAGATCAACCGGCAATCGGAAGCATAGTAGTGGAAATAAGTGATAACCCAATGTGGATGTGGGACATGACTGAGGTTGTGTCAATAGAGGGTGCTAGTAGTTCAACAAATCATGATATAACTACTGATAACTCTGGAAACGTTTACATTACTTGGGAAGACGGAGCAGACTATGATGGTGCAGGATGGGATCATGATATTTTCCTCAGAATCTGGAATGCAACTAGTTTAAGTTGGAGCACTACTGAAGTAGTTTCCACAGAAACTACTACACATTCTCAGGATCCTTCTATTGCAGTTGATTCTTATCATAATGTCCATCTTGCATGGTCTGATATTGCTAATTATACCAATGCAGGCTATGATAGTGATATTTTCTATAGATTATGGAATGCTACTAGTTTAAGTTGGAGTACAACTGAAGTTGTTTCAACTGAAAGTACAAGTGATTCCATAGAATCTGACCTTGCAGTGGATTCAGAAGGGAATGTTCATGTCTTCTGGGTCGATACAACTGACTATTCTAGTGCAGGAACAGATACTGATATCTTTTACAAATTCAAGAATGCTACAGATGAAGTCTGGACTACTACAGAGGTTATTTCAGCGGGAAGTACTGCTGCTTCTCGTTATCAGTCTGTAGGTGTAGATTCAGAAGGAAACGCTCACATTGTCTGGAGAGATGAAACATCAAACTATGCTTCTTCTGGGTCAGATATTGATATCTTCTATAAATCATGGAACGTCGCTAGTTCAAGTTGGAGTGCAATTGAAGTCGTTTCCACAGAAAGTACACAAGCTTCGATCCAACCTTCTCTTGCTATCGATTCTTATGACAATCTCCATGTCTGTTGGCAAGATTCGACTGATTATGGTGGTGCTGATACTGGTTACGATATCTTCTACAAATTCTGGAATGCAACCACTTTAATCTGGACCATAACTGAAGTAGCTTCAACAGAAACTCCCTCCTCTATATCTGCAGACAGTCCTTCTATTGCTGTAGACACTCTAGGTAATTCTCATGTTATTTGGTCGCAATACAATGTTTCTCTTCCGCCAGGAGTCGACAAGGATATCCTCTACAATTTCAGAAATGCAACTGATTCAAGCTGGAATATTACTGAAGTAGCCTCTACTGAAAGTACAGCTAATTCTTGGAATAATGAAATGACTACTGATATATTTGGCAATGTCCATCTAATTTGGTCGGATCAGACTGATTATACAGGTGCAGGAACGGATACTGATGTCTTTTATAAACGACTTACTCTCAGTCATCTTCCCACCCCAGTCTTAGAACCCATTGTTCCTAACCCGAGTAATATAGAAAATATTACTCTCCATTGGAGAGCATCGCACTTTGCAGATAAATACTATGTTTATCGGTCAAATTCTTCAATCGCTTCCAGCGTAGGGTTAACTCCTATTGCTATTTTGAATTCGATAACTTACGAAGACTGCTCATTAAGTAATGATATTTATTACTATGTTATAGTTGCGACAACTCCTTATTTGAACAGTTCATTATCCAATGAAATGTGGGTAGAAGTAGACAACTCCATCATTCCAGAATATTCAATAGAAGCACAATTCTTTATTGGGCTAATTCTAGGAACATCTTTACTTGTAATACTGAGAAACAGAAAGAAGACACACTAATCTTTCTTCTTTTTTTCTATTTTTAATGCTAAAGGCAAAAATATTTTTACTCCCTCAAGTTATTTCTTTTAGTAATTGTGATTATGATGAAAATTTCTACGTTAAACAAAAATCTAGATGATTATAATATCCCACTTGCGATTATCGGTATTTTGGAGAACCCAAAGGATGATCCGATTGTTTATGATGAACAAAGTAACCTTTGGAAAATAATTCGCGAAACAGTGGAACTTGGAGACTTTACAGGAAAGAAGGGCGATCTTTCCGTTATTTATTCTAAGGAACCAAACGGACCAAAAAGAATAATGCTAGTAGGGTTAGGGAAGCCTGAGAAAATAACGCTTGAAAGTATAAGAAAAGCACTAGGAAATGCTTCTAGAAAAGCAAGAGATCTTGATGTCAAGAAAGTGGGTTTAAGTGTAAATCACTTTACCCGTGGTGATTTTTCTATTACTGAACTATCTGAAACACTTGTGCAAGGGATAATTTTGGGCAGTTACCAAGATATTGAATACCGGACAAAGAACTTAGAAAAATACAAGTTCATCGAAGAGCTAATCCTTTTCAGTCCTGATTACTCTGATGATGAAATGAAATCTGGAGCAAAAAGTGGGAAAATCATCAGTGAAGCAGTTAACTTATGCCGCAAACTTGCTTGGGGACCTGCCAACTATATTACTCCTACTCGATTAGCTAAGGAAGCTAAGAAGCTTGAGGAATTTGGAGTTAAGACTACAATCATCGACAGGAAGGAAGCTGAAGAAATTGGTTTAGGTAGTTACTTATCTGTTGCTCAAGGAACAGAAGAACCTCCAAAGTTTATCATTATGGACTATGGTTCAGAGAAGCAAGGTGCTGAAACTGTAGCTTTGATTGGTAAAGCTATCACATTTGATAGTGGTGGAATAACCATTAAACCTGGTCAGAACATGGAGAAAATGAAAGCTGACATGACTGGTGGAGCAGTGGTTATAGGAGCTATGAATGCTATTGCAAAGCTAGGACTAGATTTGCATGTTATTGCTATCGTGCCTGCGACTGACAACATGCCCTCTGGAAAAGCTTACCATCCTGGAGATGTTATAACAAGTTATAGCGGACAAACCATTGAAGTAATCAGTACTGATGCAGAAGGAAGAATGATACTTGCAGATGCCTTGACTTATGCTGCAAAGCATTACCAACCTAAAGCCATGTTTGACTTTGCAACCTTAACTGGAGCAATGATGATAGCTTTAGGAGAGCATGCAATAGGTTATTTCTCCAATCATGATTTTGTAGTTGATAAACTGGAAGAAGCATCAAAAACTAGTGGAGAAGGTATTTGGCGTATGCCACTTTGGGAAGTGTATGATCAACAGCTTAAGAGCGATGTTGCTGATATGAAACATACTGGTGGAAGACCAGGGGGCTCTATCACTGCAGCTAGATTTCTAAGTAAGTTTACTTTGGATGTTCCTTGGGCTCATTTGGATATTGCTGGCGCAATGGAACAAAGCAGTGATAAAGACTATAATCCTCAAGGAAGCAAAGGACCTGGTGTAAGGTTAATAATTGATGTACTAAGAAATTGGAAAGCATAGAACAAACTTCGTAAACTAATTTACTAATTTCTTTCCTCTATTTTTTAGTTTATTTCGTCTGTTTTACTTAATATCCTTATCCGTTTAACTCCATTGTATTGATCTATTAAAGGCAGTATTATTTCTGGTACCAAATGCTTCCATTCCTCCCCTTTAATCATCTTCTCACGAATAATTTTACCACTGAACTCTTCTCTATTATTTAGTGGTATCTCTCTTACCTCTTTCTTACCTAAGTTAGTAAATAATTGCTGAACTAACGGATTGTTAGTAAAAACTACTTCAAAAGATGGAACAAGATCAGCAACGTTTGCTGCCCAAATTGTATTTCTATTTATATCTGGTATTGCTGTAATGTAAAACTGGTTAATATTGAAATCTTCTCTTACGATGGAAGTAACCATTTCTAGCCTCTCTCCTCCCGTGAAAGGGTTTTTTAGAGAATATGCTTTTTCGCCACTTCCAATGAGGATAATTATCTCATCTATATCTGTTTGCTCTAAAATGTACTCAATTGCGCAGATATGCCCATTATGAGGAGGATTAAATCTACCAAGGTATAAAGCTCTCATTACATGTAAAAATATACTTTCAAGAATATATGTGTTTGCAAATAACTACCATCTAGAACCATGTTACTATATTAAACAGAGTAGCGCTTTCCTTGTTTCTTGAGTAAATTTTCAACAATCATTTTTTGAAGAATTTTTTGTAATTTCTCCTTTGTTATATTTACTTCTTTTAAAATCTGATTTTCAGTCATCCTTTCCTTACTTAATATCAATTTGAGAATCTTTCCCCTATATTCCCTATCAGAACCTTTGAACTTTCCTTGTTTTGTCAGAGGTTTGATTCCTGTTTTTGCAACTGTAAGCTCTTTTGATCCATAATCCATCAATGCGTTATGCCAGTCTCTAGATTTCCCTAATGGCAAAATCTTCTCAGCTATCTCTAGTAATTCTTCTTCTGTATTTTCTTCTATGGCAAATCCTTCAGCAATAAGGATTCTTCGGATGTTTGTGTCTACCGTGCCTATATCTTGATTGAATGCAAAAATTAGTACTGAACGAGAAGAGTACTTTCCTATCCCTTTCAATTTTATCAGTTCTTCTGGAGTTTGAGGGAACCTCTTTTTTTCTAATAGCAATTGCGCTGATTCTTGAAGCCAAATTGCTCTTCGATTATATCCCAATCCTGACCACAACAGCAAAACTTCTGCTTTAGATGCTATAGCTAAAGATTCTAAAGTAGGCAATCTATCGATGAATTCAATATATTTCTCAATTACTCTTGGAGCTTGAGTTTGTTGTAACATGTATTCAGAAACCAGTATTTTGTATGGATCGACAGTATCTCTCCACGGAAAGTCTCGCCTATTTTCCTCCCACCAAGAGAAAATATTCTTTTGAAATGACTTAATCTTATTTGATGGGAGCTTATCTATCATTATAGACTTCTAAATATAGTTGAAATAAAAATAATTTGTAAGAACAAATAGTTACTACTTTCCAAAAAACTAATATAAAACACGACTAATGCTCATTCTTTCATGATTTTCTTTTGCTATATTGCAATTAGAATCATATCAATTATTAGAAGATCCAATAATATTGAGAAACCCAGAATTGAGGAATGATATTTTTCTTGTAAAAAATTGCTAATGGAAAGTTGGAAGAAAAAATAATATATATACAATTTCAGAAATTGTTACGTAAATATTATTTCCCTATCATTATAATGTTATGAAACCTTGATATAGGGCAAGGACAATATTATTCGGTAAAAAGATAAAGAGGAAAGCAAGTTGGACTTTGATTTAGCACTTGAAAACGTTCAGAACACCATCGAAAACTTTAGAGATATGGCTGAGTTTAATCAATCCTATATTAAACCAAATATCATATACCGTTCCGCAACACCGATCCCTCATCAATCTCCAGAGCTTCTCTTAAACCTTAAAGAAATAGGTATTAAGAGTATCATTGACCTACGTTCAGCTGTGGAAATAGGCTATGCTTCATATAATGATACTTTCTTGAACAATTTCAATTATTTCTGGGTTCACTACGATATCTCCATGCCTCCTGAAATATTAATCCAAGGTGGAGTTGATATTTTACCCTTTTACAAGCAGTTTGTTTGGTATTCACTGTATCATAATAAACAGCAAATTCGTAGATTAATCAATGTTATATCAAGACCTGAAAATATGAATTTTGTTATGCATTGTCATGCAGGGAGGGATCGAACAGGAATATCCTCCGCAATAATTCTTTTATTGCTTAATGCTCCTGAAGAAAACATTATCCAAGACTATCTTGCTACAGATGAATTCACTCAAGCTGAAGATATGGAATTTCTCATTAAACAGGTTGAAAGTGTCGGTGGAATTGAAAGTTATTTAACAAGCTGCGGAATAGAGCAAAAAACATTGGAACGCATCAGAGAAAGACTTCGTCCTTAAAGCTATTTTCTTTCAACTAATACAATGGAAAAGTTTTTGTTAGAATCGTTAATTCTCATCTATCTTCGTTAGAAAATGGACAGTGATATTGTTGGTTGTTACGGAATTTGAATCTGCTATTATCATAACTGCGCAAGATTCAGATCAACCAACTATGAATCAAAGAATGGGGATAGTCATAATGTTGATTTCCGCATTTGGAACAGCTTCTAGATTTATTGCTAGGACATTCTTAGAACAATATGCTGTTGTTATACAATCAACAGCTACAGCTATCTCATTCATTACATCGCTAAGAAATTTAATTCAAATGGCTTTTCAATCATCTTTTGGTAGGTTGTCTGATAAACTGGGAAGAAAAACTCTAATCGTTGTTGGGACATTTGGTCAAGCCTTAACTCTTGCCTTAATACCTTTCATAAGAAATGGTTGGCTTTTAGTGGTTGGTGTAGCTACTTTTTCAGTTTTCGTCGCATTATCTACACCCGCTTTTACTGCTCTTCTAGGAGATTTAACAAGTCATAAAAGCATTGCAGGTTTATTGAGAATGGTTAATTTAGTTGGTGCAATCGCCTCTTTAATTGCTTTGCTTTCCGTAGGTAATTTAAGTAATTTAGGCGAAACTGAGCTTCAACAATATTCGATTATTCTTTACGCTGCTGCAGGATTGTTTTTTATTACTGGTGTAATTAGTCTCTTTTTAATCAACCCTTCTACAGAAAAACTTGAAAAAGTAAGTGTCTTAACTTTTCGTCCTCTTAGAGAAAATAAAGAATTTCGCAGATTTGTAGTTTTTGGATCTATTATGGGATTTTCAATGTCTCTAGGTTGGCCTATCTTCCCTTTTGTTAGAACTGAATTCGCTTCACCAGAAGAGAATGCTTGGATCTGGGCTTCTTTCAGTGTTATAATGATTATTACATTGATAGTTATTCGACCTGTCATAAATAAAATGAACAGAAAATGGTTACTTTTTATTGGAAGAGTAATAATGTTTTATATTCCTCTTAACCTTGCTATAACCACTTTTTGGGTACAAACATGGTGGCATATGGCCATAGGTTCTGCTTTAAGTGGATTTGGTAATGCTCTCTATATGATAGGTGAAAGTGCATATATTTTAGATCAAGCTACCGTAAAAGAGAAGGGTACTTATACAGGTCTCTTCTATCTTTTCTTAGGTTTAGCAACTTTTGCAGGGTCTTTAATCTCCGGAGTACTAGCTGACATTTTCATTCCTATACTTGGACAATGGCAGACTATTGGTCTCTTTCTTTTTATAATTGCAGGCATAAGATTCATATCTTCATTTGGTTTTTTGTTTCTGAGACCTTCTACGAGGTAAGATTTTTTATGTAAGTCACCTAGTTGAAGCAGCTCTATGAAAAGCTATACATGTTGCAATTGTAAAAAGGAAAGACTGAAAAGACTACTAGAGTGTTGCTTTATATGAGAAAAGGAAGAGTCCTTGAGGTTACATTTGACGATCTTCATTATAATCTTGCATTAGAAGAAGCTATATTTACTAATCTTCCCAATTCTAATTTTCATATGGTTATACGTTTCTGGAAAAATCCTCCTTCTGTTGTTATAGGTGTAGGACAGAACTTGAAATCTGAGGTTGATGAGACTTATTGCCTACTCCATAATATCCAAATTGGAAGAAGAATTTCTGGTGGAGAAGCTGAATATTATGACTCAGGGAATCTTAACATAAGTTTCTTTATTAACACAAGTACTCTCTCTGATCTTGACACAATAGAGCAGTATGGTGATTTTTTCACAAATTCATTAATTGAATCTCTGAGAAATACTGGTTTTAACGAAGTCGAAAAAGAAGGTTATTCTAATATACTCTATCTGAACAAAAAAATTTCTGGATCAGCAGGATATCTTAGAAAAGGATGGTTTTTGCATCACGCAACTCTATTTCATAAAGCAAATCTGGAGCATCTAGAACATAGTCTAGTGTCAAAAATCAATGATCCATCAGATAACAAAGATAGCAGATATCATCCAACTGTTAACCTTCCAATTGAGAATATACAAAACTGGAAAAAGTCACTTCTCAAAGTATTAGAGCATAAATTAGATATAAAATTTGTACAGAGTTTCCTAACTAACTCAGAAAAGACGTTAACAGATAAACTCACAAGTGAAATCTACTGTCAATCCGAATGGATACAGAATAAAAGAAGGATTCTATGAAACTAATTCCTGAACTTTTGGTAATTAAGTATCTTTAAAAAGGAAAATGATGCCTCTGTGATATGGAAATTTGGGTTATAGCATTAATAGATTTGGGAGTTTTATTTGTATTCCTGAACATTTTATTTGGTTTATCTCAGCTATTAAAGAATAACAACATTTTGGATATAGGTTATGGTTTAGCTTATGCTCTTATCGCGATAGTTACTTTAGTTCTGAAGAGGTCGTATACTGTTAGAAGCATGATATGATTTTCTGTAACTCTGTAAGTACAGTGCTCTTTCTTAGAGTTTCATCGCTGGATAGCTCACTCTACGTGGGTACATCACGTACCCTCCTACCCCGCCCACACAACGTTTAGGGAGTGCTTGCGGATCGCTTTTGAGCAAAATATTGTATGCTGCATTGACATCAGCATTAATCACTTGGCCTAGCTCAGAACGGAAC
>JAGXNV010000036.1 GCA_019894795.1 Candidatus Heimdallarchaeota archaeon | reverse complement strand
GGCTTTTGAGGCGGGATTGGGTACAATTATCAGATCTGCAGGTCACGCTATTGCAACAATTGTCGTAATATTTGATGATAATTACGATTGGATAACTTATATCAAAAAGAAGAATCATTTTCAACTTAAGATTATAAACAAATTAGAGTACAATGAATACTCATTGGATTTCTTTACGGACTTATTCTCCAAAAAAAACATGACGATATTGATAGCTAACATTGATCATCCACTACAATCCAACAGTATTTTGATTGAAGATTTCATAAAATCAATTGTAGAATCCAAACAAAGAAACGAAATTATAATTACAAGCGAGAGAGATATTTCAGAAATAGCCAATATCGCAAATTATGTGAGTTTTTTTTCATTTAAATAACTTCAAATCTATTGCAATATGTGCAATACGAGGGGCTATCCATCTAATTACTCGATACTCTTCTATTTTTAATTTACTTTCTAAACTCTCTTTAGACAGTGATTTACATATCCTTTTTTCCACCATCGTTAATTCAATATCTTTTGAATCTAAATGTTCTGTTATTTGCCAATGTATGGTACCTTCCCCACCTTTCAAACATTTAATTGCTAAGGGCAAAGAACGTTCAGATTCCATTGGAAGTGGAAGTAGAACTCTATCTATACTATTCAGAAATTTCTGTGGAATAATTTCAAAGGCATCTCCACAATATATGGCAATTATATCTTCACACTTATTCAATTCAACGTTTTTTTTCATATATCTGCAGGATTTTTGATTGATTTCAATACTGTTGATGAAACACTTTGGTTGTTTCCTTGCTATTGCAATGCTAAATGGACCTACACCAGCAAAGAAATTGAGAATAACTTCATCCTCATTTACAAGGCAAGCTATTCTTTGCCGTTCAAAACTTAATCTTGGTGAAAAAAATGTATCAAGTGGATTGAGTAAATATTGACAACCATACTCACTGTGAATTGTTTCAAGATTTTGGCTACCTAAAATGTATCTTAATTCTCTTGTTCTTTCTTGTCCTTGAACCTTTGCTGTTTGAAGAACTACTGTTTTGATATAAGTGTGCTTCTTCATCTTCTCTTTTGCGAAATCTTTCAATATTTTATCATCTGCTGATTCTCGAATGATTAGAATCTCACCGATTATCTCAAATGCTAAAGATTTCATCTTCTTCTCCAACAAAGTGTTACTTAATTGAAGATAACAAGATCTCCAATTAACTTGAATTAATTACTATTTCATCTCTCGAATTGAGAAACCTCTGTAAACTGCCTTATCAAATGCAAGTCTTCTCATTTGAGGTTGAGTGTTAATTTCCTCATAATAATGCGCTGTTAAACCCGCAGTCCTTCCGAAAACGAAAATTGCTTTCGCTAGTTTTGGATCTAACTCCATATCTGCCACTATAGCAGCTATGACTCCATCTACATTAATTGGAAGATTCATTCCTCTTACTCTATAGAAAACGTTACTGATTATTTTTGAAATAGCAACACATTCTCTAGCATAGCCTGCTTCTTCAGCAAGTTGCCAAAGAACGTCTCTTCTCGGGTCTTGTGTATGGATACGATGACCTAATCCCTCAATTCTCTTACCTTCTTTAATTGTATCACGCATTAATTCGAAAGTTGCTTCATCAAGATCAATGTTTTCTGATTGAGCTTTCTTTACAACTGATAAAAAGAATTCAGCAGCTTTTTGACCAGCACCACCATGAACATCTGTTATTGCTTGAAGCCCCGCAGATAAAGCTACTTCGTAATTTGCTCTAGTTGATGCTAATACTAATGTTGCTTGAGCAGAAGGGGGTGTAATGCCGTGATCTACACATGCGGTGATCATAGATTCTAAGAGTTTAACCTTCAAAGGATCAAGTTGTTCATCTCCAACAAGCCCCAAATATATCATTTTTGCAAAAGATACATTTTGTTTTTCTATCCCCTCCATTTTATCTATATTTCCTAAAAGCATTGCAAGATAACGCAACATCCTTCCTAAACTGAAAGCTGCTATTTGTGCTACATTAGTAGTTGAATTTACGTATTTGGATAGATGAGCATCAAGTAAAAGATAAGTACCTAACATTTTTGAGACATCGGGGCTTGGGGGGACATCTTTATGATTTTCAAATGATTGCAATGCTGCACCTATTGCAATTTTCTCTAGATCAAGCAATTCCGATTCATTTGGGAACTCACCTGTTTGAAGAAGATAAGATGTTTCTAACAATCCTTTCTTTGCAATAATATCTTGAAGAGGATATCCTCTTATAATTAGGTTATTTGGCATCACATTTGTGATTAAAGTACCCCAAGTTGTTTCTGGAGGTCTTTCATCCCATTTTTTACGCATTTTATCGTAATATTTGGTAATTTCAAAATATGATCGATTCAGTTTTGTCTTAACTGCCTCAATCAAATCTCTTTGATGGTTAACCACAGTAACCCCTGCTTTTTCTAGTATCTCTCGTTTTGACGTATATGTGCCATACTTTTGGCCAGGTGCTATAACTGCCCCTGCATGACCCATTGTTTTTCCTTCAGGAGCATTTGCGCCTGAAATTAATGCAACCAATGGTTTAGGGTATTTTTCAGGTTGAGCAATCATATCTTGTGCAAGAAGTTCTTCCTGCATACCTCCAATCTCTCCTGCAATAACTACCAGTTCCGTATTATTATATCCCATGATTTTTGAAACCAAATCTACAAAGCGAGTACCAATAGCTCCATCTCCTCCAATACCCAAAACCCCGTTCTGAGCTATTCCAGCGCTTGCTAATGCATCAGATAAATGGTAAAGGATTGCACCGCTTCTTGAAAGAATGGTTACCCCTTTTGGTCCGACCTTATCTCCAATTTGCTCTGCTTGGAATATATCTGGGAGCATTCCAACCTTAATTCCTTCTGGAGGGAAAATTATTCCTGGAGTGTTTCCTCCAAATAAGATTGTTTTGTGTTTTCTCGCTTCAACTAAAATATCCCTAACGTCTTTAAGCGGTATAAATTCAGAGATTAAAACTACAATCGGAATGCCTGCTCTTATTACTTCAATTGTTGCATCTTTAGCAGTTGAATAGTGTCTCCATATGCTTGCAACAGCTATATTTGGATGCTTCTTCATTGCTTCATTTGCATTTTCATAAACAGGTATTTTTTCGTGCACTAGTGTTCCTCCTTTCCCTGGGGCAACACCACATGTGACATTAGTTCCATATTCCATCATAAGTTGTGCATGTCTTGTTCCTTGTCTTCCAAGTCCAACAATCATTGTTTCGATTGTTTTTGTTTCTGATATTTTCTCTGCAAGCTCTGGACGTACATGTTTAATGAAATAGTATAGTAATCCTTGATCAGATGATAATTTATTAACTGTCATTCAATTTTCCCCTTTTTCTAAGTGTTTCTTATTTTTGAAACCATATTCAATTCCATCTTTTATGACATCTGCCATTATTTTTTGGTTCCCTACTACTATGTGTAAATCTTTCAAGGGATCTGGCGACTCTCTTTTTGCTTTTTCAAGAAAAGCTCGTGCAGCAGCTAGATCTGTACCAACCATTCTCCCAAAAACAGGAATCATTCTCCTTTTTGATATATAGCGATCTCTTAGCGACATAATCAATCCTTGAATGAATATGTCACAACTTGAAATGCCTCCAAAGCGACTTGTGATTATTAGATCAGTTGCAGGATGATCCATTAAGAGATGAAACATATCAGCTACATCACTAAGTGATGGACCTCCTCCACTATCCATGAAATTTATTGGTACTACTTTTCCATCAAAATAGCGATTTCCTATATTTACAACTTCATCGATTGAAAAGATCCCATAACCAGCTCCCCCTGGAACTAGTCCTACATATAATTTATCATGATCCTTTTGAAAACTCTCTGGATTCTCAAGCAAATCAAGAAATGGAAAACCAATACCATATGCTTGTGCTTCATATTTTGTTTGCTCTGAAACATCGTGTCTTTTACTTTTAGGATCAATCCCTACTGATTTGAGTAACGGTGCTTGTCTATACAAACTATTATCATCCAGAACAAATTTCGCATCTGCGGCAATTAATTGATTATCTGTGGTTACAATTAAAGGGTTTATCTCACAAATTTTAGCTTCAGATTGTTGATAAGCAGAAAATAATGATATCATTGCATTGGATAATTTTTCCTTAACTACATTTAAATCAGGGTTTTTCTCTACCAGAAAATCTGCTGCTTCATTACTAATATCGCTTGAAAGAAACTTTGGATTGTCTCTCAATGTTTTTTTCCAGATATTTTCTGGTTTGTTCTTAGCAACCTCTTCAATATCAACGCCACCACTTGCTGAAGTAACGATGACTAAATCAAAAGTTGCTGGGTCTGTTGTTATGGACAAATAGATTTCATTTGCAACATCAACAGCTTCTTCCAAAAGCAATTTCTTGATAGGATAACCATGAATAGTTAACCCAAACATTTCATTAACAATCTTTTTTGCTTCTTCAATATTATTAGCTTTCTTTATTCCACCAGCTTTTCCTCTTCCTCCGATCAATACCATTGCCTTAATCATAATTGGAAAATTCAGTGGTAAATCTTCTAACTCGCTAACATTTTCTATTGTAGCAATTTGCTTTGGCACAGCTAAACCGAATTTTTCAAAAATTTGTTTTGCTTCATATTCGTATAATTTCATATTTTTTCCCCTTCTAACTTGAGTACAGTTGTTGATAATATTTGATAAGTCCTCCAGCATTGAAGATTTCTAATAACTCTGATGGTAATTTAGGAAAAGTAAAGGTTTTTTCTCCATTCTTGATTATACCTTCTTCTAAATCTACAAATACAGATGATTCTGTATTATAATTCTCAACGAATTGAGGGTGAACAATGACTGGTAATCCTTGATTTATTGCAGATCTATAGAAAATACGTGAAACTGATTTCACAATTACAGCTTTCACACCTGCAGTAGCTAAACCTACCGCTGGATGCTCTCTTGAAGATCCACAGCCAAAATTGGCTCCTGATATAATAATGTCATTTGCATTAACTCTTGTTGCAAAGGTCTCGTCTAATCCCTTGAACAAATGAGGTACAATTTTTTTGCCATCTGCAGATTTAATATCATATGTTAAAGATCCAGCAAACATTTGATCTGTATTAAAGTCATCAACATCACTATAGTTCCAGATATTGTTTATTTTTCTATCGTCATTTGAATCAATAACTAAGGATTTTGTTTCTTTAATTCTTGATTCTAATACTATCTCTGATTTTGTTTTAGAGATATCTTGTTTTTGATAATCACGAGGGTCAACTATCTTCCCAGCTATTGCTGCAGCTGCTACTGACGCTGGTGACGCAAGATAAACAAAAGAATTTTTGTTTCCCATCCTTCCAAGGAAGTTTCTATTTGCGGTAGAAATAACATTCCAACCATCAGCTGGTATACCTTGCCCTTTACCCAAACAAGGACCACAACTACAGGATAAAATTGTTGCACCAGCTTCCACAAAAGTCTGGATAGCTTCTTTTTCTAATGCTTCTAAATATATCTCTCGTGAAGCTGGAGCTACAAAAAATTGAACTCCTGTTTTCACCTTCTTTCCTTTCATGATAGACGCAGCAATGAGCAGGTCATCCAATCTAGCATTTGTGCATGTTCCAAGGAAAGCTTCTTGGATAGGTATCTCATCTATTTCAGATATTTTATGAGCATTATCAACTTGGTGCGGTATAGCAACTAGTGGCTCTAGAATACAAAGATTTACAATAATTTCTTCACTAAAAACAGCATCTTCATCAGACCAGAGGTTATCTGTTTCAGTCAAATTTGAAGCGCCATACTTTTCTTTTAGCCATTTTAATAATATCTCATCTTGAGGAAAAACCGCGGTTTTTGCGCCCATCTCTGATGCCAAATTTGCTAATGTCATACGTTCAGAGATTGTTAGGGACTTTACACCATCTCCATGAAATTCAATGGTTTGATAATCAGCCCCTGAGGATCCAATTTTGTTCATTATATAAAGCGCGATGTCCTTTGCATAAACACCTAAAGGAAGTTTCCCAACAAGTTCTATTTTAATTGTTTCAGGAACTCTAAACCATGTTTTTCCAGTTAACCACAGACCTGCTGTTTCAGTTCTATCAATACCTGCCGCAAATGTAGAAAATGCTCCACTTGTACATGTATGAGAATCAGAACCCACAATCAACATATTGGGTAATGCATGATTAGACATCAGCTGATGGCAAATTCCTGTACCTTCATCATAAAAATTTGTAATGTTCTGTTCTTTTACAAGATTCCTTATGCATTGATGATCATTAGCTAACTGAGCAGTAGTTGGTGGAGAATCATGATCCAACACAATTACTAACCGTTCGGGATATTTTATCTTCTTCCCACCCATTTTTTGAAACGTTTTTTCTATAGATGCTGAATTATCATGTGATAATATCAAATCTGGTTCTGTATAGACAATATCACCAGCAATTACATCTTTTCCGGATTTTGATGAAAATAATTTTTCTGAAAATGTTTTTCCTGCCATTTAGATTCCTCTTTTAGAATTTCTCACCTAGATTCATTAAACCTCCGGCTTTAATAATATCTAGAACTGGTGTTGGAATTTTTTCGCATTGGATAGATTTTCCTTGCGTTTTGTTAATGAGAGAAGATTGGGCAACATCAATTTCTAAGTCATCATTTTCTTCGATAGTAAAACTAGCAATCTCAGGGACTTCTACTAGCAACAATCCGGCGTTTACTGCGTTACTATAGTAGATGGGACCAAATGATGCACCAACAATTGCCTTAATTTTATGTGCAAGAAATCCTGTAACTGCTTGTTGTCTTGTTGATCCTTTTCCAAAATTCTTTCCCACGATGAGGATTCTACCCACATTATCTTCTTCCCCAAAGTTACTGTATCCCTCTAAATTCCCAAAGATATGTGGTTTAATTTTTTCAGGGTCGTGAATAGTTAATAGCGATTGATGGAATATTTGATCAGTATCAATATCATCTACAAAAACTACTTTAGATTTTCCATTAATTTTATCAGTACTCATTTTAATCATCTCTCTTTACTGGTTTTGCAATTTTTCCTTCAATTGCAGTTGCTGCAGCAACTGCTGGGCTTGCTAAATATACATCTGCAGGTCCAATTTTGCCTTGAGTGTTGCGATTACCTGTAGTTAAGGTAACTGCCGTTTCCCCACCTGTCAAACCGTATTGGCCTTGAGCGCAAGTTGAGCACCCTACACCAAAAAAGTTTCCACCTGCTTCTAGAATCGTTGTCATATCACCTTCAAGATTAAGGGAAACATAATCCTCTCTAGTTGCTGGAATTATTCCAAGTCGGACACCAGGATTAATTTTAGAACCTTTAAGCACCCTAGCAGCATCGTGAATGTCAGCTGCACTACCATTAGTGCATGAACCAATAATGATAGACTTAATGGGGATACCTAGCACTTCTTCTATAGGTTTTACATTATGAGGGTGAGGTGGACACGCCAAGTATAGTCCTAGATTGTCGATATCGATAGTTAATTCAGAAGCATATTTAGCCTCTGCATCACTTGAAATTAAGTCAATTTCTATGTTGAATTGTTTATAATATTCCGAAGTTGTTTTATCAGGTGGAACAAATCCTATCATTCCTGATGCCTCTGTTATTAAAGAACATAAAGTTACACGATCTTCTATAGTTAACTCAGAAATTATATCTCCGTAGAATTCAACTGCTTTCCCTGTTATCCCATATTTATGCAATTGTTTTAGAACATACAGAGCTAAATCTTTTGAGGTCGTTGGCCAAGAGTATTTTCCCTTTAAATTCACTCGAACTGTTTCCGGTATCTTTATCCAAGATTTTCCAGTCTTAAAAGCAAAAGCTAGCATTAGATCGCCTGCTCCTTGTCCTAGAATCCCTAAAGCACCCAATATATTATAATGACTATCAGCACCAAAAGCGATTTCACCTGGTTTTGAGATGCCTCTTCGAAAAAGTAAGTGAGATCCTATACCTGATCCTAAATCTGCTAATTCAATGCTGTGTTCTTCAGCAAAGACTCGGATTTTTTCTTGATCTTTGACATGTTTTAGATCATTACCATAGGGATAACAATCGGGTGTAAAAATCACTTTATTATTGTCAAAAGTTTTTGCTCCTGGATAATGCTTTTGAAACAAATCAATGACTTGCGGTCCAGCATAATCTCTGGCGGTAACTAAATCCAAGTTTATCCAGACAATATTGCCTGGGTAAATATCTTCATCAGATGCATCTGTATGCTTCTTAATTATCTTCTCTACTAATGTAAAACCAACCATTTTGTTCAATTTCACCAATCAAGAAAGTAGTAATAAATATATCTCTATGTGTTTACGCTGCTGAGCTCTCTAGAAAAAAAGAAAGAAGAAGGTGTTTTTTACATCTCCTTTATTTTCTCACAAATAACATCCGCCATTTCTGTGGTTGTTGAAGAGCCACCCATGTCGTAAGTTCGAACTTTCCCTTGTGCGATAACAACCGCCACTGCATCTTCGATTTTCTTGCTCATTTCTTTTTCTCCAAGCCAATCTAACATCATTTTAGCTGATAAAATCTGTGCAATAGGATTCACTTTGTTTTGCCCAACATATTTTGGAGCTGAACCATGGCTGGGTTCAAACACGGCGAAGTTATCACCAATATTTCCTGAACAAGCAAATCCAAGTCCACCAACTAACTGTGCACATAAGTCAGAAACAATATCACCAAACATATTGGAAGCTACTAAAACACCATAGTTTTGCGGGTTCTTGATTAACCACATGCACATCGCGTCTATATTGGTTTCCCAAAGTTCTTTTCCTTCGTAATTTTGGATAAGTTTTCGTGCTTCCCGAATCATTAAACCAGAAGTCTCACGAATGACATTTGGTTTTTCGACTACAGTAACAGTTGGATAACCAAACTCTTTAGCATAATCCATACTAGCTTTTAGAATTCTTTGAACTCCCTTTCGAGTGAAAATTCTTGTTGAAATAGCAACATCATTTAAATCTGTTTCAGCGAAGCGTTTAGCTTTAGGATGGTTCTCTACTAAACAGTTCATCACATCTTCAGGAACTGGATGGAATTCTATTCCAACATAAAGCCCTTCAGTATTTTCACGAAATACAACTAAATCTAAATCATCTCTGAAGTTTAAAGGGTTGCCAGGGTAAGCTTTGCATGGGCGTAAATTAACATATAAATCGAAAAGTTGTCTTAGTCTCACAATAGGGCTAGAATAGTTAAATCCCTTCCCTTGCAATTCAGGATTCAGTTCCTTCTCTGCTTCTTCCTTTGGTTTAGAAGTAATAGCTGAGAATAAACAACAATCTGATTGTTTCAGCAACTCTATTGTTCTATCAGGGAAGGCGTTTCCTTCAGTTTTCCAGAACTCCCAGCCAATGTCACCCCAAGTATATTCCGCAATATCACTAAAACCTACGGCATCAAGAACTTTGATAGCTGCGTTTGTAACATCAAGTCCGATTCCATCTCCGGGTAAAACTGCAATTTTATATTTTTTCATTTTATTTCTCCTTTTATCTATCAATTACTACTGTCGAATATCTGCTTAATAGGGGCATAACAGAGGAAATCACACCGGTGTATTATTTCAACTTCCGGCAATCTGGGAATTGTATCTCCCTCTTTGCTGTGAAAGACAATTGCTTGTCTTACAAGAATCGGTAGTTCAAATTCATAAACAAGCTCTAACCCCATAGCTGGGTGACGAATCAGTTTTCCTTCTATTTTTTGGATTATTCTTCCTGATTCATCCTTTTCATATTCAATAAATTTACCTACATCATGAAGTAAGCCCCCCGCGATCAATTCATCTCTGTTGAGTTTATCGCCTAACCCCAAGTTTTCATACCTGTCATATGTAGCAATACACATTTGTGTGACAGCACGAATATGCTCTACAATTGTAATTTTTGGGGCTAGATTATCTCCTTCAATTAATCCTGGTATTAAAAGGGTAAATGGAATCATCTGAAGATCTTCCTCATTCCAGCCTCCTTTAGCTATAGCTTTTTCTAATGATTTTATCACTTTCTCTTGCAATCTCTCATCAGCTATTTCATTAATTTCTGGAAAAATGTTTTTCATTTTCATTTTGTCAACCTCTTTTATCAATACTTTATAATTGACACATTTTCTGTGTTTTGTATCAGATTATTTGTCTGCTCGAGGAAGAATTCACTTAGAATAATTAAAATTTGTGCTTGTGATATGAACTAATGAGTTTTAAGATTTCAAAAAGGTAAATCTCCAAAAAGTGTGAGTTTATTTTCACCATGTAAGGAAATTACAGGTATACTATTTTCAAGAAGTGTTATTCTGAGTTCTCTGTCATTTGTAGCTACAATAGCATCGAGAAATCTTGCAAGTCGTAATAACTCTGTATCTGCAATCCCTACTATTTCTGATTCTAAAATTCGAAACGATGAAGCTAGATTTAGAGCGAGCTGAGCTTTACGTTTCACAGCTGTTTTTTCTTTTTGCATTATGTCTTCTAGCTCTCTTAAAACAATTCTAGGAACAACAATCTCATAAGCGACATTTACAAGTCTATCAATTTCA
The DNA here is from genome assembly GCA_019894795.1 of Candidatus Heimdallarchaeota archaeon. Classification (GTDB taxonomy): domain Archaea; phylum Asgardarchaeota; class Heimdallarchaeia; order Heimdallarchaeales; family Heimdallarchaeaceae; genus UBA460. Next base: position 6,721 of record JAGXNV010000036.1, on the reverse strand, counting down.
TAAATTAGGTTAATCTTCTTTTCTAATGGCAACATTAGCATACTAGAGTCAAGAAGAATTAGCATGATAGTTAACCATATCCTTTAATCAGTAATCTCTCCTACTCCAATTAAGCGGAATCTACCAGAGATCCGTCTGGAAAGTGCTACAAGACTACTTTCCCTTGCTGCAACTTCTCTAGTCAACTTTATTTGTGCTTCCTTACCTTTAATCTCAGATATTTTACCTGAAGTTTTTGCAGTTCCTACATTGAGCATTAATGTTTCTCCCTGAGCAAGAGGTTGTACTTTAGTAATTTCTTCTGATCCTACAACATATTCTAGTAACCTAATGTTAAGACTCAATGTTGAACGGATGGGTGGTGCGTCTCCTGGTTTAGTGATTATATTTCCTCCCATTTTATCAGATTTGATGAATGAAGGATCTAATTCTGTTCCTAGTGCAACTAATCCCCCAGAATGAGCACTATTTACTAGACCTTGTTCCCCTATTGCAATGCTTACGACTTTTGTTGTCATTTGTTGATATGTTGTCTTATTGCTCTTCTTTATAGAAATTCCAGGAACTATTTCTATTTCGTCTCCAACGCTGATTTGTCCTTTAAGAATAGAACCTCCCATTACACCCCCTTTGAGTTTTTCAGGAGTTGTACCAGGTCTATTAATATCAAATGATCGTGCAACATGCATTTCAAAAGGACTTTCTATGTCGATATCAGGCGTTGGGATATTTTTCTCAATTTCACTGATTAAAACATCAATATTAGCTCCATGCATTGCACTGATTGGAACAATTGGGGCATTTTCTGCAATTGTACCTTTAATGAAATCTTGGATTTCTTTACAATTTCGTTTTGCTTCTTCTTCAGTAACTAATTCTATCTTATTTTGTGCGATAACAATGTTCTTTATTTGAAGAATTTCCATTGCTGCTAAATGTTCCCTTGTTTGAGGTTGAGGACATCTAGAATTGGCTGCTACCAAGAGAATCGCCCCATTCATCAAAGTTGCACCGGAAAGAAGGGTTGCCATAAGTACTTCGTGACCAGGACAATCAACAAAAGATACACGTCTTATAACTTCTGAAGGTGATCCACAACTTGGACATTTCTTCTTTACAGTAAATGCTTCTGGTTCTGGACAATTGGGGCATTTACGAAATTCCGTATCAGCATATCCCAATCTTATTGAAATTCCTCTCTTTAGTTCTTCTGAATGATCATCTGGGAATTTACCTGTTAAAGCTTGTACAAGTGTAGATTTTCCATTGTCAACATGTCCAATAGTTCCAATATTAACAACTGGTTGCTGGATTTTTTTCTCTTCTTTTTTGGGGGGAACTTGTTCACTCATTAAATTTTCCTCAATACTTTCTACTAAATAATTACCAAACCCTATTAGGTTACATTTGATGAATATATTTAAGATTGTTTTCAAACTGAAGTAATATATCAAAAACCTTCCGTTTAACATACTTTTTTCAAATATAATTCTCATATTTTCTTCGAAATTTGGATTCTTTGGATTGTATCTGTAAAAAATATTTGCTATGAGCATATTTAAAAACATTAGAAAAGAACTGGATTTGTATAATTAAGTGAGTTGGGTTTTTCTTGTACTATAAAGTAAAAGTAAGAGATACACTAAGAGTTCCCCCTAACAAATTTGACGAAAATCTTGCTAAAGTATTAGCGGAAATAGCAAGAGAAGGTTTTGAAGGGAAAATTGATCCTGATTTAGGTTTCATAGTAGCAGTTACAGAAATAAATGAGATCTATCAAGGTAAACTAATTTCAGGAGATGGAGGTTCATATTATGAAACTGATTTTGAATTACTGTGCTATTTGCCAGAAATTAATGAAATTGTTTCAGGAGAAGTTGTTGAATGTGTTGATTTTGGGGCATTTATCCGAATAGGAACTATTGATGCTTTATGCCATGTATCTCAAATCGCTGATGATTATTTCCGTTATATCCCCAAAAATGCTGTTCTTCGTGGAGATAAATCAAAGAGAGATTTACTTGTGAACACTAGAGTAAGAGCAAGAGTTATCGCAGTAAGCATTGGAAAATCAACTATTAGGGTCGGTTTAACAATGCGTCAAGATGCACTAGGAACAAACGAATGGATTGAAGAATGGAAAGAAGTATTGAAGAACCCAAAGAGTAAAGCTGAGGAGGCTGCATAATATGTCCAAGGCTTGTAGAGTCTGTCACATGATTACGGAAAAAACAGCTAACATTTGTCCAAATTGTAAAACTCAAGATATCTCCTCTGAATTTATAGGTGAAATCTTCATCTTGAAACCTGAGGAAAGCGATGTTGCTAAGAGAATGAAAATTAATAATAAAGGACATTATGCTCTCCGAGTTCGGTGAACTTGTTGAATCAAGTAAAACCTGGCTACTATTTTTTACCCCAAAATCAAAGGAAGTATTTCAAGACACCTTTAGGGAAAGTTATTACTAATAAACAAGACATTATTGAAATCGCCAACAAAATAAATCAAGATAACTCGATTCCTAAAATTATTACAGTGGGAGATGTAACTACTCAGACATTTGTTGAACTTTCTATTATTCCAGATATCGCAATTATTGATGAATATGTGCAAAGAAAAAGAGTTCCCTTGTTGCAAATTCCAGATGTAATTATAGTAGAAATTTCAAACCCAGCTGGTTATATTACCTCTGAAGCTTGGACTGAGATTATTAAAAGCTTAAAAATTGAAGAGAACAAAATAATTATAAAAATAATCGGGGAAGAGGACTTACTAGTACTTCCATCTATACTTGAAGCTCCACTGGATTCAAAAGTCTTATATGGGCAACCTAATGAAGGATTAGTAGTAGTGTCAGTCACTGAAGAAGTAAAACAAAGCGTTTACGAGTTAATACGTAAAATGGTGAAGATTAATGAAGATTGATATCATTGAAAAAAAGGAAAATAAACTATTAGAACGAACAGAAATTACCGCCAAAGTTGATCATGTTGGACAACCAGTTCCAAAACGTGAAGATTTCATGGCAAGATTAGCAGCTTTATTAAACAAAGAAAAAGATCAAGTGGTTCTAATAAAACTTGAAGCTAAATATGGTGAAGGAAGAAGTTTAGCTCTTGTTCATGTTTATGAAACAGCAGAAAGAGCGATTGCTGTTGAGAAAGAGTTTCTTTTAAAGAGATCTGGAATTATCAAAGAAAAAGCAGAGTGAGTGTAAGAAATGAGTTCAACACATAAAAGGTACAAAGCTGAAGGGGATCAAGTAGTTCGATTAAAGAAAGAATGCGAAAGATGTGGGGAGGCTGTATTTATGGCAGAACACCCTGACAGATGGACTTGTGGTAAGTGTGGATACACAATCTACAAGCGCGGTCGTAAAGCAGCTTAGTTATTTTCTTTCTCTATAGAAAAACTTAACACTTTTTTTCTTAACTTCTATCTGGCGAATGACTTATTGAGACGGCTTAGATGTGCTTCACACAAAGGATATAAAAGCGGGAAAAGGACGCCATTAATTTTCTTTCAAAATCATGATGTTTGTTATAAATTTTTCATAAGTTTTATTGTAATTTGTTTTACTCTGAGGGTATCTAAAAAAAACCTATAAGATGAAAACTTATAATTAAGTTGTATCTTAAATTATATAATAGGAGTAATCTTGATGAAACCACTTGAAATTAATGTTTCCGAAGGTTTGTATGATTATATACAGAAACTAGTTGATGAAAACAACTTTGAGTCAATTGAATCATTCATTCAACAAGCAACTTTCTTACTAGCAGAACTTCATGGCTTTGGGGAAAAGACCGATGGTAAGGGGTTGAATGACGTAATAGCAGATTTAATTATTTCAAAAATTGGTTCAAATGAAGGCGAAATTCAGAAAGTTAAAACTGTTGTCAAGGATTTTAAGATTCCTAACAAAGATCTTATTCTGGAATCATTTAGCTCTTCAAAATTCATGTTTGAAGATGCTATTTTTGCATCATGTCAGTTCGCAGTTTTAAAACAGGGAAACCCACCTATAACCAAAGAAGAATTTGCTAGATCTTTAAACCAAATGGAAGAGGCTGGAATTTTAACCAAAATACAACAAGGCGAAAAAATGATGTGGAAACGCAACGAGTAGTTACGTTATCTAACTTTTTTTTCTTTCTTTTCTATTTTTCTATCATTGCATTTGCCATTTCCAGTAAAACTTTTTTTGGATCTTTGGCTTTAACATAACCTGACGCTAACAATACTCCTCTTGCACCGAGCTGCAATGCTTCTGTGATATCTTGTGCTGTAGATACACCTGCTCCAACTAAAGGTGTAACTGCTGTATTTGTCTCTTTGATAGCTTGAATTGTTTGTTTAACTAGTTCAGGTTTTGTTGTTACTGAAATTCCACTACCAATTAACTCTGGTGGTTCCATTGCACATGCAGAAGGAGAAAGGGCAGAGATTGCTTTACTTGCTAGTAAATTATTTGAGCAAACACAAGTAAAGAAACCAAGTTTTTTAGCTTTTGTAACTATTTTTTCAATATCAGATAATTTTAATTGGTGTTCAGAGTGGTTTACTAATGTACCTGTTGCTCCACTTTGTATTATTGCTTCAATTAGATTGTTACCAGTATGACTTCCAGGGTCATTAGCATCAGTATGCTGAGCAAAAATAGGTATGTTCACCGATTGATGTATTTGATAAATATCGGATGTTTGAGGACATATAGCTATCTCTACACCCACTTCAGTTGCAACTTCTTCTGCAATTTTAGCCAAATAAACTCCATTCTCGCCTACTGATTCAATGTAATTTTTGAAGTTTAAAATGATGACAGGAAATTTTATATTAACCATAATCACAATTTCGGGATGTAGTTTAAAAAATTTACTTGACATACATTGTAGTACTACAACATTTGAAACGTTTAAATATCTAAATTTAATAATATTCAGTAAGAGCTGTGTAATAACGCTTGGTGATTTTCTTGTATGGCGCCGATCAAATAAATGCAATCTTGCATGAAATAATAACTAGCGATGCTAACATTAACCATGTTATATTAGCCGATAAAACTGGACTCACACTTGCATATTCTTCAAGATTTGATTTTGATGAATTCGAAACAGAAGCACTTGGAGCAATAGCCAGTGCGGTATATTTAGCAAGTGAACAACAAGGGCAAAACGTGGGTTTAGCTGAACTAGACATAATAATATCAGAATTTTCTGATGGACTCATCTTAGTAGCTAGCTGTGGAAGCACTGTATTGTGCCTTATTACAGATAAAGGTGTGCAACTTGGTTTAGTACGAAGAACCATGAAGATGGCCGCAGAAAAAGTACGAAACATATTAGATGTTGAAGCTAAACCAAAAACTGCTGTTGAAACCCCATCTCCAACTCCTAAATCTAAACTTGAACCAGTTATGACAGAAGAAAAGAAGGTTCAAGATGAATTTATTTCAGACTTAGAGTTGGCTCTGAGAGAACTCGAGCAGTTTTAATAATTCGAGACTTACGAGGTAATTTCTATGGATATTGAGGCACCAAAAGGTGAAGTTGAAAGAATCGGGAAAAAAGGACTATCTATTGATGTTAGGGGAGAATTAATACTTACAGGTATTAGATCTCTAGATCAAAAATTGGGGATGGAAATGTCTAAACGGAGAGGTTTACCAAATGGTTCACTCATCCTAGTGAGCTATCCTTCAGATACAGTTATTCCAAAATTGTTTATTCAACGGATACTCCTTAATTGGGCTCAGAAAACACAAGATAATTTAATTTTCTATGTTCATAGTAGTAACCCATACGATAGTGTCATACGATCATTCCAGGCTTATGAATGGGATGTATCTCCTTATGAGGGTAAAAACTGGTATTTTGAAAATATGTTTGACTTGACCAGTTCTGCGATGTCATCAACATTTAAACTAGGTCAAATAGAAGTAAGAAGAAGAACATACGCTAAAAAAATTATCGACCGAATGATTCACGTAAAAGAAAATCAGGGTAAGAATTGTTTTAGTGTCTTTGATGACCTATTATGGATGAAAGAGGATCGTCTTGATGAAGATGCCTCTGCTTTAATCGCTTTTCTCAAAAACACTCTGATGTCTTTAGCAAGAATTGGTGGAGTTCATTTCTTTTTAGTACCACAAGGTGTACTTGATCCAGTAGCGGAGAGAATAATAATGAATTCAGCTCAAGGTATATTTTATTTCACAAGAAATACAGTGGGTAGTAAGATAAAAGATACATTTGCTATAACCAAATTAATGGGTGTTGCATACGTAAGTGAAACTTTAGATGTTACTCCTTCTGAAGCAGAAGGTTTCAAGATCGAATCAACCGCAAAGATTTAGCTGATATTTATGGAAAATAATGGAAATTCTGATGGTGTTGAAACACTAGATATAATAGATATTGCTGATGAAATTGTTAAACTTACAGAGGAAGTAAAGGCACTAAAAAGTAAAGTTAGACTTACACAAGCCCATGAATCAAAGAAAGGTGACGCGCCTTCCAATACCAATGCATTAGATATCAACCCCGCAATAGCTTACATCAATGAAATGCTCCAATCTTCTTCAAAAAATATTATTTCAGAGCTTAAAGCAGAATTTTTCAGACTATTCAATTTCTTATCTAGTATTCAAACAGTTTCACCATACCAGAGAAACAGAGAACAGTCAAAAAGTAAGCAAATAGCTATTGAAGATGAGTTCAC
>JAGXNV010000035.1 GCA_019894795.1 Candidatus Heimdallarchaeota archaeon | reverse complement strand
CTTCTTCACATTCGAAAGAAACTCAAACTATCCCAAAAACAGATGGGATTATCTCGTTCAACCTACCAGCACTATGAAAGAGGAGATAGAAACCCATCTAGAATTAGCCTTAATAAAATTATCAGTGAATTAATGAAACATGGTATCACAGAGGATATTAAACGTTTAGAAGATCTAGCATCTTCGGATATCTATTGGGATAAAATAGAAGAGATTAGCACAGAAGTTCCAGATTTCAAATGGGTCTATGATTTACAAGTTCCAGAAACTCATAATTTCATTGCAAATGGTGTATTTGTCCACAATAGTCAAATGCTGCAATATATCTCACGATTAGCCCCAAGAGGATTACTAACCTCAGGTAAGGCAAGCAGCGCCGCAGGGTTAACTGCAGCTGTCGTTAGAGATCCTGAATCAGGAGAGTTTACTTTGGAAGCAGGGGCTCTAGTACTAGCAGATAGGGGTGTTTGTTTGACTGGGGATGCAGAAATATTAATGTCCTCTGGAAAACTTCTGTCAATCAAAGAAATCGTTGATGAAGATATAAATGAAAAGGTTATTTCTTTTAACTCTGAGACATTTAGAATATCTAATAATGAAATAGTCGCTAAATCAAAAAGAGATAGCAAAGATATCTATAAATTAGAATTTTCCACAGGAGAGGTGTTAAAGGCTTCAAAGGAGCATCCACTACCTGTATGGGATAATGGTCTAGTTTGGAAGAAAGCAGAAGATTTAGAAGTAAACGAAATAATAATTGATTACAGAAATTATCCCTTCTTGGAAACAGAAAAAGGAGAAGAGGAAGAGAAAATAATTTCTGAAGATCTGGCAGAATTATTAGGTTTAATTGCATCCGATGGTAATTTATCTAAGGAAAAATACCGTATTACTTTTTATTCAAAATCTGATGAATTGCTTGAAAGATTTCAATATCTTGTTAAAAGTGTCTTTGATAGACAGGTAAAGGAACACTTAGATAAACGTAATGATGTTAAGCGATTATACTTCAATGATAAAGAGATTCACCAATACCTCGTGAAATTAGGAATACTTAATGTAAATAAATCAAAAAGTCCTTGTGTTATTCCTGAAATTCTTAATTCGTCCTCAAAAGTGATTCAATCTTTCTTATCCGGTGTCATCAATGGAGATGGAGCGGTATCTAATAGGAAATTTGGTGGGATAATAGATATTGTTTGTGGAAACAAAGAAACTGCTGAATTCTATAAAAAACTATTCAGAAAGATAGGGATAATTGCACGAACGAAAAAGACGACACAATTAGGAAGGGGAGTAGTTTCGAAGGGCATTTTCTTTAGTTACAAGATATCAATAACAGGAGTATCAAATATACAGAAATTTGACCCAACTAAATTACTCACTTACAAAAAGGACAATCATCAGAAAATAATCAAAAGGCAAGATAAATCAGATAAAATTTATAAAATTGATAAAATGATTTATGCCCTTTCAGATCAAGTGCCTCACGGAAATAAGCATATTCTCTATAATAACAGTATCAGAAAGAGTCAACTCAAGAGTATTGGTTTAAATAAGAAGATTTTAGCTAATGCTTTACAGCATTTGAGTAAGTTCAATGAAGTAAAAAGTAGCACTGAATTCAATTTATTACAGAAAATACTATCAGAGAATGTTCATTTCATTAAACTAACTAAGAAGAAGAAAATCGAAGCACAAACAGTTTATAACATTCAGGTAGCAGAGGATGAAACATATTTTGCTAACTTCATACCGGTTCATAATTGTTTAATAGACGAATTTGATAAGATGAACCCTGTAGACCGTTCTTCTATTCATGAGGCGATGGAACAACATTCTTACCATCCAAATTTTGAATTTTCACTTATAAATGCAAAAAAAGAAAAAATAGGAATATTTGTAGATAATCTATTCCAGAAACATAGCGATTTACAAATTGAAGGGAAAGATTGTGAAATTCTATCAACTGAAGGTTTAAACTATAAAATTCTAACAACGAATTTTAAGGAGATTTTTGATACACATTTAAATAGAGTTAGTAGACACAAAGCGCCTGAATATTTTTATAAAATAACTTATTCTAATGGCATAGACATTGTAGTAACACCAAATCATCCAATCTATATTTACAATGATGATGAAATAAAGGTTGTAAATGCAGAAAAGTTAAAAATTGATTCAATCGTTCCAGGTGTTGAAGATGATAACAGAAGTACTTCTCTGTTGAGATTAAATAAATTAAGCGTTGTAAATATTGTAAAAGTTGAAAATGCTGGTGAGTTTAAAACAGACTGGGTTTATGATGTTACTGTTGAACCCACGGAGAATTTCATAAGTCACGGTTTAGTGTTACACAATACGATCAGTATAGCAAAAGCAGGGATAGTTGCAACATTAAATGCCAGAACTGCCATTATTGCAGCAGCTAATCCTCGTTTTGGTAGATATGAAGACTCTCGTCCCCCTAATGAAAATATTAATCTTCCTCCGACAATTCTTTCAAGATTTGATTTAATTTTTGTTATTAAAGATGAACCAGATGTAGAAAAGGATAAAAAAATGGCAAGACACATTTTAGAATTAAGAAGGGGTCATATTACTGAAGCTGCAGAACCGGTAATTTCCATGGACTTGTTAAGGAAATATATCAGTTACGCAAAACAGCAAGTTGAACCTGCATTGACAGATGAAGCAATGGAAAGAATTGAAGCTTATTATTTAGATTTAAGAAAAGATTCTGATGCTTCTACTGCAATAGCAATTACTCCCAGATATCTCGAAGCAATTATTCGTTTGTCTGAAGCGCAAGCAAGAATGGCTCTGAAGGACGAGGTAACAATTGATCACGTTGAAGCAGCAATCAATCTTTTGAGATCTTCATTAGAACAAGTAGGTAAGGATCCAGTAACTGGTAAAGTGGATATAGATTTTCTCCTATCAGGAACAACAAAAGCTTCAAGATCAAAAATGCAGACTGTAATAGATATCATCAAAGAAGAATCTAGAAAAGGGAGTGTAGATATTGTAGCTGTTAAGCTAGTCAAAGAACTCGCAAAGGCGAATAACGTAGAAGAAGACTTTGTTGACAAAGTTATAGAACAACTTCGAAGCAATGGGGAAATTTACTCACCGAGAGATGGTTACGTCAAGTTAGCATAATATTGTTGATGATTAATGAAAATTGCAGATCTCCCTATCCCTCAAATTGTAAAAGATAAGCTAGCAAAGGAAGGTATAATTTCTCTTTATCCACCACAAGCAGAAGCAATAGAGAGAAAACTTTTAGAGGGAAATAATCTCGTAGTTGCTATTCCTACAGCATCGGGAAAAACACTTCTAGCTATACTTGCATGCCTTAAGACATTAACGGACTCTGGGCTGAAAACTCTTTATTTATCACCGCTTCGTGCACTTGCTTACGAAAAATTCAATGAATTCAAGAATTATCTTGATCCTTTAGGTAAGAAAACTATCCTTTTGACTGGAGATTATGAGTCAGAAGATAACAGTGCAAAATATGCCGATGTTATAATTGCAACAAATGAGAAGATAGACTCAGCAATTAGGCATCAAGCTAAATGGATAAACAAGATTGGTTTAATAGTTGCGGATGAAGTCCATTTGATAAACGATTCTTCTAGGGGACCAACCTTAGAAGTGGTATTGGCTCAATTGAGAAAAATGACTAAAGCTCAAATATTAGCTTTAAGTGCCACAATTCGGAATGCAGATGAGATAGCCAGATGGCTTGAAGCTGAGCTTGTTTCTAGTGATTGGCGACCTGTAAACTTGAAGGAAGGAGTTCTAAATGGAAATCAAATCATATATGAAGACCAAACAGTAACAATCCCCTCGATCTACAAAAATAGTTTCAACAATCTCATCACACATATATTGAAAAAGAAGAATCAAGCTTTGGTTTTTGTTACAACAAGAAACATGGCTGAATCTACTGCTAGAAACCTAATAAATAGCGTGAAAAAAACTCTGACTAAGGAAGAACAAGAACAATTGCATTTAGCTGCTAGAGAGATTTCAAAGGCTGGAGAACAAACCAAACAATCGAAAAATATTGCTCAGTTGATACAAAATGGTGTCGCATTCCATCATGCAGGATTAACTCCAGCACAAAGAAGAATAATTGAAACGAATTTCAAAAAAGGAAACATTAAGATCCTTAGCGCAACACCCACGCTCGCATCTGGGATTAATTTACCTGCAAGGTATGTTATTATTAAAAGTGTATACCGTTATGATGTTACTCTTGGAAGTTACCCTATCCCCGTTTTAGAGTTCAAACAGCAATCGGGCAGAGCTGGTCGTCCCCAATACGATAAAGAGGGAGATGCTATAGTAATTGCTAAAAACGAATATGATGCTCAAAACTTAATGGAAATGTACATTACTGCTGACACTGAAGATATTGATTCAAAAATAGCTGCTGAACCTGCACTTCGTAGAATAGTATTAGGTCAGATTGCTACAGATAATACCCAATCATTAGACGAATTGCATGAGTTTTTTGGTCAGACATTCTACGGTTATCAACAGGATCCAACTAGTTTGAGTACTATTCTTCAAAAAGTTATCAGATTTTTACGAGAAGAAGGGTTGATCACTAAAGACCCAGATTTTCTTATTGCGACTAGTTTTGGAAAAAGAGTTAGTCAATTATATATTGATCCTCTAAGCGGTATTATTATAAGAGAAGGGTTAATCAGAGCAAAAACCATGGCTAAAGCGCTGTTAACAGACATCAGTTATCTACAATTAGTGTGTTCAACACCAGATGTAAGATTCACAACGGTGAAGAAAGAGGATCAATTCACTCTAATCAATTATATAAGTGACCATGAAGATGAATTTCTCTCTGAATTACCTGCCACTTCATTTGATTTGGAGTTGTTTATGAGTCAGCTGAAAACAGCATTGATTCTAAAGGATTGGATAGCTGAAACACCAGAAGATGCAATGTTAGACAGATATAAAATCGGAAGCGGTGACATCTATTCCGTTGTGGCGAATTCAGAATGGTTGCTCTATGCAACAGCAGAGATAGCTAAATTGTTAGGTCATAATGAAATAGCTGTACAAGCCAATATTTTGCACAATAGAGTTGTAAATGGGATAAAAACTGAACTTGTTAATCTTGTTCAAATTCCAGGGATTGGGAGAGTAAGAGCCAGAATCTTGTTTAAAAATGGTTATAAAACAGGACAAATCATAAAAGACACAAAACCTGAGGATATCATTAAATTATCAGGTTTTGGTCCAGAATTGGTCAAATCTATTTACTCTCATTTATTAGGAGATAAATTTGTTGAAAGTGATATTAGCTCTACAGCTGATGAAGAAGCACATTCTGATTTATTATCCTCAATACCTCAGAAAAATCTTGATGATTTTTTCTCTAAATGAGCAACACTTTAAAAATATAGTAAAAACTGTCAAGTTGGTAATAGTGAGTTCAGACGAATCAATTTTAACAGAGCTTGAAAGAATTCAATTTGATTTTGAGAATAAGGATATATCAGTTAAATGTCTAAAGAATTTAGAAGAATTCGACATGGGAGACAGAAAATTCAAATTACTTAAGGGTAGTAGACTTAAAGTTCCTTTCTGGCTAGCTATTTTTCTCGAAGAAGATGAATATGTTGAACTCGAAGAAACTAATGAAGTCGATTTTCCATCATTACATAAATTGGCTATTAAAGAGGGAGAAAATATCTCTCTCCAACAACTCAATGCTTACTTCTACATAGCTATGAGAAAAACTTATCAGGAATTTAAAGATAAGAAGAAGTCAATTCCCTACCGTCAAATTGAAGCAATGGATATGAAACTGAGAGAAATTATGACAATGAGACTCTCAAAGATAATCAAAATTGCTGAAAAAGGCAAGAATATTACCACTAAAACACGTAATTTCACTCCTGAAGAACGTTGGTTATACGAATTTGTTTCTGAGGCAATTGAGAAGTGGAAAAATATAGTTAAAGCATCTGATGAAAACATCATCTGATACGCAGTAAAAAAATTTATATCATTGTACTCTATCTGCTTCATATGCCGAAGTACATCTTTATCTGTGGAGCTTTAATATCAGGTTTAGGGAAAGGAGTTGTTACATCATCAATAGGTAAAAATCTCCAAGTTCGCGGCAAAAAAGTTAATGTGATTAAGATTGATCCATATCTTAACATTGATGCAGGTACAATGAATCCCTACGAACATGGAGAAACATATGTAACTGCTGATGGATCAGAGATAGATGTCGATTTTGGTCATTACGAAAGAATGCTTAATTTAGAAATGTGCGGGGATCAAAACATTACAACTGGTCAAGTTTACCAATCTGTTATCGAGAAAGAGAGACGTGGAGATTTTCTAGGTAAAACAGTTCAAGTTATACCACATATAACTGATGAAATTAAAAGAAGAATCAAGCTTATTGCAGATAGGGAGCCAAGTTATGATGTGTTGATCATTGAAGTTGGTGGAACAATCGGCGATATTGAGAGTCAGCATTTCTTAGAAGCTATTCGGCAGCTTCGAAGAGAGATGCCCCAAGAAGATTCACTTCTGGTTTTAGTCACATATATTTTGGAACCTCCTAATTTAAAAGAACAAAAAACAAAACCAATACAACATGCAGTTAGAGATTTACAAGCTATGGGTTTGAGACCAGATATCGTAGTTGCACGTGGTTCTAAAGATTTAACAGAAAAATCTAAAGATAAAATAGTTATGTTTTGTGATGTCCCTGCCAATGCAGTATTCTCTTTACCTGATCTAGACAATGTCTTATCTGCCCCCAGATACTTAGATAAACAAGGATTTGGATCAACTCTAAATCTTAAGATGAGGTTTGAGGATATTACAGCTGATTGGTCTGAAGAGGATAGATTACTTGAGAAATTCTCAAATAAAGATAGAAATGTACATATTGCTATAATTGGGAAATATACTGAACTAGCAGATTCCTATATTAGTGTTAAAGAAGCAATTAAACATGCTGCAGCACATAATAATGTCTATGCTAACATAGAATTTATTTCAACTGAGGATTATGAAGAAAATCCTGAGAGAATTCATGAATTGAACAAATTTGATGGAATTTTAGTTCCTGGAGGGTTTGGTTCACGAGGAGCAGAAGGTAAGATTCAAGTCATTAGATATAGCAGAGAGAATGGTATCCCCTTCTTGGGTATCTGTTATGGTTTTCAACTTGCAGTAATTGAATTTGCAAGAAACGTATGCTACATAAAAGATGCTAATACCTCTGAAAATAGCGATAAAGTACTCAATCCAGTAATTGATCTTCTTCCTGAGCAGAAGGAAATTAGTGATCTGGGAGGTACAATGCGACTTGGGAAACATAATATCATCATTGAAAAAGGAACTATTTTTGAAAAATTGTATGAATCAAATTTGATATCTGAGAGACACCGACATAGATACGAAGTTAATGTTGAGTATATAGATCAATTAAAAGAAAAAGGTTTAGTTTTTTCAGGTCGCTCTGAAGATGGTAAAAGAATGGAGTCACTAGAAATTGAAAATCATCCATGTTTTATTGCTACACAGTATCACCCAGAGTTTCAATCTAGACCAAAACAACCAGCACCACCATTTTCTGAGTTTCTCAGAGCAACTGTAATACGTTCTGAACTGAAATAGCACAATTTGCATTTAAGTTAATATAGGATAAAGTTTACAAACTATTAGTGATTAGTAAAATGGGAGTTCAGGACAAAATCGATAAGGTAATTGATGATATTTCAAAGAAGATTCAGAAGTACAATGAAAATAGGAAACTCTTCCAAGAATTGTTTAGACAAGCAAAGAAAACCTTGAATCCTTCTAAATTTCCGGCTAATTTTGGAATTGTTACATCAGATAGTACGTTTACAAAAAAAGTTGCTACAACTAATATTAATGGTTTGAAGATTGCGGGAGTAGACGGAGGTGTCATTCATAGATCGCTCAATTTCTTTGATATTGCTCTCATAAGGGCTGTAGGTGTGTTATTTTTCCACAGACAAGATGAAAATCCAAAGGTTAGATATTTTCCAGAAGAACAACCATTTCCAGATATTCTTACTAGTATCGAACCATTATCGCAGAATGAAATTGAAACATTAATATCCATATGGAGGATGCAAAAAGAGATTCGCTGTGGATTATCGTTACTTGAAGAAGATCAACCAGATATCATAATGTTAGATGGGTCAGTACTTCCTGTTTTAGATAATAGAGAAGTAAAACAAAGTGAATTTCTTATGCAACAATATCTCAATCTTAAAGCGCTATACAGAAAACTCTATTCAAAGTGCCAAAGAAATCGCACTTCTTTATGTGGAGTTGTAAAAGATTCTCGTTCTGCAATACTTACTAGTAAACTGGCAGCGATATTACCTCATTTGAGTAGATTAAAGGGTTTCGAACAACTAATAGAGATCGATTACCGACCGATAGTGAGACAATTAAGAGATACAGATCTACTTTTTCAGGTGCTTGATACTAATGAGCGAACCTTCGAATTCTTATTGACAAATTTCAATGATGAAACAGATAAAGATTTACCTGATTTTGAAATACACTGTTTTTACCAAAAAACAGCTGAATTTGATACACCTTTAAGAATTGAATTCCCTATATTAAACATTGAAGAAAGTAATCAAGTTGAGAAAATATCTTCATTAGTGAATGCTGTATCAAAATATAATCCGGAATATGGTCTGCCAAATGTTATTATAGAAGCAGATGCCAGAGCAAGAATACAAGAAACGGATGCAGATATTCTAGTTGATGAGATAGCATCAAAGATAGGTTACTCTAGTTTCTCCTTGCAAAAAAGAAGGAACAGATTACCATTTAAAACAGGTGTCTAGATGGCAAGAAAAAATATTGGAACAATAATAGTTGATGAAGATCATTCACCAAATCCCTCTCAATTCAGTTTTGTACTAACAAAAACAGAAGACGAGTTTCGTCTTCAGAAAGGAATGTTTATAGCTGTGCCATCTGAAGAAGGGAATGTAATAGCAGCTGTTACTGAGTTGTTCAAGACAAATAGATATTTTTCATCTCCATCAGCTGTTAGAGCTTATGAAACAAGTGGGAAAACCTTAGCTTCCATTTTTCCAGCAGATCGATGGGAATACATCATTGCGAAGGCTAAACCTTTAGGAATTATGACTGAAATAGGTATTCAAAGGTTGTTATATCCAGTTTCTCCTGGTGAAACAGTTTTTACCCCTGATAAAGAGACATTAACAAAGTTTCTTGGATTAGAACTGACAAATGGTCTAAATATCGGTATGATAGGACAACATGAATTAGAAGTTAGATTGAATTTGACAAAACTACTTCAGAAACATGCTGCCATATTAGCTATATCTGGTGCAGGGAAATCGTATACTGTTTCAGTAGTTATCGAAGAACTATTGTCTAGGAAAAAAGAGGATGGTAGAGTAGCTGTAGTTCTCTTTGATGTTCATGGAGAGTATAAAGGAATGGCTCATGATAGTTCTCCCTTTGCTAGTTCAATTGAAGTTTTTCCAGCAGCTTTGATAGAATTTGCCACGAATTCATTAAGTGGTAGGCAGTTCGCAATTTATGAACCTCTGATGTCATCTGTACAGACACGGGAATTATCCAAAATTACTTCGAAATTATACAAAGAAAAAACAAAACAAGGCCTCACTTACACCATTCAAGACATTTTGAAAGAGGTTGAAAATGATGACCAAATCAATCCAAGAAGCAAAGAAGCTCTGATTGGTTGGCTTTATTCCCTTAACGGAACTAGGCTTTTTGGTCAAATTGAAAACCCAAATATAGAAAAAATTCTGAAACCTGGGAAACTAACTATTTTTGATCTAAGCGAGTTTACAAGCCTTAAACTAAAGCAGATGATAGTTAGTTACATTCTCTTCAGAATCTTCGATTTACGTAAAAAACAAAAAGTTCCTCCTACAACAATCATCTTGGAAGAAGCACATCAGTTTGCAAGTGAATCCAAATTAGAAATGGCAATTGCTCGACCAATTATTGAAACTATTGCTAGAGAAGGCAGAAAATTCTTCACATCATTGATTCTTGTTAGTCAACGACCAGTTAAACTTTCTACAACAGCATTAAGTCAGTGTAACACTCATATTATCATGAAAATACTTAACCCCTATGATCTAGATTTCATTGGTAAATCTTCTGAAGGGATTGACAGAGCTACTTTGGGTTCAATTACTACTCTTGGTATAGGGGAAGCAGTGATTGTAGGTAATGCGGTTAACCATCCTATTTCAGTGCAAATAAGAAAACGTAAAACAACTACAATGGAAACAAAAAATCTTGAAGAATCAGCGAAGAGCTTTGAAAAGTAGCTCTTTGAGTTCTTTAATCAAAATCTTTTTAAAGATTAGTCATTGCCTCGATTCAATTAATCTTACTATTGGTGAAAATATGAGCAGTGGTAGCATTCCAATAAACTCTCTCCGAAAAGTTATAGGTCAGTATATAATAATCAGATTAAAAGATAATGTGAAATACAAGGGTAAACTTCAAAGTTTTGATCAATATATGAACTGTCATCTGAACGATGCTATAGAAATTATTGATGATGAAGAAGTTTCAAGATATGGAAATATCTTTGTAAGAGGGAATAACATTTTACTTGTACAACTTGCAGTTGATGAGATTTAATATTAATTAAATTCATCTTCAGTATCTTCTTTCTCATATGGGGCTGAACTTCGGGTTCTCTTGTTCTGGAGTCTTTCATCATATTCCTCAATTTCTTTCTTTCTTTCATCTCTATACTCATCAAGTAAATTATCTAAAATTCCCTTCTTCTTTTCAACAATTTTAACGTCTAACTCTTTCTTGGCTCGTTCGAGCACTTTTAGTAAATCTTCTTCCTTTATAACGGCTATTTCATCGATTCTGATGATTTCTACTTCTGCAGGGTCAGCCATAAGTATCTCTTCTTCAAAGAATCTTAGTTTTGCGTTATACGAAAGATGGTTGACATTACCGATTATACCTTTGATTCTATATGAGAGTAGTTGATCAGCTGTTTTTCCTCCACCCCCCGAACTATCAAGTATGAGAACAATATCTCCTGGCCCCAAACCATAATTTCTTGCAGTTTTTTCTATTTCCTCATAAGAAAACTTTCTAATAACTTTTAACGGAACCCATCCTTCATTTCCTCTTAGTAAAGAAACTTTTTTGAGTTCTTCCACTCGCTTCCCATATCTATCCAATTCTTGTTCCAAATTACTTACTTTGTCACGTAAGAAAGATATTTCGTTTTCTTTTACTAAGAAGGTTTTTTCTCTCTGCATTGATTCCATATATTCGCTTTTTCCTTCTTGTAATCTGGTTTCAAGATATTCTACTTTCTCTTCCAAAGTTTGATATTCGATATAGAGTTCGCTGTTTTTTCTTCTCTCCCAATCCAAGTGCTCTTGTAGCATTTTAATCTTCGAATCTAGATCCTCTTTAGAGATTTCTTGTGCTAATGTCTTTTCAATAACCTCTTTAGGAAGTTCAATCATATTCTTTCTCAGAGATTTAGATATAATATCTTCAGCATCAATCGGTGTTTTTCCTTTTACAATTAAATCCTTTATTTCATCCCTTATTGATCTATCATATTGACTATAGTATTTTCTATCTATTTTCTCAAACTCACCCTTAAATTTCGTATATCCTTTATAGGCTGAAGCGAGGGAATCTCTTTGATGAGCATTTTTCACCAGAACACCATGTTGCATTGCTAGTTTCCTTGATATCTCGTTTTTTTCTGAAACAGTCATCACACTTCTAGGAGTATATGTACGCGCATTCAAAGCAGCAGCTACTTTCTCAACATAAGCAGGATATGGATAAACGTCCACACATATTAGAGTAGGTTTTCCATATTGCGTAATAGCCCTAATTATCTGACCTCTACTTGCTTCTCTAAAACTGGCAACTTTCAGGATTTTACCATTTAAATCCATTATTGATAAACCAATGGTTAAGCCAGGGTCTAAACCCACAATCAATCTTCGAAGGGAGGATTTAATTTGTACTTGTTGAGATAAAGGAATAAATTCAACCCTCTCTTTATTTACAGGATGTATTTGAACTTGACACAACTCTCCTCGTCTTTTCCGAAATGCTTTAGTTACTTCAGAAATTAATGCATACACACTGAATACAACTTTTTTAGCTCCAAACTTACTTCTGGCAACCTTCTTATCATAATCCAATCTTAGCTCTATTAACTGACTCTCAATGTTTTTTGCCTCTTGATCAACTGAAGTATCCATTAGTCTACTATATCTTTTCTGACTCCATCCACCAGGGCCTTTTGCTCTTGACCTAGAAACAATGATTTTAGTTTCATCTTCAAAAGGTTCTATAATATATCCAAGCTTTTTACTGGATAAGACACTGCAAGCTTCTGCTGCAGCCATAGGTGTGAGTTTGTTAGGAATAGGTATCCCATTCTGTTTCATGAGTTTTAACAAAGAAGTAAAACCATGAACTGGAGAACCTGTTACTTGAACTATTTTTGTTTTGGGTAGCAATTGAACGCATAATTTTGGGATTTGGGAAGGATTTCTAACCAATTCGTAAATATTATCAGTTGCAACATATGATGCTTGAGAACTCTGTGCTAACCCAATAATCTTAGAAAGATTTGCTTTCGCATATTTTTTGATAATTTCTCCTTTATTACCATCATAAACACAAACTGAATAGTGCGTACTTGTTGATGGAATACTTTGAGGGAGAATATCAACACCTATGATAATAAAATCAGAATCCTCTTTCGATATGTTGATCACCTTCATTTCTTTCCAATTATATATTCAACAACATCTTCCACTTCAGGACTTATAAACCATTTTTTTCTAAAGTAATCAAAGAGGTGAGCAAAATCTCTTTCAAGGATAATATCAGCGTCAGGATGGTCAGTTCCAATAGCTTGAGGAAAATCTATAATTGCTATTGAATCCTTGTTTTCATCGTAAAGAATATTATATTCAGTCAAATCTGCATGTACTATATGATATTCATTATACAAAACCTTAGCATACTTGATTATTTTTTCTAGTGTTTTCAGAGGTTTTTTTAGATTTTGAACGTTGATAAGTTCTTGCCCTTCTATGATATTCATAGCAAAAATGTGTCTATTATGTCCTAAGACTTTAGGTATAGGTAGTTTTGAATCCTGGAGTTTTGTGAGTATTTCAAATTCTCTCTTAGCAGATAACTCAGCTAATGAAAAAACTGAGTAGTGGAATTTTCCCTTTAACAGATCTCTTCTTTTCTTGACCTGTTGAAAACTAGCTCTACCAGTTCTATTAATTTTTAGCATAATCTCATTTTCTTCAAAATCAATTGCATAATAAATGTCGCTTTCTTTTCCTACACCTTTAGCTCTCCCAACACCTGCCACTATATTTTTGTTATATAGTGAATTAAGTGCTAAGGCATCAAAACCTGCATATGTTAAAGTATAACCGACAAATTGACCTGTCCATCTTCGAACCATTTTATTTTTGTTTAATTTAGAAATGATGAAACTGACTTCTTTTTCTGTATACCCTGAATATGAAACTATTTTTTCTACTGGAGCATACTCTCCTTTCTTCAATAGAGTCTCTACCATATTTAGAACCCGAAGTTCTTGATTCGAAAGATCTTTTAGAATCCTTGCTCCATAAAGAGTTACTGGCATTAGTATGTAGTTGGGGGATAACTTAAAATTCTTTTCTTTTCATTTCTTTATTAATGGGCAGTAAAAAATATGAGATTAGAAGAAGATATGATGCTACAGCTAAACAATACGATAGTAGATATTTAGAGATTCAAACAACCAAATACCAAGAGTTGTTCTCTGAAATTAAAATAAAATCCTCTGATATAATATTAGACGTTGGAGGAGGCACAGGACTGTTATTGGATTTCTTAAAAGAAAATTCGTCAAATGTGATTTGCTGTGATATCTCATTCAACATGCTTAAGATAGGCAAGAAAAAGCACACAAGAGGTAATTTCATCTGCGCTGATAGTGATTTTTTACCTTTTAGGGAAGAGGGGTTTGACAAAGTATTTTGTATATCAGTATTAAACAATCTACCAAAATATCATAAAACAATGGTTGAAATGAATTTTCTTCTTCACAAAAAAGGCAAACTTGTATTAACTGCCCTAACAAAAATATTTTCCAAAGTAAAAATAGAAGAACTAATCCTCAATGCAAATTTCGCAATTCTCAAACTCTGGAAATTATCTATAGAAGATATTGCAGTTTTAGCAAAAAAGAATAAAAAGAAAGAATAATTAGATTATACAATATTCAGAATGATCTTATTTACTCTTGTTTTACAAACCTTTCTAACCCCATGTGCACCAGGTTCATATCTGCTATCCAGAACACCGGCTCTTTCCAAATATTTGATTTGAGCTGATGTATTAGCTTCAGTTTGTTTCATTCTTTTTGCAATACTTGAAATATCCATTTCTTTGTCAAGCAACAATTTAACTATCTTGTATCTTGTTGGAGAAGACAATGCTTTTGCTAGTCCGATTATTGGTTCTTCATCACTTAATTCTAATGTCTCAGTCATTTTACAACCCCTTGTTTAATTGATAATTTAATCTTCACATTCTTATATAAAAGTAATGATTGATTAAAAAAAAGAAAGATTATACGTTTAGTGATTTTTACAGAGTAACATTTCAACAATTCTTTATTCTAATGTCTTTTTGCGTTGTTTACGAAAAAGAAGAATAGATTCAATTAAACCTTATGTGAAGCTAAAATGCAATCACTGAGAGTAAGTTCGTTTTCATCATTAATAGTTAATCTTAAAGATATTAGTAGAATAAATATCTTCAAGTAGAAACATAATTGGGATAGTGAGAGAGACATGAGCTCCACTGTAGATGATCAAATACGAGAAATTGAGGAACAAATAAGTCAAACCTCAAAAAACAAATCAACAGAGCACCATATAGGTACACTTAAGGCTAAAATTGCTAAATTACGTAGAAGGAAACTTGAGATTCAGTTTTCTTCGAGTTCTAGCAAAGGTTACGGGTTTGATATACGAAAAACTGGTGATGGCACTGTTGTTCTTATTGGTTTTCCTTCTACAGGTAAATCTACTTTGATTTCCTCAATTACAAGTAAACAATCTAAAGTAGGGGCTTACGATTTTACAACTACTTCAGCAATTCCAGGTATAATGTTTCACAGAGGAACTCAAATTCAGATTGTTGATCTTCCAGGGATTATAGAGGATGCTAGTATTGGGAAAGGTAGAGGAAAAGAAATCCTAGCTGTTGCTCGAGGTTCAGATATGATTCTAGTGCTACTTGAACCCGAAAAAGCTGAACAATATTATGAGAAGGTTATTAACGAACTCAAAAAAGTAGCAATTCGTCCTGGCATGGTAGAACCAATTATAAAAATCAAAAAGGAGAACAGAGGAGGTATAGCTCTTTCAACTTTGAGAAGACTTACTCACATGACTGAGAAGACCTTTAAGGGTATTTTGAGAGAGTATAAGGTCATTAACGCTTCTGTAACCGTTCGTAGTGATCCTACTATGGATCAATTGATTGATGTCTTGGAAGGTAACAGAGTCTATCCTAAGATTCTAGTTGTGATTAACAAAATTGACCTTATTAAAAAGAAACAAAAAGAAGCTCTTTTAGAGCAATTTCCAGATGCTGTATTCATTAGTGCATTAACTGGGGAGAATACTAATTTACTTAAAGATAGAATAGTCGAAAAACTAGAATTAATTAAAATCTTCCTTAAGAAACAAGGGGAAAAGACCGATTATGAGGAACCTTTGATTGTAAAATATAGTTCAACAATTAAGGATATCTGTGATAAAATTCACAGAAAATTTGCTTCTGAATTTAGGTACGCGGTAGTGTATGGTTCAAGTGCTAAACATGATAACCAAAGAGTTGGATTAGATCATATAGTTAGAGATGGAGATGTTGTTACCATCATCATGAACAAATACCAGTTCTAGTTTAATCTAATGTTTCTTATATTTTATTTCTCCACCTACTATTGTATAATCAACATCCACATCATGAAATTCCTCAGATTCGATAATATCTAAATTCTTGTTTAGAATAACGATATCAGCTAATTTACCTGAGACTAAAGAACCTTTGATATCTTCTTCTCTTGAAGCTATTGCTGGATTAAGTGTGTAACATTTAATTGCATCTTCCAAGGATAATCTTAAATTTGGACTTGGATGAAAAACTGCTCCTTTAATACCATATATAGGACCTAAAGGCATACCATCACTACCAAAAATTAAAAGCAAATCTTCAGCTGTTACCCACTTGAAAGGATTACTTAGCAAGGTTCTTTCTCTACCAATTTTTTGTTCATACATACCGTCTTCATCAACTAATCCCCACCTCCAAACAAAATTGGGTTGCATAGAAAATATCAACCCGAATGGTTTAGCACGTTTGATGTCTTCATATCTCAGAATTTCTGCATGTTCAATACGATGTAAAGCTTTCTTAGATTCTTCAGGACTAATGTTTTCTTCAAAAGCTGTGATCAGATTACTTATAGCTTTATCGCCTATAGCATGGACTGCAATTTGTAAGTTGTTTTCATGAACTCTTGTAATCATTTCCTTTAGTTTCTCAGCATCATACAGAGCGAACCCTTTTTCACCTGGTTTATCGGTGTATTCTTCATAGAGATAAGCTGTTCTAGTGCTAATTGCACCATCAGTCATTAATTTGCATGCCCCGATTCGAAACCATTTATCGCCAAAATTTCTCTCAAGGCCTATTCGAATAGCTTCAGATAGCATATCCTCATATATAATCCCATAAACTCTAATTGGAAGTTCTTTCTTTTGCGTTAAGTGTAGATATGCAGGAAGCACTTCAAAAGTCATGTTATCATGAATTGAAGTTATACCTAGAGATAATGCCTCTTCCATCCCCAACTTCAAACCATTGACAAACATCTCGAATGTAGGTCTTATCTCTGTCTTATCAGAAAGATCAACATCGCGTAGTACACCTGTAATTTCTCCATTCTGGTTTAAATCAACCCCAAGTTGTTTTTTAGACAACTGAAGTCTCTCAAAACCAAAAGAATTTACTGTTACTGAATGCCCAGAAACATGTCTTAACAATACGGGATTTTCTAAGCTTATTGGGTCAAGGTCAGCAGCTGTAATATATCTTTGATTAGTCCAATTACTTTGATCCCAAGCTCTGCCTATGATCCACTCTCCTTTGTCTTTACTCTGAATCTCTTTTGTCACTAAATCAAGCACATCTTCTAAGCTTTTGGTTTCTCTGAGATCCAGAAAAATTTTATTTAATCCAGTCCATGCAATATGTGTGTGAGCATCGATAAATCCTGGCAGTACAGTTCTATCTGCAGCATCGATAATTATAGTTTCATCTCCAATTAAAGATTCAATTTCTTCCTTG
>JAGXNV010000363.1 GCA_019894795.1 Candidatus Heimdallarchaeota archaeon | reverse complement strand
ATGAAACCTATATCTCCGCAAATTGTTGAGGCAACACATTCAGAAAGAGCAAGATAATTATGCTTTTTAAAAACTTCATCGCTAATCTTATCTAATTTCTTCAAAGCAACAGGACCTATTTTTTTAGCCAATTTTCCTTTATCATGTGCTTTTCGTAGATGCACACTATCCAGAAAATCTACTTCAGTGCGATATCTTCTAGATAAAACAGCTGCAAGTGCACCAAGTTGTTGATCAACTTTACTTCTCACTTTGCTAAGATTTTCTATCGAATCGAATTCACAGGAGAAAAGATCATCAATTTATCCTTGAACCATTGAACAGAATACAGCTTCTTGTCAGAAATGTTGTCAGAGTTTCACTTAATAAATTCTGAAAGGCTGAATCGTGAGGGATAGAACCCCGTTTTTAGCATCGACTACCATAAGAAAACCTCCAAGGAAAAGAAGGATTGCTTACGGACAAATGTCCGGAAAGACTTGGGAATTAATTTATTTTATTCTCAAAATAAACAAATCAAAGAAATTAGGATGGATTTTTACCTCTTATACCAAACAAGTTTCTTACTATAGAGTCTAATTCGAAAGCCACTGTTTCTCCTAAATCTCCTCTGTATTTATCTTTAAATAATCCTTTAATCGACAGTTGCTCTACCAGTCTATGCATTTTTCGTCTCAACATATAACTGTCTCTTAACGCAATTACAACAACTGAGAAAACATTTGAATAAAACTCTATAAGTAGTTTATATTGACCATGGTCGATAGAGAGAACTCCATGTTTCTGATCCAGAAACAACTCATTCATCAGGTGCCTAATCGCAGATACAAACCCTCCAAAAAGAAGGTCATCTGTAACACGTACCTCTTCTGAAAAATAGGTTCGTATAGGAATTCCGCTAGAATGGAATAATAAAACAGCTATAGGTTTCTCTTCTTTTGGTGCAGCTAACTTCTTTGATTCTTTTCGAAGTATCGTTGTTATTAAGTGTACATCCTCGATGAATTCTACTAGTCCTGTATCGATAATAGTGTCAACATCGCTTTCGATTGCATTTTTTACAAGTACAATTTTTTCCTTATATCCCTCTACAAGAAGAGGAGTGTAAATTCTTGCCAATTCTTCACCACTTTTCAAAAGAAATAGAGCAGTTTCGAAATCCAAAACAATGATTTTAATCTTTGAGCGTATATAATAGATTAATGAAAGTGACTCGAATTTAGCTTTCTCTTCTAGATAAGTGATGATATCCTCTAAACATTTATCAGCTTCCATCAACTCTTCTAAATCTAGAGTTATAGTATATTTTTTCAAAAAGACTACAGACAATAGAACCAAGGTTTTAGAGCTTATTATCTCATTTCCTAATTCATCAGAAAGAAGCATTGCTCTTTGAAGGAAATCTTGAGAATTCCCAAAATTATTCTTTTTGAACTCTAGAAATCCAAGTAAAAATAGGAAATAGGCTTTTTGTGTTGGGGACAAGTTGGTTTTCCATTCGTTTTCTATTCCTTCTAAAATTGATTCAACAAGAGCAATATCATCTAGAT
>JAGXNV010000362.1 GCA_019894795.1 Candidatus Heimdallarchaeota archaeon | reverse complement strand
ACCTACTGATTCAATTTCCCCAGCAAACTCACTTCCTAGTATCTTTTTTTTAGGTTTTCTGAGACCAAAATCTAATCGCTGAATGAGCCAGAATAAGAAAGGCATATTGAACTTGCGAGGAGAGATATTTTTAGAATTTCGAGCTATAGTTTCCCCATATGTTACTGGAGTCGCATGAACTTTTACCAGTATCTCATTGTCCTTGGGTGTAGGCTTTTCAACTTCTTTTATTTCAAGTACTTCTGGTGGGCCAAATTTTTCATAAACAACAGCTTTCATGGATTTAGGTTATATTCTAATTATAAAAAGATAGCTAGAAACATCTCCAGTTATGTAAAACAAATAACTATATTTACACAAATGAGATTGATTCAGCATCCCTAAAATAGGTGTTTTAGTTGAAATATTGTAATAATTGCAGCTTGGTGTGTGATTTATTGTACCTACGGTGTAATCTTTCATTTACCAGGAATCTGGGAAAGTGCGATTACTCAATTACAAACAGGAATCCAAGATCTACCAACAGGCGGAAGTGCGATAATTGATGCCTTTATGAATGTAAATGAAACTAAGATGTACAGCGATTGGGGTATTGGTTTTCTAATATGGCACTCAGCCTACTTTAGTGTCTGTGTTTGGATTTCAATATTCTTAATGCAAGCTCCAAGACCTCAAGAAATTCCCAAGAAACAAAATGCAAAGCGAAAGTTAATAGCGCTAATAACAGTAATTACATTAACAATAATAACCCTATTAACGCTGATTATCCTACCACCATTATACCAACCAGTGTTATCTTAAGTAACAATAATTTTTCTAGATATAATTCTGCAATTAGACATAATAGAATGTATATTCTATATTAGACCATGTCAATTTTATTAGATTATTGAGCCTTATAATGTAATTGAACACTCATTTAATTTGTTTATCCTTGTTGGAAAATGTTTCCGGTATTTATGACAAGTTCATCATATAATTTTCTTTCAGAACCTTGCCAAAGTAAGATGTTGGAGAATTTGACTGGAAGTTCCTTTGAATTCAAGATATCACTTCCATCTAATAGCTGATAATGCAAGTGAGAATAAACTGTAGAAGCTCCAGAAAATCCTACTTTGGCTATCTCTTGATCTCTTTTTACAAAATCGCCTAGCTTAACCATACAACTTCCTTTTAGTAAATGATCGAGATGACTATATTCAGTTTCATTATGTTTAATGACAATATAGTTTCCAACCACTTCTGTTACATTACCTTCTTCCAATGCTTTATTGATATCGAAAGGCGTATCATAAAGATCTTCTAGATTGTCAACAATGTCAACAATCTCTCCATCAGCTGGAGCAAAAACTGGAGCTTCGTGAGTGTAGAATTTTTTGATATCAGTAAAATGAAAATCATAATTCTTATCTTTCTCATCCTCACTCATCATTCTTAAATTACCATCGTCACCCAAGATTGAGAAATCCATACCATATCTGTTGAAATTGGATTTGAAGGTACCACCTGTGAACTCACGGAGTATACTTATAGCTACTCTTCTATGGTGGGAATAGAAATCGTGTCCATCAAGAATCACGATTTTGTCTTTAAGAGGTAATGAAAGCTGTACTTGTTG
>JAGXNV010000361.1 GCA_019894795.1 Candidatus Heimdallarchaeota archaeon | reverse complement strand
GGGTTCATATATGCTCCACGGAACCAGGTTTCTATCATTTCAAACGCCCACGCATCAGGGATAAAAATGATAACAAACCTATTACCAAAAAAAGTATTGGTGAAGATTCTAAATTCATTTAATTCTTGGAATTTTTTAACAAGATCTATTTTCTGTTTTGATAACATATCATCGACAGCGGTAATTGACCATCTTGTTGGTACAAGTTTTCTGTTCTCTTCCTTTCCTAGCATCCCTGCTGATAATATTCTAGTTATTGAGTTAACATCGATTTTTTCCTTTCCGAGATATTCAACTGCATCAGTAGCTAGCAAGTCTGTATCATAATATACTTTTTCGATTGAGTTTATTGGAGATTGATTTTCAGTTATGATCAATTTCCTGATAGGAACAATTGGACCATGTGGGGCTGATCGTTCATTCAATGTTATCCGTGGAATGATATTCTTTTCTAATTCCACTTCAACATCAATAGATTTTCTACCTAAAAGAAGCTCATGACTTTTTTGAATGATATCTGAATCTAATGGGCGTTTAACATCAATTTTAGCCCTTGTTCTAAGAAGGGAAATTCTCAATTTTACAATATCTTCTTGAGACTTAGACAACCAATTATCGGAATTGTCAATCACATTTGCTCCAACTCGATCTGCAGTTAACATTGGTCCTGCATTAAGGGTGGGATATCCATTCCAACCTACAAAAAATGAGGGTGGAGAAAAAGTATCATCCAAATTGGTGATTTTTGGTTTATCGATGGAATACTGAGTAGACCATTTGTTTAATAATGGACAAGTTTTTCTACCACATAACATCCTAGATGTCTTACAAACAACACATAGGTCAAATTCTGAGGTAGAACCTGATTCCATTATAATCAAATCTAATATAGTTTTTCATTATTAAAAGCTGGTGGAGAGTTAAGGTATACTATATGTTTGTCTAGCATACTTATTTTGCATTTTGGAAAGATTTTTATGAAATTTCGACATCATCATATAGATGAGTTATCTGAGTGAAGAATTACCTGAACAAGTATATGGTTTGAAGTTCTTATTTTTAGGATTAGCTCAAACAGGTAAATCATCAATTATAAAAGTAATTATTGAGAATATGGATACTCATGAAACAAAAATGCTACCTACAACAGTAAAAACAAAGAAAGAACTGTTTGACTTCTCAGGTTATACGTTTAATGTCTATGATACAGGAGGAGAAATAAGTTATCTCGAGGAAGCTTTTGTTGAACTTAGAGAGAGCATCTTCTCGCATGTAAAAGCTTTTTTCTATATTATCGATGTAAGTGACATGAAGGATGTAGAAATCTCTAAACAATATTTCGTGAGAGCTCTGAAATATGTAAAAGAATATAGTAAAGACGCACAAATGAGGGTTCTTGCACACAAAATAGATTTAATTGATAAAGATTTAAGGGAGGAAACCTTGAAGACAGTCTCCGATCTGTTTAATCTAGAAGATTATCCCGAAGTACAAATTCTTGAAACGTCAATATATGAACAATCTCTGATATATGCAATAAAATCTGTAATCTGAATATTTGTTCCTTGATACTTCAAAAGACTAAAAAAGCTTAGTGAAAATAGATACTATGGAAAGTGAACCACTTTACCC
>JAGXNV010000360.1 GCA_019894795.1 Candidatus Heimdallarchaeota archaeon | reverse complement strand
CCTTTAGAACATATTCCTGACCTTCATTGAAAATAACTGTTGAAGATATGAATGATCTTTTGGGTCACCCGTCTAGATTTCTTCTTTCAATTTTCTCCGTGTTCATCTTAACACCACGTAAATATAATCTAGTTAATCTTAATATGCTTACTAGTTTCTTAACATATTAAGATATAGTCATACCAAAATTGGGAATAATTAAATCAGTTAAACTTATTTAGCTGTTTTGTCAAATAATAGCGAAGGTAGCAGTTTGTCAAAATCTGATGAAGAGATACTTGATAATTTAAGAAAGTCTAATGATAGACTGAACCTAAGAATGTTAGCTAATGATGTTGAGAGTTTAATTGATGTTCCAATGAACCTTGAGAAACTTTCAGAGCAAATTGAAAAATATCTTAAACCCTTTTATGAAAATCGAAGCGTTGCAATTCTTTGGGATGTGGAAAATATTACTCCAAGCTCAAAATCATTATTCATTGAGGGTTTCCTCGAATATGTGGAGCAATTCGGTCGAATAACAATAGCTCAAGCCTATGCTGATTGGAATAAGGCTTCTGTTAAGAAGATTAGTGAATCTCTTTCAAAGAATCGATTTGAACTAATACACGTTCCAACAGCAGGAAAAAACAGTTCTGATTTTTCTCTAGTTTCTCTTGGAATAGAGATGGCTTTTAAGTATCCAAATATTGATTCATTTATTCTTGTTTCAGGAGATTCAGATTTTCGACCTTTAGTGAGATCTTTAGTGAGGAATGGAAAGCAAGTACACATAGTTTGTGATACCAAATTAGCATCAGAGGCATTATTGGTTCTTGCAGATTCTTTCGTGGACTACAGAGAGTTAATTCCAGGTGGAGAAGAAATAATTGATGAAGAAAATTTAGGAAAAACTCCACAAGAACTTATACAAGATACTAATGAAGAAAAAATGAAAGAACCTCAAATAAAAGATGATGCTCTTGACGATTCTAAGTTAAAAGAAAATGCGTACTCACTTCTTGCAGAAGCAGTTGATTTACTTTATAAAGAAGAGAAAGAAGCTAATTTAAGCATATCAAAAGTTAAATTCCAAATGCTGAACCCTAATTTTGACCAGAAAAAATTGGGTTTTAAAAAATGGAGCAATTTTGTTGATTCTGCCGTTAAAGCAGGTTTTGTAAATATCGAACGAAAAGGTTCTGAAACAATTCTAATTTCAAAGTCATCAAAAACTAATAAAAAGAGCTCAGAACAAACAAAAATGTTTAAGCATGTTGTGAAAATCATGAAAGAATTGGATGAAACCAGCACCCCAAAATATCACCGATTTGATACAATTGCAAACATACTATATGAGAAATATAATCAGGAAAAATTGAAGAATTTAGGCTTTAAACAGATTAAGAATCTAATGCAATCATTGGAAACTAGAAATTTAATAGAAACAAAAGCAGAAGGTATGATCCATTTTGCAAGGAGAATCAAATAAAGTTAAACATAGGTGTTTGATAGAGAAATTTTTGAAGAAGTACTTTTGATAGTGACGGGTTACAAAGATAAAATAAAACCTTCTTGAAATTTCAGGTATTTGCATGTAAATACTTGTTTAATTTCTTTGATAGAGCAACTATTGTCAATATAGATGGCATTCCTAAAGGACTGGGAAATACACTTGCGT
>JAGXNV010000359.1 GCA_019894795.1 Candidatus Heimdallarchaeota archaeon | reverse complement strand
TTAACAACGAAGGAATCACATCTGGCCAAAAGTCGGAAGCTGAATAGAAGACCGCTCGTTCAAAATGGATGCTTTTTTTAAGCTTTGTTTAAGGCTAATTTAAGCACATCTTTAGAGAGTTGACCATTTAAGCTAAGTGCAACAAAAGGTAATAGCGATTTTACCTGAAGGAACATCGAAGAAAAATGATAAAGCAGTCTTCTTAGGAGTTACTAGCGAATTCTCTTCGTTTTTTAAAATCATGACTGATGTAAAACTATTAAATATAAAATTTTTTCGCAAAACAAAATTCTATTGAAACTATTGAACAAATATAATGATTAGATTAGAGACAGAGAGGTTATTCATTCATAACTTTACTATAGATTATTGGCAAGATCTTGCTGAACTAGGTATGAAATGTTAAGAATCAGAGCTAGCAAAGAATAATGAAGAACCTTGGTCGTGCAATCTAGAAGAGTCGAAAAACATTGTACAGGATTTGCTAGAGGAAATGATTTTCAAGCTGTAGATCTTAAAGAAACAAAGAAACTAAAGGCTTGATTTTTAAACCAGAGTTAAAGAATAAGGAGTTAAGTTTGGTTATAACTTCCATATAGATTTTCGCAGTTGAAGATATGACACTGTAGGCTGTAAAGTTGTCTTAGATTACATGTTTGATACGCTAAATGCAGTATCTATTACAGCTGGTACAGCAAAGGTCAATGAACTATCAAATAGACTACTAAAACGTCTTGGTTTTGAATTTGTTAGAGAAAAGAAAATTTCTTTCAGAAAAGATGAAAAGGGAAAACCTATCGAATTTGTAGGGGTAGATTATACTCTATCGAGACCACACAAATAAATCAATAAAAACCATATTCACTAAATAGACTATCTTTGACATAGTAATCAATAATTCTTTTTTCTGTTCTCCGTATTCTTTCTTGACATGCAATTCGTTTAATGCCTAATTCCTTCCCTATTTCTTCAAGAGTACATTTTCTAGGAATTTCATAATAACCCTTTCTATGAGCAAGTATTAATGTTTCGTATTGCTTTTCTGTCAGGAAATCTTGTAAAGTTTCAACAGGTTTGGATGATAATGCTCTGATGTTAATATCAGTAAATCTTTCTTGCAAGAATTTTAGTAATTTTCTAAAACTATCTGCAGTAGGAGAGAGAATATTATGATACTGAACTCCATTTTCTATTATAATAGGCATTATAGTCATACTTCCGCTTTCGAGAATAGAATCGTGAATAGAGGGATAATCTAGAGTATGTTTAACTTTGTTCCAGTACATTGTGGGGGTTTTGTGGGTAACCTGAACATCAATAATTTGATCAGATTTCTTCAGTAGTTTTACATACTCTTCAAGAGTTTCTTGTTGTTTATCCAAAGCTTCAGTAAAACCCAAACCTTCAGGTCCATTAACAGCCAAAACAGTTGTCCTAACAGGAAGTTTCTTTGAGAGCTCACAAGAATAATAATGTTTAGTACTAATTGCAATTTTACTTCTTAACACAAGTTACATTAATTAAATAATATATAAATACACGACATATGTCACATAAAGATTAATACGTATGATAAATAACGTATACTTGTGATAAATATGGCAACACAAAATAAAAAGAAGATTCTCGATTTAGGTTTTAACTTCTTTGAACCTAGATCGAAATTAAAAAAGAATCAAATCAAATTACAAAGAAGAATAAGCCATAAAACACATAAGAAT
>JAGXNV010000358.1 GCA_019894795.1 Candidatus Heimdallarchaeota archaeon | reverse complement strand
AAAATATTTGAAGAAACAGGTGAGCTGCGAAAGAAGCCCAATATGTTGTATTTCCAAGGTAGATTAGATCACAAAAATAACAATATAGAGGCAGCTTTGATTTCCTATAAAACAGCAAATACAGCTGCAGAAGAACTTCAGAATATTGAGTATATGATTAAATCTCAGTTCCAATTAGCCAACCTCTATCTAGAAAAGTTTAACGAAACAAAAGAACTAGCGTACTATTCATCAGTTCTTAACTATATCAACAATTTAACATTTCTATCAGAGGAACAATTCCTACCAAAATTAATGTGTGATCTGTATCTATTGAAAGGACGACTGTTAGCTCAAGTTGGTAAAAGAACAAAAGCAGTAGAAGATTTATTACATGCAATTGAAATAGCAGAGAGATTCAGATATAAATCTATTCAATATGACGCTAAAGCACTTCTAAGAGAAATAGAAAATGACAAATTTGATGAGGAAGAAGATTTGAAAATTCTAATGGACAGAGGGATAGTTGAAGCAGATAAAATCTCTGAAATACTGCAGAAATATGAAGGTTTCAAATTTGTTAAATCTCCAAAGCAAGTAGATTCGAAACTGCAATGCGTAGCTCTAGTGGAAAAAGATACTGGGGTTATAAGGTATAGATACACAACAAAATATGAGCAAGATAATACAGCATCAATTGTACCTTCATTAGTTGCAGCTGTTAACATGTTTTCATCACAAGTGTTCGATGAAGACATAGTTTTTGAAGAGCTGAAAGAAGAGGACAAGGAACTTCTAATAAAGCATGTAGAACCTTATCTTTTAATTATAATCACAGATAAAATAACCTATAATTTGAAAATGCAATTTGAGAGATATGCAGAGGAGATTAAGAAAGTTGTACCTACCTTAGAACCATTGGGGTCCGAGAAAAATCATCAAGAAATTCTAGATAAGATGACAGATATCTACTTCTTGAAGAAAACCAAAGCTAGAAGTGAATTAGAGGAAAGCAAGAAAAAGATCGTAATCAGAGAGAAAGTATCAATAGATGAACCTCCCGAAACAGAACAATCTGATAATGCATTACCAACCCAAGAGGCTATTACTGAAGATGTATCAGAAACCAAAGAAGTAATCAAATCACGCGAAGATATACCTACTCCTGAGAATCAAAAAGATGATCAAAAAGAGATATCAGGAGAGATAGAAGAAGAAGAAGAAGAACCAATTTCTGTTGAATCAGAACCTGATAGCATGATGAACGAACTCGAAAAGGCAGTTGAAGAGGTAGAATTAGAATTCAAGGATAAAATAGACGAATTGAAAGAAACAGAAAAACCAGTACCTAAAAAGGAAAAAAGTAATTCCAAAGAGAAAACAGAAAATATCGAATAATTTTCTCACTATTTTATATAGCAATTTACGGATACTATGTAAAGCAAGAATAATCCTCTTGCTATAAATTAGCATCATAAAATAATTTAATAAAAGGAGAGACGAAACCATGTGGGATTTATTCATTATCGAGTATGACAATTATATAGATCCCAAAACAAATCATAAGAAATCTAATGAGATTGAGCGTTTTCATATAAATGATATACAATCCTTAAGCAATTTTCTATTGAATATCAAGAAAGATTTACACCGTAATCCTGAGTTTTTCTGCTCCGCCTGTGGTTTTTGGACAAGTTACTCACTTATTTTTATGGATAAAGAGAATAACCAAGTGTGGATAAGAAATCTTTATGAT
>JAGXNV010000357.1 GCA_019894795.1 Candidatus Heimdallarchaeota archaeon | reverse complement strand
GATGAAATACAATCAGTTAATGAATCTATAGAACAGGATTTAGTTGAAGGTAATCATGATTTAATAGTAATTATCTCATCTAACTTTAGTGAAGTTCTCTTTAATGTAGATCAAGACATCTTTATTACCGTATTAGGCGACCCAACAACTTCCAACTTCCAGAGTGCTGTTTCGATAATGGGAGAAATTTTTGATACCTATACAGTCTCTGTACGTTCAATATTTACTACAGTTCAAGGTCAAAGTTCAATTAACCAAGAACATACAATAGATATTTTTGAGCAGACTTTCTTTGATCAGTTGGTTCCAGGTATCGTAATTTTAGCTATAGTCATGAACTTGACATTTGTTGCTACAATATTAGTTGAAGAATATGAGTTCAAAACTTTGGAAAGATTACAACTTACTCCAATGCGAGCTTATCATCTAATTGGAGGAATAATAATCGCTCAACTGGCAGTTGCACTGGTTCAAATTGTCATTCTATTGAGCTTTCCACTTCTGTTTGGATTCAATGCTACAGGATCATTTATTCTCGCTGGATTAGTTGCTTGGCTCTTATCTCTCTCCGCCTCAGGGTTTGGATTAATTATAGCATCATTTTCAAATAAAGGTGCTGTTGCGAGTGGTATCGGAAGTATGGTAGCAATACCGTTGTTCATGCTAACAGGAGCATTCATTCCTATACCTAATCCAACAATATTCATTATAGGTGTAAATCAGTTTGGAGTAGTGGATCTCTTACCTACAAGTTTCGCTTTCAAAATAATGAACGGAATACTGATGCATAATATGACATTCGCAGATTTTAGGTTTGAACTAGTTTCTCTGATAATCCTAACTATAATATACTTGGGAATAGGTTTAGTTCTTGTATCATTATTCAAATTAAGACCTAAGAAGGAATAATCTTCCCTTCTATCCATATTTTTTTTCCACTTCTTATCCTAGCCATTCAACACATGGAAAATTAAATTCTTTCCATTTTAAATATTACAGGTTTTTTTCCATCTGAACAACAGGTGATTGCAACATTAGGGTCTTCTTTGTAATAAACTCCACCAAAATAGAGAAAAACTACTTGTTTGTAAAGATCATGAGTTATTTTTCCCACATTTCCCAAGCTGGGGAAGTGATCCCAAGAAACATATAGAAAGATTTGATAACAAAGAGAATCTTGGAGAAAAACCTGTATCTATCCTAACCAAATCAGAAATGCAGAGCTACTTGAGTGAAGTTAAGGATAAATGTCAGAATCTCTTAGATACTCTTACAGCTAAGGAAATTGAAGGAAAAAACAGCTATTGGTGGATTGGTCCAACATTAGGTCATCGACTTATCTATAATATACGTCATTCTCAACATCATATGGGGAAAATAAATCTAATATTGAAACAGAATGGTTTTGAAGCTTCTAAGTGGGTTATTAAAGTTAAACAAGAAAAGAGATCTTGATAAAAAGGAAAAACAAGAAGAAAAATCTCGTAAAAATAGTACTTAGGATATAACTCTTCTTCCTATATATCTTCTTTTTTAAGCTGAGGATAATTTTCTAAAATCTGATTGACTGTCCATTCATTAACTAAAAGTTCTAGAATGAATTCTACACTAATCCTTGTTCCTTTAATCACAGGCTTACCAACTAAAGCTTCTGAATCAATGATTATTCTATCATTTTCATTCATAATTCATTTCACTTTGAGTTCCATTTTTGATATACAGTAATATAACCCAGTTTTCAACTTATTAAATCATCTAATAA
>JAGXNV010000034.1 GCA_019894795.1 Candidatus Heimdallarchaeota archaeon | reverse complement strand
GAAGAAAGACCTACCAGAGCCACCTGAGGAGAAGAAAGACCTACCAGAGCCACCTGAGGAGAAGAAAGGCCTACCAGAGCCACCTGAGGAAAAAAATGAAAAAAATGAGGAGAAGAAAGAATAGTTTTTTCTATGCTTTCTTGTATGCTTCAAGTACCTTCTCAACAAAGTTATCTTCTGGATATGCACCTTCGAATTGTACTGCACCTTCATTAATCACTGTTTTTGGAACACCCATAACATAGAATTTTTGTGATAATTCTGGAAATTCTGTTGCTTCAATCATTTCTCCGACGATATTTGTGTTAGCCATGGCTAATTTGTGAGCAAGTCTAACTGCAGCAGGGCAGTAAGGGCATGTTGGAGTAACAAACACTTGAATTTTCATTGGTTTATCAATTTTAGCAATTTTCTCTAGATTCTCTTGTTTGAGAGAAACTTTGCGTGCGGATATATCAAGAATGTCTTCAACTATGGTACCAAATTCATAACCACTTGGAATTCCGCTAAAAATCACATTGTGTTCTTTATCACCATGAAGAATGATAGTTGGGTACCTTTCGATATTATACTTATTAGCTTCAGGAGGATTATCTTCGCGATTGTATTCCTCAATAACAATCATATTTTCAGGAGCTAATTCAGCTAAAAGCTCCAAAATTTCTTTTGTTTGAGCACATGTCAAACAACGATCCTTATCAACAAAAAACTTTGCTATAACTTTATTCTTCATATGTTGGAAAATCTCTTTAACTTGTCTTTTGATATTGTCATCCACTTCAACGGACATTATTTATCACCAGTGTGTGCATATTATGCACACATGTAAACTGTGATAAGTTGTTTTTAAATCTTTTGCTTGAACGAATGTAAAAAAATGAGATGAACGAGGAGGTTTATCCTGTTCGTTTAATAATATGATAACCGAATTCTGTTTTTACTACTTCTGACAATTCTCCTTTTGCAAGTGAAAAAGCAGCCTTTTCAAATTCTTTCACCATTTTGCCACGTGTAAAGAAACCTAAACTTCCTCCTTTTTTACTAGATGAGCAAATTGAGCTTTTTCTAGCTATATCTGCAAAATCGGTTCCACCTTGGATTTCCTTAAGTAATCTATCTGCCTCTGATCGTTTCTTAACAAGGATGTGACTTGCTTTTATTTTTGACATAATAACACCGATTTTCCTTTCTTCATGATATTAAAAAAGTATTTGATTTGTAATTAATCAGTTTTATTTGGTTCTAGAATGATTCTAGCGTCAATTGCGCGCAATCCACCTTCTGTAGCAACAACAGGATTCAAATCCATTTCGAAGATAATTGGATAGGTCTCAATTAAGTTAGATATAGTTAGGATCAAGGAAGTTAATTCATCCAAATTTACCTTTGGCAACCCTCTAAAACCATCAAACATCGCTTTACCTTTAATTTCATCAATCATATCTTGAACATCTTTTGAAGAAACGGGAATTAATCTAAATGAAACATCTTTGTAAACTTCTACAAAAATCCCTCCAATTCCGAGTGCTATCATTTTTCCAAATTGTGAATCAGTGTTTGTTCCAATTAAAATTTCTACACCACTCACCATCTCCTCAACACTTACTCCTTCAATTTTTGCATGAGGATAGAAGGATAGAACCCCATCCATCATCTCTTGATAGGCCTTAGATAATTCATCATCAGATATTATTCCTACTTTGACTCCACCCGAATCTGATTTGTGAATAACATCTTCTGAAATAACTTTAAGCACAATAGGATAACCCACTTTGTTTGCTTGTTGAATACTTTCTTCTAAATCTTTAGCAACCTTCATTATATTCAAAGGAATCCCAGCAAGTTCCATCACATTTCTTGATTCTTCGTAGGTAAGAACAGTTCTTTTTTGACGTTTTACTTCATCCAAAATTGATTCAATGCTACTCATTTGAGATATCTCTCCAGTACATCTGGCAAGTTCACAGATGAATTAACAGTTTATGCTTAAATTAAAATCTTCTGGAAGCAAATAAAAAAAGAAAAACGAATAGAATTAATTCAATTCCAGTTCTATTTTTTCAAGTTGTTCAAACAGGTCTATACCTGTTCTATCCTTTACGAGAGCAATTATATGTTGATACAACTTCTTATAGTCGAATTGTTTCACATTATTTCTTCCAGGAATAACTAGATTGTGTTTTTCACCAATTTCTATTGCTTTTTCATAACCAGCTGTTGCATGACGTAAAATAGCACTCAATGGATCCCAGGTAAGAACTCTAAAGAGTCTCTCTTGTGATAACCTAGTTCCATCTGCTAAGATAACTTGACCTGAATGAAGAGAATAACCCACACCAACTCCTCCTCCACCATGGTATGATACCCATGTTGCACCACTCAATGCATTACCTAGGAGATTTATTACTGGATAATCACCAATTGCATCACTACCGTCAATCATCCCTTCAGTTTCTCTATTTGGAGATGCGACACTTCCCCCATCCAGATGATCTCGACCGATTACAACAGGGGCTTTCAATGTACCATCTGCTACAAGCTTATTCATCAGCATTCCAAAAGCAGCTCTACCAATAAAACCAGCCCAGAAGACTCTAGCAGGTAAACCTTTCTCAAAAGGTATATATTTGTCTGCTAAATCAAGCCAGTTTACTAATTGTGGGTCATCATAGAAAAGCTTCTTAGCGTACTTATCTGTTATTCGAATATCTTCAGGATCATTGCTCAAAGCCATCCAACGGAATGGTCCTTTACCTTCACAGAAAAGAGGTCTAACATATTCCAGAACAAACCCACCATAATCAAAAGCATCTTTTACACCAAGTTCAAAGGCTTGTTGGCGAATATTGTTGCCATAATCAAAGG
Source organism: Candidatus Heimdallarchaeota archaeon (assembly GCA_019894795.1). Taxonomy (GTDB): domain Archaea; phylum Asgardarchaeota; class Heimdallarchaeia; order Heimdallarchaeales; family Heimdallarchaeaceae; genus UBA460. Next base: position 14,969 of record JAGXNV010000034.1, on the reverse strand, counting down.
TCTCAGAACCCTTCTTATGAAGATTAACCATTAAATTTACATGCTTAACAATTGTTCTTCGTGATTGCACCAAATATTCTTCTGGACTTTCCACTCTTAATATATCTGCTTCATCATAAGTGATCCCAGCAGGATAATATCCATTAAGTAAATCATGGGCAGAAGTTTGATCTGTCAATATTAGAGGTGTAATATTATTATCTATCAGATATTGCAAAAGATCTACGGCATTGCAGAGAACGCCTATTGATATTACATCCGCTTTTTCAATAGCTTCTTTAGCGATTGCAATTGCTTCCTCAATTGATTCAGTTTTGTAATCTAAATACGGAACCCCTTGTTCTCTTCCTGTATTGTACATTCTATCAATAAGATTTGGATTAACTTCTGCTATGATAGATGTTTTTCCACACATTTTAAATGAAAGAGGTTGAGCTCCACTCATCAAACCTAATCCAGCACTTACTGTTAGATTTTTCTCAAACTCTGAAAGTTCCTGGTATGTGGATTTTTTCTCTGCTGTTTTAATTGCAGATGCTATTGTTTCATAGGTTCCTTGAATGATTCCTTGTAAACCGATAAAAATGAATGAACCAGCTGTCATTTGTCCATAAACAGTTAACCCTGCACCAACAAATTCCTCAAAATTCGGTGTCCAATGAGGAACAATCACACTATTTGTTATGACACATCTAGGTGCCCATCGAGTGGTTTGCATTTTACCGTATGGAGTTCCTGACTGTAAGAACAGTGTTTCATTAGGCTCTAGACTTCTTAACAAATCAATTGTTTCAAAAAAAGATTCCCAATCTCTAGCTACTTTTCCAGACCCACCGTAGATGTACAGTGATTCCCAATCTCTCCCATTATGCAGATTTGAAATCATTGCACGAATTATCGCTTCAGTCTCCCATCCAGCTTTAGTACTGGGGGTTAGAGCTTCTTCACCCTTTGGCAAAGAAGGAATTTCCTTAGGTTTATGGCTGAATTTCAATCTATCTTCTTCAGTTAATTTGTGTTTACCAGCCATAATTTCTTCCATTCTATTTCTATACTCCATAAAATCACCAGATTTGTTCGTAAACAAAGAAAAAATAAGGTTATCAAAAAGTTTACTCTTCGGATTTATTATTTATGAAACATTTCTAGGAAGATTTTAATTTCAAGTATTTCTATTTATGATATGATAACCATATTAATTACAGGTGCAAGTAGAGGGCTGGGGTTAGAGTTTACAAAACAATATTTGAATAGAGGAGATAATGTTATTGCTACATGCCGTCAACCAGAGAATGCAAAAGAATTAGAGACATTGCAGAAAGATTTTGGTAAAAACCTGGAAATTGAACAACTAGATGTAACAAGTAAGAAATCAATAGCAGATCTATATAGAAAACTATCAGATAAGTCAATCAAAATAAATCTATTAATTAATAATGCGGGGATAATTTCAGGAAATGAAAAAGAGGGACCTCCTTTTGGAGAACTCAATAAAGAAGATTTTAGCAAAGTATATCAGGTAAATACTGTATCACCTATACTCATTTCAGAAAAATTCCTACCATTATTAAAAGATGTAAATGAACCAAAAATTGTTAATATTTCATCCATGAGTGGCAGTATAAGCAATAGAACTAGAAGTGGAGGGTATGCTTATAGTTCAAGTAAATCTGCTTTAAACATGATGACAAAAACGCTATCAAATGAATTGAAAGAGATGGAAATTACAGTTGTAGTAATTCACCCTGGTTGGGTACAAACAGATATGGGAGGAGAGAATGCCCCACTAGAACTAGAAAGTTCTATAATGGGTATAATTAAGGTAATAGATTCATTGTCAATAGCAGATACAGGAAAATTCTATGATTGGCAAAGAAACGAGATCCAATGGTAAAAGAAAGATATCTTATTCATCTAATTATAAACAATTAATGAGCGCAACGTTAACATTAATAAATTAACATTCTTTTTTTCGTTCATGAAGGTTATAATCATAGGTCATGGTCCAGGAGGTATGACTGCATCAGGAACTCTTAGAATATGGGACAGAACTGCAGAAATCACCAATATTGACACAAAGGATTTTGATTTATATCATCCATGTGCTACTCCATATGTCATTGGAGGTAAATTCAAAGACTTGGGTAACGGAGATGCAATAAAAGAAGATATTCCATACGAAAAAATGAAGATTAAACATTTACATAGACATTTAGTCGAAAAAATAGACCGCGCAACAAAAAAGGTTCAAGTACGAAATCTAAATACTGATGAAAGATTTGAATTAGAATACGATAAGATTATCCTTGCTACAGGTTCGTATAATACCAGTCCTCCTATCCCAGGAGTAAAAGAAGGCAAAAATGTCTTTGCACTCAAATGGTTAGAGGAAGCGGAAGAAATTCGTTTAGCTGCTGAGAAAGCAAAGAAAGTTGTTGTTATAGGTGCATCAGCTATTGCTTTAGAAGTTGGATGTGAGCTAGCTGAAAGAGGACTAGATGTCACAATATTTGTAAGATCCAGAGTCCTGAGACAAGCTGTAGATCCAGATTATAGTAAACTCATTGTTGATCTTTTAACTGCTAAACTCCCAGAAAATCTGACAATAAAAGTTGGAGAAAATATTAAAGAAGTTGTTCTAGATGAAAACGGAATGGCATACAAAGTGATTACAACAAATGATGAGGAATTAGAAACAGATTTTGTGTTTGCTGCCGCTGGAGTAAAAGCAGAAATAACTTTAGCCAAAGAGGCAGGATTGGAGATAGGCGTAACAGGTGGTTTGAAAGTTGATAAATATCTTCAAACTTCTGATCCAGATATTATAGGTGTAGGAGACTGTACTGAGACAGTTGATTTAGTCAGAGGTGACCCACTTTCATCAATGTTGGCTACATGTGCAGTTCATATGGGGAGAATAGCAGCATATACAATAGCAAAACCTGGTGAATTAGAGTTCCCTGGAACATTAAACAATTTCATTGTACCTTTCTCAGATTTACATGTAGGTTCTGTAGGATATAATATTGTCACAGCTGAAGAGAAATATGGTGAAGGGAATGTATTAGCGGTTAAAATTAAGACAACAGACATGCCCCATTATATGCCAGGAGCAAGGGAGATTTATTTCAAAGTCTTAGTAGTTAAAGAAACCGGAAAAATAATTGGCGCACAAGGTATTGGTTACAATCTTGTAACAGACAATTTGAATATAATATCAATAGCTATTCAAGCAGACATGACATATAAACAACTCTTAGAAGCTGATCTTTGTTATGCTCCAGCTATTAACGAAACAATCTACCCAGTTACCCAAGCGCTAGAGATGGTAGCTAGAAGATTACTAAGAGAGAGATAAGAGAAGAGCGAAAGCTCTCTAACTTCATTTTTTATTTATTGAAATTCTAAACTAATTTGCTCTGATTTTTTCTTATATCCTAGAGACTGTGCTATTTTAAATGAAGCAGGATTTGCAATCTCATCTGCTCAATAGAGAGGAATTTTGTTAGTTTCTTTCAACACACTTTCTGTTAAAGCTGAAACAACAACTTTTCCTAAACCTTTTCCACGGAAATCTGGATGTGTTATTATACCTAAATCTGCAAAATTTGCCCAATAATGTGTTGCACTAGCAGCACTAACAAGTAAATCCTTGTAATAACAGCCAACCACTTGGGGATGATTAATTAATACCCAAGCTTCATCAACTTCTATTTCTTCACATGCAGAGTAAAGTTGCTCTAAATCAGCCTTATCCTCTTTTGTTAAAGATTTAACGGTAAAATCAGTAGGACGGAGAAAATGTACACTAGAATAGACATCAATTGAAAGATTTTCTTCACCGAAATATTTGATGAAGTCACTTGCTTGAGGGATAAATTCTTTGGCTATAGAAGTAACAAATTCATTTGTTCTAGCAAGTAAACTGCTATCAAGTCTAATCACTAATTGGTTTCCAATATACCAAAGATGGATTCTGTTTGAATCTTCGGGGCATCTCTTATTCGTATCACTATCTCAGGCTGTAATAGGTTTTCATAGTCTAGTTCAATGACTTCAGACCAACCACGCAATATAGCTTCGTTGAAACTTGTGTAGTTAGTCATAATAACAGCCCAACTATTCGTTCCTTAATAAGAGTAGCAATCATATTACTTTTTCAAGATTTGAGCAAATTTCATTCTGATGAATCGTAATTGTTTTTAATTCATAGTTCATTTTTCAAGTATGTCTAAGAAAATCACGCTTAAACAAACCCTTCATCTTATTGATAATTGGCTCGATTATCAAACTTACATAAAAGAAATTCCAGGTATAGCTGTTGGAATTTTCGCTGAAGATGAAATCATTTTCAAAAAAGAATATGGTTATGCTAATTTAAAGGATAAAACAAAATTAACAGATCAACATTTATTCAGAATTGCTTCTCATTCTAAATTGTTTACAGCAACCGCTATCATGAAACTTTATCATGAAGAAAAATTATCAATCGATGATAAAATATCAAAACACATTCCTTGGTTTACCTCTGAAAAAGATAAGAATATGGAACAAATTCGCATTCGTCATTTGCTTACTCACTCAAGTGGCATGTCAAGAGATGGAAACACCGCTCATTGGTATAATCACAAGTTCCCTGGAATTGAGGAAATTAAAGCACAAGTAATAGAAGGGATTAGTTTTTTTGAGACTAGTGAGATATTAAAATATTCTAACTTTGGTTATACGCTCTTAGGACAGATCATAGAAACAGTATCAGGCTTAAGTTACTTTGAATATATTCAGAAAGAAATCCTCGATCCTTTAGATATGAAAAATACTGTATTAGACGTTAATGACATAAATCTCGTTAACCACGCTACAGGTCATAAAAGAAAGCTCCCGAAAGAAGAAAGAGAAATTTTTGAACACGTAACTGCAAAAATAATGCACTCAGCAACAGGTTTGAGCAGTACGGTTGAAGACCTCATTAAATTCTATAGAGCCCATATACTAGGAAATGACATCCTATTTCCTGATTATATCAAGCGTGAAATGCAGAGGATACAATTTAAGGCTAAAACAGCAGATTGGGGATTAGGATTTAACATTACATCTCTACCTGATTTAAAGATTGTTGGACATGGTGGAGGTTATCCTGGATTTATAACCAGATCAGGATTAATTCAAGAGCAAAAAATAATCATTGTTGTACTTACAAATGCAGTTGATGGTCCAGCTTTAACATTATTCAATGGAATAAAAAATATATTAGGTCAGCAAGAGAAAAAGAAGAAAGAATTAGAAGCAAAATCCAATGAAACAGTTCCAGATTTCAAAGACATCATAGGTTTCTTTGCAGGTGACTGGGGAGTAACTTTGTTTAGCCAAATTGGTCCCAAATTTGTTGCTATTAGCCCTGCGGCTGACAATCCAGTTGAAATCTTTGAGATATACAAACATGAAGAAGGACATAAATTCACGCTATCAAAAGAACATCCATTTGGTTCCCCAGGACAAAAAATTGATTTTGTTGATGGTCCCGATGGCGAGAAAATATTCATTGATAGCCATGGTGGAGAAAGCAAAAGATTCAATTATAGATACTAATGATATTTAAGATTAGAAAGATAATCTCTCAGATTTGTTCTTGATAATCTTTAATTCTTCCATTTTTTCTCTGTTGAATGATAATAATTTATAATATGTTATTAATCTTACAAGATAGAGAACTTTCTACGAGGAAGAAATGAGAATGAATAATTATAAACCAAAAGATCCAATGAAATCTCCAAGATTCTCAGGAATTAAAACATTTATGCGTTTACCTCACGTAAAAACAACTGAAGGGGTTGATTTTGTAATTGTTGGTGTACCTTCTGATGCTGGAGCATCATTCAGAACGGGTCAGAGAGAAGGACCAGCTGCAATAAGGAAAGTTTCAGCTTTATTGAGAGGTCACAATCCTATCTTAAACATCAGTCCTTTTGATTATGTTTCAGGCACCGATTATGGGGACTTACCTGTTGTCCCAGGCTACATCGAAGACACTTACAAGAGAATAGAAGAAGAGCTTTCATCAATAGTCGAAACTGATGTTATTCCAATTTTACTTGGAGGAGATCACGCAATTACATTACCAGAATTAAGGGCAATAAAGAAAAAACATGGTCCTGTAGCATTAGTTCATTTTGATGCTCATAGTGACACAATTGACGATTATTTCGGTAAACCATACAATCATGGAACACCGTTTAAGAGAGCTGTTGAAGAAAATCTATTACTTGTTGACAATTCAATTCAAGTTGGATTAAGGGGTTCTATCTATTCTGAAGACCATTTGAAAATTCCAAAAGATTTAGGTTTTGAAGTAATAACAGCAGACGAAATAAGAAAAATTGGTCTATTAGAGTTAGTAAAAAGAATAAAAAACAGAGTAGGAGAAGCAAAGGTCTTCCTTACATTTGATATAGATTTTGTTGACCCAGCTTATGCACCAGGAACGGGAACTCCAGAAGTAGGAGGATTTACTAGCGGTGAGGCGTTGAATTTAATTAGGGACTTAAAAGACCTAAATTATGTTGGATTTGATGTTGTCGAGGTTTTACCATCTTTTGATCCCGCAGAAATAACTGCTCTCTTAGCGTCAAACATTGTTTATGAATTTATCTCAATAATTGCTCATAAAAAATCAAAAAAGATTAGCAAATAAAGAAATTTGGTTTATAAAAACTACTTTTTCTTTTTCTTGCCTTTTCCTTTATTGGGTTTTCTTCTTTTCTTTTTATTTGCTTTTATCGCTATATATGTCAATATAACAATAGCACCCCCTCCAATAGAGACAACATAGTAGATTAGGTTGTTACTTCCATTATCAAATGTTACCAAAATTGAAGTTTGGTTTGTTAACCCTTCTTGATCTATTGCAACAGCTGTAATATTATGACTTCCATCTTTGTATAGACTCGTGTTGCACATGAAGTGAAGTTCAGGATAAGGATAGTAATCAGGCATTGAGATATCAGCTACTAAAACTCCATCAATGTAGAGTTCAATATTTTCCAATTCTTGGTTGTCATCACCTTTCGCATATATTTCTATTACATCTGAAAGAGCATCTTCTGAGTCAGGCTTAGTTATATAGATTGATGGAGGTTCTATATCTGGAGGAGCCTCTCCATCTGCATTGAATGATAGAGAGGTTGAGACAATGTCTGAAGCCATTCCATCTGCATCATATGCTAAAATATTAACCTTAAATGAATCACCTAGAGCAAGACCATCGAACGCTACATCCCCTGAATAAATTCCATTCATTAAAGGATCTTCTAATTCAACCGTTTTTATTGAAGCATCATTAATTGGGTACATATATCCATCCAATGGATCATTAGGTTCCCAACCTGAAGGTACAAATCTTGCAATAACCTTACTTATTCCGGTAGAACTTTCAACTTCTACGCCAATATTTGCTACACTAGTAAAAGAATCCCAGATTGCGTACATAGGCAAGGGGATCATCTTTATTTGGATTTTGGGCTGACACACTCTTGGTCTAGGCCAAATATGCACATTTAAAGCATCAAAACCTTCTCCACCCGTAGGTAAGAAATCGTTAGGATAGGGAGTGGTCCCAATTCCATCATGATTGTCATCAAGTTGTGGTGATTGGTTGCAACCAAGATCTCTAATGTGTTCAACAGCTTCTTCAAATGCATGTCCAATAGTTGCACAAAATGCAATTGATGACCAAAAAGATTCTGAAAAAGCACCATTCGTTCTATCAGCATTGAAAGCTGCTCCAAAGTAAGTAGCGGTAGATGTTACAATAATTCTGTTATCTTGACTTAATTCATCAATAAATGAACCAGAATGACACCCTTCAATTACAACAATAATTCTTTTACTTCCTGTAGCTGCTTCAAAAGCATCCAGATATGAATCCAGATGATAATCCCTCAAAACATCACCTACCATCACAGCAAGAGCATTTATAGCACCATGAGAAATGATGGCTATCCCTAAGCTTTGGGTTGAATCAACATGTTGTGGTGCCCAAGTTTCAATTGCATATTGAAGATTAATTTTCGTTGCAGAAGTATTTACATAAGGTTGGCTTGGTCCAACTTCAGGACCCAAATAGTAAAGCTGTTCTGATGTAAACCCAGCGCCCCTCAGAACTTCGTAAATTATATTAACTGCATTTTGAATTGAAGCCATATCTCTGTGATCCGACGTATCTCCTGCAAGAAGAATCCAAGCATTTTGAACGTCAGTACTTGGTTCAGTAATTGGTGGTGCTTGATTAATAAGACATGAATCGCAATTAGCTTGAACAACTGATTGTGTAGTATTTTGTAAGTGTAACATTGAAAGAAAAGTGCTTGTCAACAGAATAAAGGTCAAAACTCGTTTGTGGAATCTCATTTTGGTCTATCTTACATCTTCGTTGTTCAATATAATAAGTATTACTAGCAATTTTGCACACTACTCTCCTTGTAATAGATGCTGTTTATGATTTCATTCTTTTTTTATTTTTAATTTGAATTTGGCAATTGATATCATTCCAACAACTAATAGTACTACTGTGAGTATTATCAACACTCTGTAGATTTTAGATAAATCTTCGATTCTGATGGAATTCTCTTCCATTATAGAAAATATGTCTAATCGTATTTATCTCTTATAGGAAAATTAACCTACAAAATAGTTGAAATGCGCATTTAATTTTCATGCTTAATGCTTTAACAAACATTGCGTATAGTTTTTTAATGGATTCAATTTAATCTCAAATAAGATATTAAAAATCCTCAGAAGCGTGAAAAAATATGATAAATTTGTTAGATGATATTGACGAAATCTTGCTAATGGGACCGGGCCCCTCTTGCGTCCATCCGGATGTATACAAAGCCCTCAATCGTTTTACATTGGGGCATCTAGATCCCCATTTCATTAAGATAATGGATCAGATTCAAGTACTACTACAAAAATTATTGAATACTAACAATAGATTGACAATACCAGTATCGGGAACGGGATCAGCTGGGATGGAAACTTGTTTCGTTAATTTGATCGAGCGGGGAGAGAAAGTCTTAGTATTGATAAATGGAGTTTTTGGAGAACGAATGCATGAAGTAGCTACACGTTTAGGCGCAGATGTGGATGTCTTGGAATTTGAATGGGGGACGCCAATTAATCCAGAACAAGTAAAAGAAAAACTAGAAAGTAATTCCTATAATCTCATTGCAATGGTTCATGCAGAAACATCAACCGGAGTAAAAAACCCAGTCGAGGAAATATCTCACATAATTAAAAATACCGAGAGTTTATTTTTGGTGGATGCAGTAACGAGCCTTGGAGGAATTGAGGTGAAAGTTGATGAGTGGGGAATCGATGCGTTATATAGTGGAACTCAGAAATGTTTATCGGTACCACCAGGATTAGCCCCTGTTAGTTTTTCGGAAAGAGCTTTATTAAAAATAAAAAATAGGAAGACTCCAGTTCCAAACTGGTATTTGGACATGAGTTTGGTTGGAGAATATTGGCAAAAAGATCACAAAAGAGCATATCATCATACAGCACCAATAAATATGTTATACGCGTTGTATCAAGCACTCTTGCTTTTCTTTGAAGAAGGAGCAGAGAAAGTATTTCAACGTCATGCAGAATGTCACAATAAATTAAAAGAAGGGTTGGAAGAATTAGGCTTGAAAATGTATGTTGAAGATAAATATCGTCTCCCAATGCTTAATGCAGTGTCCATTCCTGAAGGTATTGACGAAGCTGAAGTTAGAAAGAAACTGCGGTTTGAACATAAAATTGAAATCGGTGGGGGTTTAGGACCATTAGCAGGTAAGATATGGCGAATTGGGTTAATGGGATATACTGCTAGACCAGAAAACGTTGAAAGGTTTCTTACGGCGCTGAAAAGTGTTTTGTAAGTTTTTATTTTTACCATTTTTTAATTGTTTTTGAAAGTTCCCCAGATATCTATTGCCTTTATTACAAAAGAAAAAATTTATTGCTCTACAGAATAATCTCTTTACTTCACCAAGGCAAGAGATTGAATTTGTAGATGGTCCTGATGGAGAGAAAATCTTCATTGACAGTCATGGTGGAAAACATAAAATATACAAGTATAACTACTAATAATGATTCACTTCTTTTCTTAACTTTTTATTCCAAAAATTGAGAAAAATATCTTAAAGCGGTAGTTGCTCAAATTTTGATTGAAAGAATCGTAGATACTGAGGTTCATAAACCATTTTTAATCCGGGTATGGTATCTCTTTTTTCATACAGATTGATTATTGAGTTAGCAGTATATTCCATATGTGTGTTTGTATAGACTCTCCTTGGTATTGTAAGCCTTACTAGCTCTAAGGGCGGGAAAATATTCTCTCCTGTTTCTTTATCTCTACCTTTTGAAACAGCACCTCTTTCCATGGATCTGACAGCTGCATCCTCGTATATTGCACCGGCTAAAGTCTGAGCAGGCCATTGTTCTCGTTCAAGGTGAGGAAGGAATTTTAAAGCATTAAGAAAGACAGCATGACCTCCAACAGGTTTCACAATCGGAATATTGGCTTTCATTAACAACTCCCCTAAATAACGAACTTGATTTATTCGATACTTCAGATATTCATATTCAGTTCCTTCTCGCAATCCTCTAGCTACAGCTTCCATATCTCTTCCAGCCATTCCACCATAAGTGTGAAGTCCTTCATAAACTACAACCATGTTTCGAGTTCCTTCAAATATCTCTTTATCATGAGTTGCTAGGAAACCACCTATGTTAACTAAACAATCTTTTTTCGAGCTATGGATACAACCATCAGCATAACTCATCATTTCTCTTAGTATATCAATTATGGGTGTATCCTCGTAATCTTTTTCTCTTTCTCGTATAAAGTAAGCATTTTCGCTAGAACGAGTGGCATCATAGATAATCTTGAGATGATACTCATTACAGAATTTTCTTAACTTGCGAAGATTGTCCATAGAAACAGGTTGTCCGCCAGCCATGTTTACATTCATTTCCACACTAACAAAGGCAATTTTTTCAGGCCCATAGTCATCGACATACTCTTGTAATTTATTTAAATCCATATTACCTTTGAAAGGATGTAGATTTTCTGGATCATGACCTTCATCAATAATAGCATCTACCATTTTCCCTCCAGCAATCTCTACATGCAATTTCGAAGTTGTAAAATACATGTTCCTAGGAACTATTTGACCAGGTTTCACAAGATGTTGAAACATTAAATGCTCCGCTCCTCTTCCTTGGTGAGTTGGAACTACATATTTGAATCCAAGAACATCTTGTACAGCTTGTTCAAGATGATAAAAGTTCTTACTTCCTGCATAAGCTTCGTCTCCTAACATCATTCCTGCCCACTGATTATCAGACATAGCTGATGTTCCTGAATCTGTTAACAAATCTATAAAGACATCTTCAGATAGCAATAAAAATGTGTTAAATCCTGCTTCTCTAATCGCTTCTTTTCTTCTCTGTTCAGAAGGAATGGTAACTGGTTCAACAACTTTAATCTTAAAAGGTTCAACAGGGGGTTGCATGATTTCAATTCCCAAAAATTATTCACTTTACTCAATAAGTATGATTGTGTTAAAAATATTTCGCGAACTAACTATCTTAATTCTCACAAAATCAAAAAATAAAAAGAACAGAGTTCTTTAAATTAATGCGAATAGTTGTTTTGGGATGAGCGATTATTACATAAAAAGAGAAAGATAGTTAAAGAGGCGCATGTAATGTAACTTTGTCAAACTTGCCAGAGGTTTTCTAACCGTCGTTTAAGTGGGGCCCTCACGTGCATTGAGGGGAAAGGATAGTGATACTCTTTCTATAACACTTTTTGTACTGACATTCACGTTCAATATAGTTAGCTCTTGTGGTTCAAATGAAATTTCAACCGGAGATGTTCAAGTTAGTAAGAGCAAATGCATCTTATGAATTTATATCCTCAATAGCATTAAAAAAAAGGGGATAAAGAATAGTAAAATGAATGAACGAATCACAGATCCCTAAAAGAATGTAAAAGAAAATTCAGAAAGAAATTCTAAACTTCGGTAGGTTTTAATAAATTAATGTGAACAATTCTAATTAGATGAAACCTTTAGATAAGAAAGATATAATCATTCTAAGTGAGCTTCTAACTGATGGTCGTATATCCTATTCTGATTTAGCAGAGAAAATAAAACTCTCAGTTCCTGCAACAAAAAGCAGAGTGGAAAAACTTCATGAAATGGGTATCATAAATGCTTTTACAATAGATGTAGATTTTTCGCTTCTTACAGAGGGAAGACCAAGTATAATTGCGATAAAAACACTATCTAAATACTTACATGAGACAATGGGTAAGTTGTACAACAATAAACTAGTCAGGAAAATCTTTCTTTCTGGAGGAAAATATAATCTACTTCTTTTAACACATTATATCACAGATGCTCAAAAAAGCAAATTAATTACAGAGATACAGAATTTAGAAGTAGTAGAAGATTTAGAAGCTACTATTCTTTATGAAGAACTGCTAGAGAAAAAGGATATAGTTGTTATAGAACCAAAAAACATCAAACTAATCTGTGATTTTTGTAAAAGAGAATTTTCTGATACAATCTTTTCAAAGGTTATAGGATTGAAAAAAAGATACTTCTGCTGCAATGTATGCTTGAGCGAATTTGAAAAAAAATTTGAAAAATAGTTGAGCTAACCTCTATTAAATAAATTGTTCATCTGAAAAAGTTATGAAGAGGGGATAAGCTTTCAAATTCTGTTTTTTGCTCATTTCCTCAGAGTATATCTTTTCTTATAAGATAGTAGTCTTCTCTAGAAATTTCTCCACGAGCATACCTCTCATCTAGTATCTCCAATGCTTTCTGCTGTTTAGGGGATGGGGTGTATTGCTCGATTGTAGATTGCTGGACAGATGTTTGAATTACAGGATAATCAGCTCTAACAATTAAGTATACAACTGTTGATATTACTCCAACCCAAGGTAAGAATACTAATATTAACCATAAAGCACCATTCATTCGTCTTCTTTCAGCATCTTTGTAGATGAGAATTCCTATAATAACAAAAATAGCCCAAACTGCCAGCATAATAAAACCCATATATTGAATACCAAACCAGTCCATAGCCATATGTTCATCGCCATTCATTTTTTATTCTCCTTTCTAATTTTATGAGTATTAATATTTGATTCATACCCATGATACAAAGACAAGAAAGTGTTATAAAGACCATGATTTAATAAATTAGGTGAAAAAATAAAGATCTGATTATTTTATACCAAGCAAAACAAATTAGAAGTGAAATTTAGGCTCTCCTAAGTTAAAGATATACTCTTTTGTTACAGAGTAAAAAATTATAACCATGTGTCATTCAAAAAAGGTGATGTTTTTGGTTCAAAAATTAAATACAGTGTTTTAACAATAATTTAGACCAGCACTTTCTTTAAGAATAATGAAGACAACCTAAATTTAAGATTGCCCAGTTTAATCTGGACATGTATTAAAAGAACAAGGAAGAGTTTTTATTGAACTTAGAGCATTTTGATGAAACCGGGAATTGAAATGTATTTTGACTCTATACAAATAGATTGGATATTTGTAATTGTAGCAACAGTGATATTATACTCGACATACTGGATACATTTAGTTCCAAAGCATTTCAACGCACCTCTTTGGGTAATAAGAAAAAGTTTGCACATCCCTGTTACGGTGATTGTTGCATTTCTCCCTTACTTTACAGAAAACCTGTTTGATTATGTATTGGTTGTAATATGTCTTTTTTCATTGTTAATTCTTTCATCACTAATCCCTCAGATTCGATTAATTCAAAGAATCTTTGATAGTGGGCTTAGAGAAAAAGAAAAAGGAGTAATCCTTGCGATAAATAATATTCTTTCAGTTTGCTCAGTAGTCTTAATTTTATTTCTTTTTCATGAAGAGTTATACATCTATACTTCTGCTGTACTCTCGATGTCGATAGGAGATGGTATGGGTGAAATTATAGGAAGACCTTTGGGGAAAATAAAATACAAAATATTCCATGAAAAAAGTCTAGAGGGATCTCTTGCTGTTTTATGTGGAATAATGATAAGTTTAGTTATTGCATTTGGAATAAATAAATTATTAACAATCAATATTGTTTGGAAGTTATTTGTTGTTTCCATTATAGGTACAGTAGTTGAAGCATTAAATTATTATGGCATAGATAACACAACATTGCCTTTATCTGTTGCTTTTACTCTGTATTTATTATCTAATATATGAAAATTCCACAAAGAGAAAAATAAAAAATCTTTAGAGATGTAATTGTCCGAATCTTGATTGGAAGAATCTCAGTTTATTCACTTTACTCAATAAGTATGATTGTGTTAAAAATATTTCGCGGACAAATTACATTAATTCTCACAAAATCAAAAAATAGGAAGAACAAAGTTCTTTAAATTAAGAAGAAAGGTTGTTTTGGGATGAGCGATTATTACATAAGAAGAGAAAGGAAATTAAAGAGAAGGTTAAGATTTTTCTTAAGAAGTCTAAAGCAACCTCTAATAGATTATTATGGAAAGGATTTCAATTCAAAGGTTTATCATGAAACAGAGGAGGAGTTTGACTCGGTAATTAGGGTAATACCTGATATTGGAGGAAAAAAGAATCATTTCACAATAATATTAACAATAAATGGATTCATTCTTGCATTCTATAGAGTGATGAAAAGGAATGGGAAAACAATTGAAGAAGTTATTAGGATAATTTGTGAAGGAACAGAGAGAAGATTCAAAAGTATTCCGCGACCAATTACATGGATTATAGGGAGGATTGCATTCAGTCCAATATTTTATAGAAGTATGAAGAAAAATGCTGAGAGATCACAAAAACGAGAACATCCGGCCAATTTTGTTTACACTATTGAAAAAGGAACAAAAGGATCATATCATATGAAATCAATCTACTCTGAAT
>JAGXNV010000356.1 GCA_019894795.1 Candidatus Heimdallarchaeota archaeon | reverse complement strand
CAATATCATGTAACTACAAATCTAGCTATTGTTTAGACACTAAAAAGGAACTGAAAGATTTATTCGAAAACATAGAAATAGTAGAAAATCCTTCACTGATAGTGATTAATGTAAAACGTGGTTCAAGAGAAAATCTAGGAAGACCAAAAACTACTCCTATAGAAAATAAAGAATATTTCATGAATCAAATGTAATAAGAATTCTATTTAGAGGAATGATAAAATGGTCCAGTATTGTAATCCTGTTGAAGTTTTATATGGAACAGGATCAAGTAAGCAAATTGCTACATATGTTAACAAATATTCCTCATCTAATCGAGTTTTGATAGTTTCAGGAAGAAAATCGATGAGAGAACAGGGAATAATTCAAAGGATTTCAGAGGATCTTACAATTGAGAATTTTGATGTTTCAACATATGAAGAAATTATGTCTAATCCTACAATTGAGCAGATAGATAATGCTATTAGCTTTGTTAGGAAGAATAATTTTGGAATAATCATAGGTTTAGGTGGGGGATCTGTTCTAGATAGTGCTAAAATAATGGCAATTCTTGGGAATAAACAACGATCAATCAAGGAGTATTTAGCTGGGAACATAGAGATTGAAGAAGACGGTATTCCTTTTCTAGCTATCCCTACCACATCTGGAACAGGAAGTGAAGTAACAATGTGGGCAACAATATGGGAAATGTCACCTACAATCAAGAAAAAGCATTCTCTCTCCCATAAGAAGATGTATGCTAAGATTGCAATTATTGATCCTTCCTTAACAATAGGTGTCTCACCAAAACAAACTGCAATGTCAGGACTAGATGCTCTTTCCCAAGCAATAGAAGCTTATTGGTCTAAAAATCACAATCCTACGTCTGACGAGCATGCACGAAATGCTATTGCATTAATATTTGATTCATTGTTCGATTGTTATACCAATCCAGATAACATAGTTTTGCGAGAGAAAGTTTCTTTGGGAAGTCTAGAATCAGGTTTAGCTTTTAGTAATACTAAAACTACCGCTGTACATTCAGTTTCATATCCATTAACATTTCATTTCGGTGTTCCTCATGGTTTAGCATGTGCTTTAACCCTAGGGAGTTTCTTAGAATATAATTCCGAAATTTGCAAGGATAATACAAAGGAAGCTCCAGAACGCACTCTCGAAATTGCTAAGCTTCTACATTCGGACACCGTAATTGGTGCAAAAGATAAGATAACACAGTTAATGAAAAAAATGAATCTACCTATTAGATTAAGTGAATTGAATATAAATGATGAAGGAGTAGAACTAATTATAACTGAAGCTTTCACAGAAGGTAGAATCGACAATAATCCTAGGAAAGTTACTAAAGAAAATTTAAAGATTCTACTAAATTCGATAATTTAGAAGTGATAAAGTGCAAGCAATTATACTTAATTCAGGAATAGGAAAAAGATTATTATCTTTAACAAGTGTCAAACCAAAGTGTTTATTGGAGATTAAAGGTAAGAAAATACTTGAATATCAATTAGAAGCATTGACTGAAAATAATATTGAGAATATTCTTATAACAACAGGTCCTTTTGAAAATCAAATAAAGGATTTTGTCTCTCAAAGATTCCCCAATCTCAACATAACATATGTAAATAACCCAAAATATGAAACAACAAATTATATCTACTCTATATGGTTGGCTAAAAATCAAATAGAAGATACAGTGATATTACTTCATGGAGACGGCCGACCATGTTATCGTTGGTAAGCGTATGGTCCAGCAAAAAATCGGGTAATGGTAATAT
>JAGXNV010000355.1 GCA_019894795.1 Candidatus Heimdallarchaeota archaeon | reverse complement strand
GTAAGTAAAAGCATACTTCTTGCAAGCGACCTAAATAAGATAAAAATTCCTCTAGAGTGGAAAATTGAAACTATATCGCACACTTAGGGGTACTATCGTCTTCCTCTTTTCCAAACGGATATTATTTTATACTTCCCTTCCGGATCTTTTACCCAATACACTCCAATCTCATATCCACTGAACTTCTTTACTGAAACATGTCCACTTTTCCATTTTTCAACTGTTCCTTTGTTGAAAGCATCAAGAGCCTGTGTTTCTGAAATACCGTGCACTTTCATCTTTCCTAATGCATTATTTGTGAAGATTGTAAGGCTCATTTTTATACTAGCTCCTAATTACTTAGTCGTGCAGCGATGTTAAACTGATTGAAATATTTCATCCATTCTTCGTCTGTTGAAATGTAATTACGTGAACCTAAATACCAATCTACAAGCATTTCTTTTACTCTTGCTATCTCTTTAACTCCACCCTTATTCTTGGGGTCTTGAAGTGTAAATATTAAAAGTTCTAGAGCACGAAAAAAAGCAGCTTCGGAATTATTTTTGTTTTTCTCTCTCCAACTAATGGTGCGGAATATCTCACTTCCAACATTGGACATTTGCTCTACTAAAGAGAACTTATTCCATCTACCCTTCGCAAGATCGCCATGAACGTAATTCATCTTGTCACAAATTTATTTACAATATTGGCTATCCTTTTTCTTGTCTTTTCATTTTCTACACCTCTACTTAAATTATTCTGTGAAGGGCGAAGATTAATCATGGAATCAAACTCGATAAAGCTTCCCTCATCCTCATCTGGATAAAGATTAATTCCCCAGAGATCCTTTTGTTCAGATCCTTGCTCAATAAGCACCGCCTCTTCATCTGAATGAAGGTCTGAATCTATTACCATTATTCCTTTTTCTACATCAACAACAGCTTTTATTAAATTACCAAACCTACTCTTGGCAATTTGTTTCAGCTCTTTTGTTGTAATTGGAGATTTAACTGTTATCATGGATACTATTCTAACAGACCACAATGTAACCTGCGAACATTAGAAAGTATAAGGAAGCGGTTTATCTTCGTAGTATAAAATTGAAATTCTCTGAAGTTTTAGTAGGTTCAAAACAATTGTAGTTTTGCCTTTTCTCTCGATAACTTTCTCTCTTTCAAGTTTTTTCAGTTCTATACTTGCTGTTTCTCTTGAAACTCCTGCAAGACTTGCTATATCAGCGTGTGTTTGGGGCAACTGAATTGTCACCTTTTTCCCATCTTTTAATCCAAATCTCCTTACCATCATAACAAGAGAAGAAGCAATCTTTTGTCTTGCATCAGACCTTATTAAAAACTGGGTTCTAATCATAAAACCCTCTAAACCAACAGATAGCCTTTTTGTAAGATCAAACAAGACTTCTTCGTCAGATCGAAGATATTCAATTACTTCATCTACTGGTGCTATGTATAGCACAACATTAGATATAGCTTTAAAATAATAGGAACTATCAACATTGGCAAGAGCAGTTACTATTGGAAAGAAACTTGAGGGCTTATATATATTTAGTGTTAACTCATACCCTTCCTCATTAATTGAGTGGGAACAAACAAAACCTTTTTTTATACTGTAAATACTATTTATTTTATCCTCAGGAGAGAGAATCGTTTCTCCTTTTGAATACTTCAAGCTAAGATTCCTACTCTTGGAAATTCCAAGCCATTTTTTATTTTTATAATAACGTATGCGTTTGTCTCTAAAAGATTCTATAATTTTTTTAGTTTTATCAATACTATCAAAT
>JAGXNV010000354.1 GCA_019894795.1 Candidatus Heimdallarchaeota archaeon | reverse complement strand
TGAAGAGGGGTGATTAGATAGTCGTAATAATTCCAATCAATCTTTGTGTCTACTACATCTTCTATACTCTTTGTTCTTACTTCGCTCATTTTAACTTGACACTCATCAAGCATTTCAGGATACTTTTGTAGTAATCTAAATGAAAAATCCATTACATAATTCTCAAAAGTCGTATTTAATTGTACTAGAATAATCTTATTTCGGTGATGATCATATTCATGTAAAAACCCTCCAATAATGGTTTGTTCAAACATACTCCAACCATCACTTTTTGTCTTAGTTAATTTTGAGTGCTTCTCTTTCAATTCCTGAAGTTCAGATTTAACCCTCTTTTCACCGAATCTAAAATAGACATTAAACTCAAAAAGTTCAATCATAAAGGCATAAAAAGAAGAACTATATTTATCCAAATTCAAGCTAGATACAAATGACATTATGTTGCTCATTTATGAATTTAATTTGATTACAGAATTTAAATTCTCTGTATAAAGCAGCGCAAAATCTATTTAACAGCCTATTATACAAATGCTGTTTAAATGCTGTTGGGAAGACAAAAGATATTCATAAAAGCAAAGTTATTTTTCTAATGAGCGAGAAAATATCTTTGCGTTGTACTGAAAAACTATATCAATACGATTACGTATGTTAACAGCAATGAGAGAACAACAAATACAGGACATTGCGAAATTTCTAGAGGAAGTTCAGAAGTTCTATCATGAAGGAGATTTGAAGAAAGCAATCGAACTGTTAGAAAAGGGTGAACCCGTTATTCACGCTGAGAATTTTGATGAATATCTCAAAATACAATTTTACCTTCTATATTCTGAGATCCTCGTTGTATCAATTCTCATGGAAAACAAAGATTTTGGTTTAGCAACAGAGAAACTTCAAATTTGCGATAAGATTATACTAGATAGCCAATCATTGGAAAGTGCAAGATTAAATATACAATATGCTATAGCTTGGGATTACAAGCCAATTTCAAATCCAGAAGAAAAAATCGAAAATCTAAACATAGCAATCGACTACATTATTAAAGCAATTGAGATATTAGAGGTTGTTAAGAACACAAAGTACCTAAGCATGGCATACTTTTACCGAGGATTATTTTTTGAGAGATGGGATCAATTGGAAGAAGCAAGTATATGGTATAACAACTCTTACCAACTTGCTAAAAATACTAATAACCCCATAGAGATGTCCTTTGCTGGAAGACATCTAGGGTTCCTAGAAATAAGAAAAGGAGAACTAGAGAATGCCGAAAAATTCTTGGTGGAGTCATTAAAACTTAGAGATGATGTTGGATTTAAAATTGGGGTCCCTTTCTCAATCCTTAGTCTTGGTGACTTACACGCAAGAAATAAAGATTATCAAAAAGCAATGGAGTTCTATAAATCGGGATATGAAGCTGCGCTGAAAATTGGACTAAAAATGGCTATGGCTATAGGATACATCTCTATTGGTAGAACCTTCATTAGATTGGAACAGTTCAATGAATCAGTTCCATATCTGGAAAAAGGCATTGAACTAGCTGAAAAAGTAAACAATCAAGAATTGGCATCTTTGGCTAGAAAAACATTAGAGACTAAAAGTGTTGGTTGAATAGGGAAAGATTCAGCTAAAATATGCTGAGAGATACAGAAATCAAGTAATTCACCAGTTACAATTGGCACTTAGCTAAAGAATTAGTTATATTCTTATATTTCATTTGTTTTTTCTTATTATGGGTCTGGAAATTTATGCTCTAATTGCTGCTATCGTTTTGTTTGCTCTTGGCTTTCTAATGC
>JAGXNV010000353.1 GCA_019894795.1 Candidatus Heimdallarchaeota archaeon | reverse complement strand
AAATTATTCTACCTTAAGTATCATTTTATTTATAGTATCCTTATTCATTATTGCTGGGGTTAACCTACTTGGCATTGCTCATCTTCAAGATGCATTCAAACATGGTGATGCAAGCAAAATCTATCCCATTGGTCAAATTCCAGTGCAGATTGCTCCAGTAATCCTGTTTTATGGTATTTATTTGAAGAACTCTCCACAAGCATATTCAATATACTTGCTCCTAACAGGAATCGTAATTATTCTATTTGCAGGATTCTTATTGGGAAGAAAACAAGGACAATTAGAATTGATGGGATTAGACAAAGAACATGAAAACAAATCTACTGATGAAAGTGAAATAATTGAAGAAAGTTAGATACGTTGATTTAAGCGCTGATTGTTTGCGGTTCAGTATAGGAATTTCATCAAAAACCAAATTTGCTAATCTTCTTCTTGTAAGGACAAATAGAAATCCAGAAGTGTTGTTTTCTCATTTGTTCCTTTGTTTTTTCAATGAATTACCAAAGATATTTTGTAAGCAATTATTAGAGTTCATAATTTTCTTAGATTTATCATTGGAATATAATTCCCATATCAGAGTCAGTCTTTTTGTAACCTGAAATAGCAATATTTGAGAGATTTCATGTTAGTTGTAGATATAATAAATCTCGCGAATTTTATCAATCACACATATGGATTTCTGAACAAATTAAGAAGGTAGAAAGTTATTGAACAGCTGAAAAACGATTGAAGAATGAAGCAAAATATATCTCTGGATGTTTTCCCGACAATACATCAGCTGTTTGAAATGTTTCCACATGGAACAATTCTCTTTGAATAAAGAATTTAATACTTGTCACTGAGAGACAAGATCCAATGATTCCATAGTCTAAATATGCTTTTAAGAATATATACTTGAGCACTAGGCTGGTGGACCGAAAACTATGGACTGATCTCTCAAAAAGTCCTAGTGCTCACTACATTAACAACCGTTTTTCCCTATATAAAGACTATTTTTCTTTCCGTAAAATAACGTCTATGTATTACAGAAGTGTATTACAGAAGGTTTAAAGCAGAGAAATACTAAGTACTATTTGACAGGCTTATAAATACTAGAATACCTATAAAAATTAGAAAACTGATTAGGAAGGATAAACCCTCTCTCTTACATTTTCCATTTAACTTCCCTTTGAAAGAGAAAATCGAAGTACCTACTTTGCGTTTCATCAAGAAGGATCAAGAACTAGAGGAAGAATTTTACATCGATGTAGATATTACTTTCACTCTAGAATAACAGAGTATTCTTCTACTTCAAAAATAGTTTCCGATGATTCGAACCTTTAAATACTCTAAAGTAAAAAAGTAATTTGATGGATGGATAACTTGTTTATGGAAATAGTTATTCATCAGCATCCATCATTACCCATAAAGCTTCCTATATTCAGAATTGTTATTTCTACAACCAAACAAAGTATTGTATCTTTCTTCATGATTTAGTAGGAGGGAAAATAGCAGATAATTATTTCATGTACAATAGTTCAATTATGTTGATTCATGGAATTAACTACTTTTTAACTGTAGAGAACAATACAATTATGACATACTAAAAGACATGAAAATTTGAGTAATATACAGTTTAATATTGTTTCAGTTTTAACATGTTTTCATAAATGAAGAACAGCTAGGACTATTTAACATCTGTTTAATAAGAAGATAGTTTACTTAGATTAATCTCACTCAATTAAAAGTGACCAGTTACAAAACTTAAATCATTGTGTTTAAATAGAAAGTCTGTGGGTTGTGTTTTGTGCAAAATAGTAAT
>JAGXNV010000352.1 GCA_019894795.1 Candidatus Heimdallarchaeota archaeon | reverse complement strand
CCTATTTTCAGCAGCTTTTTCGATATCTTAGAATATAGATAATTTTAAAATGATTTCCACATAATGAGAATCAAAGATAGTTGGATATCCATGTCATCTAAAGCTGATAAAAAGAGAATATTGAAATTAATTAAATCTAAGATCCTTATTGAAAGATTAGATGCTATTCATGAATTAAAGAGTATTGGTGAAGAAGCTGACTTTGCTGTTTCAGACTTAATTAAAGTAGTTAAGAAGGATTCTGATGATCTTGCTAGAATCAATGCTTTAGATGTTTTAGCTAGTCTTTCTGATATATCTCAACAAGTTATAGATGTAATAGAAGCTTCACTTAACTATGATAGTATAGGTGTTCAGAAAAAAGCTGAAAAGATATTGGCTAATATTGATAAATCTGCTCAAAGTTTTTCCCTACCCTCAGAATCAGAAGATTTTGAAGAAGTCTCAGAACCTATTACAGAGGAATCTCCTGAGCATGAAGGATTTTTCGAACCAGTTAAAGAGGAACAACTTCAGAATACTGCTAGTGCTTCTATAAACGATAATGAAGTTTCTGTGGATTGGCAATTTGAAGAATTTGGAGTTGGAGAAACCACAGATCTAAGTTCAACAAACCAATTAGATGATACAACTGAGATGAAGTTTCCTCAAACTGTTTCAGATGACCCAGTAGTAGAACCAAGAGTGGAAGAAGCACAAATAGAAGATTTAGCTACTCCTGAAGTAGAGGAAGAAAAAGAAGCCTTACTAGATGAAGTAATTGTTGAAGAGGAAATTAAAGCTCCAAGAGATGTTGAAAAAGAATTAGAACTCAAAGAACTGGGGGACAAACCTTTTCCTGTTTCGGTGTATAATTTGACCTTACTTTTTGAAACATTGAACGAACTCAAGCAAGTTGATGAAAAGAATAGAAGTTACGTTTACTTGCGTATAAATGAATCTCTGGACAAATTAATCGAACACCTCTATCAACTGATAGGTATAACAGCTGAAGAAGAGTGGCAAAAATTTATTGCATTTGAATTCAATACTGGCGATAAAGAGAACTTACGCAAAATTATTTCTTTATTAGCATCGCAAGTAGAAGAAAATAAGTGCGATTTTTGTATTCTGTCTTATCTAGTTTTCATGGGTTCACTTGCACAGAAAATAGGGATGATAGATGAAACTATAGTCTTTTACGAATTCATACTAAACCAAGATTCCTCTAATTTAATCGTTTTACATAATTTGGGAATGCTTTATGGGAAATTAGGTCAACCAGATGAAGCAATTAAACAATTTAAAAAGATAATTGAAAGAGAGCCAAATAATGCTTTAGCACATGCTAGAGTTGGAGATTTGTTATTTTACGAGAAAAAGGAGTTTGAAGAAGCGAAAGAATATTATCTGAAAGTACTTGAACTGGATCTCAAGCGATTCTCATCAGGAATAAATCTAGCAGCAATTTATGGAAAAAGTGAGAATTATGCTGAAGCAACCACTATCTTGCATAAGTGTTTAAAGGTTAATCCTAAAGAAAGTGATCTCTGGCTAAATTATGCAATTCTAATGGTTAAACAGCAAAAGTTTCATGAAGCAATAGAAGCTTATTCTAAAGCCCTAGAAGTAGCTCCAGAAGATTGGAAATTCAGAGATAGAGCTAAAGTAGAAAAAACTAAAGTTGAAGAAATAATTAGTTCAAAAGAGTATCTAGAAGTAGAGAAAGAAGATAAATCTGTAAAGAAAGAAAGACATGATATTGGTAAATTGTTTAATAAAGCCATGACAAACACAAACACAAACACAAACACTCTAATTCAACAGAACATACCCCCCAACACAAACAC
>JAGXNV010000351.1 GCA_019894795.1 Candidatus Heimdallarchaeota archaeon | reverse complement strand
ACATCTTAAATCCCTTCTTCCTCTACCTCTTTTCATTCTGGGGATCTGATGAATGCCTTTTACCACTACTAATACTCCTACCAATTTATCTGTATGAAAGAGGAAACACATCTTTAGCCACTTGCATTATAATTCTTGGCACTGGAATCAAATATTTTCCAATTTTATTAGCTCCTTTAATCTGGATTTATTCAAGTAATTGGAAGGAGAGAAGTTTGCAAACCTTGTTGTTCCTCTTTGGATTAATAGCCATATCTCTTCCTTTCTATCTTATTGCACCAATAGCTTTTATCAACCAATTCAGAAATCCTATTGTTGGTCTTGGGAATCAAGGTTTATTAACCTTAATGCAACATTTCACTAGTTTTGATTTTAGTCAATATAATCTGGTTTTTCAGATTATTAGTGTGAGTTTTATTCTGTTAGCAGGTCTTTTCTTCTTTCTGAAACGAAATGAATGGAAATATCACAAATCTGTGGTATTCCTTATCCTCTTCTTTATCATCTATCCAAAAATTCAAGTTTCTTATTTCGCAATGATTATCCCCTTTACATCCATCTGTGTGTTTACT
Source organism: Candidatus Heimdallarchaeota archaeon (assembly GCA_019894795.1). Taxonomy (GTDB): domain Archaea; phylum Asgardarchaeota; class Heimdallarchaeia; order Heimdallarchaeales; family Heimdallarchaeaceae; genus UBA460. The sequence continues at coordinate 1,270 of JAGXNV010000351.1, read as the reverse complement.
GAGGGAAAGATAAAATGGACTTTTCTAGTTTACTATATCTTAGGTACGTCATTAGGTGAAGCAGCAAATTATCTTTTAGCTGGCACTCAAAACTTCCTTTATCTAGATATATTATGCTGGTTTGCGATAGGTCTTTTCTATCTGATGTCATTATTATTGATTTTTTACTTTCTATTTATTTCCAAACGAAATGATCAGATTAATAGTTCTGAATCCACAAAACAAATCTCTTCCTAGTACCAGCATTGATCTGGAAGATTTTACTCTTTTCTTCTATCTGGAATCTTGTTGAAATCTGTTTAATCTGTTCTTCATTCATTAGTAACACAGTTATGTTCTGAATTTTCACTTTTTTGCTATTCAGAGCTTCATCCAAAAGCTTCATAGTAAAATCCATTCCATCTATTGTTCCTCCAAACATCTCGCTTTCTACACCTTTCCATCCCCTTATCTTCCAGAGTTTAGTTTGATCATTATCGTAAATTGGTGGATAACATAAGAGTGTTGAATAATTGCCTTTAGGAAGCAAGTTTTCCACAATCTCTCCTCTAGAGTGTAAAACTGTTATAACTTCAGAAAGATTATTCGCCTCAATATTCTTATTTGCAGAGTTGACAGAATTTTCATTGATTTCAGTTGCTATAACTTTTCTTTTGTATTTCTTTGCAAGAATCATAGCTAAACCTGCACTTGCACCAGTTCCAATTTCAACGATTGGATCTTGCGATTGCGTTATAGAATTAACAATTTCACAATAAACATGTCTAATTCCTAGAGCAGGAATTAGATGCCCTTCTGGAACGTCTATGTCTAATTGTAGCACTTCTTTAAACAAGCATCTATTTAGAAGAGATAGAACTTCTGGATTTCCTAAATCAAATTTTGGTGGCTTTTCAGAAATTAGAAATGAATTGAGCTCTGGATATTTTTTTACTAATACGCGAAAAGGTAAAGTGAAATACTTTGCTTTATATTCCTTACTAATCATTTCCTCACAATCAGAATTGTTAATTGAATATGTAATCTGCTTAACCTAGTATTTAAAAGAAATGATTTTATTCATTATCTATACAAGTGTATCTAACAATTACTAACTTATATAAGTGGTAAAATGAAAATCTTAATAATTTCAGGGGCAAGACCTCAATTTATCAAATTAGCACCAATAATTGATGAAATTTTGAAGGAAGATGATATGAAATTATTCCATCTTCATACAGGACAACATTTTGATGAAAATATGTCCAAGATATTCTTCAATGAATTGAAC
>JAGXNV010000350.1 GCA_019894795.1 Candidatus Heimdallarchaeota archaeon | reverse complement strand
GAATGAGTGAGGTATAAGATTTTTCTTCTTTTCTCTTCTTGATTCTTTTTCTAATTATTAGTGCAATCGAATTAATTTTGTATTCAAGGAATTTCTACAACACAAACTTTTGGTACAGCTCTAGGATCATCAACACCTACTGGATATAGAACAAAGATGACTAATTCGATCCCTACAATGGTTTTATATTTTGAAGTGGTTGACAACCATCTCACTTCTCCGAACTCAGAAAACTCTTGATGTAGTTTAACATTCAAATCATTCATCAATTCTACAGCTTTTATAGCATTATCAAGAGTAAGTGATTTGCAATCTGTTTGGCTAAAGATTTTTAAAGCAAACTCTTGATAAGGTTTCTCTCCTTTTTGATATTGTTCGTTATTTTTCTTAGATTCAATTGCATGAAATTCTAGTATGAACTCATTGATACTCATAAAAATAACATAGTATTCCAACTTTATATTTTTATTGGCTAATTATAAAACAAAGAGAGACTTAATGATTTATCACGAAATATTGATATATCGACCAGTTTTCCCTAATTTGTATGACCAGTAAATTATCTCTTCTTGCTAAAATTAAGAAATTTGGTTTCAATAGAATAGCTATCCCAAAATCGGTGAAAATTTTTGGAATGGAAGATGCTTTATCTTCTCAAGAAGGCTATTTAACCTATTCCAAAAAATCTCCTGTGAGATTTGATATTCCCATAGAAATAGGAAGACGAGAAGGAGTTGATGCACCAATAATTCCCAAGCTTCTTCCTCGAATGATGTCTTGTATGAAGAACATGAAGCAAGCCATTATTGATTTAGATGACAACATAAAGGATTCCAAAAGACAAATTGAAAAGGATGAGTTAGTTGAATTAGAAACTTACATACGATCTCTTGATATATCCGGAATTGGGTATACAACTGTTCCACAAGACTTCATTTTTGCAAACAAAGCTGTAGCTTATGAAAATGCTATAGTACTTACAATGAATATGGATAATAAGAAAGTCAGTATTGCACCAAGTAAACAAACAGCTGAAACTATCTGGCATACATATGATAACTTAGGAATTGCTGCAAACAAAATTGCTCGTTATTTGAGAAAGAAGGGGTTCAATGCGCATGCATCACATCCTTTAGGAGGAATAGTTCTTTACCCTCGTCTTGCAGAAAAAGCTGGATTAGGTGGATTTGGTAAGTCTGGTATACTGATTACTCCAATCAACGGTGGCACACTAAGACTAGCGGCTGTCTATACAAATATAGAAAATCTACCTATAAACGAAGGAAATGAACACGGGTGGATTATGGAATACTGTAAAACTTGTCTTAGATGTGTTAAAGAATGTCCCCCTGGAGCTATATATGAAAAACCTATCGAGCATGAGACTGGTCGTGTTACGCATATAGACAACGAAAAATGTTTTCCATACTTTGGTAACAATTATGGTTGTACAGTATGCATTAAGGTGTGTCCTTTCAATTATACAGATTATCACGCAATAAAGGAAGGTTTCATGAAAAGATCAAAGTAATTTCTTCTTTTCTTACAAACTTCTTCTTGTAGGTTATTATAAAACAGTGAAAAATCACAAATAAATTTAAAAATCAACAATTAACATTTTGAACTTGGTGTAAATCATGACATTAATGGATCAAATTCAAGAATTTATTATGATGAAATTCATGTATGGGCTTTTTGATAGAGAAAATAGTTTATCAGAAAAAGATGACTTTGTGAAGTTTAACGCTCATTCTCCGGCAAGATTTGAAATCATGACTGAAGGAAGCAAGTACGGAAAAAGATCAGGTTTTGGTCCTAGAGTTGCACCTTTGATGGTTTCAATAATTAGAAATCAGAATAAAGTGCTAAATAC
>JAGXNV010000349.1 GCA_019894795.1 Candidatus Heimdallarchaeota archaeon | reverse complement strand
TTCTCCCCACTTTACAGTATGGATATTTTCCTTCTTTCTTGGAATATCCTGGTTCCATCTCTCTACAACATGATACTTTCAAAAATATCATCATTGATATCTGCGATTCTTTTAATGGTTATGGGATAAGAAAATTCTATATTCTTAATACTGGTGTATCAACACTCCGACCATTAAAAGATGCTGCACAAGAGCTTTTGAAAAAAGATATTGTTCTTCACTATTTTAACATCCTTGAAACAGATAAAAAGTTCTCAAAAACCTTTCTTCAACAAGAAGGAGGGACCCATGCAGATGAAACTGAAACTTCTATCATGTTACATATATCTCCAGATAGTGTTAACATGGGTAAAGCAGTAAAAGACTACGATAATCGACCAAACAGAAAGGGGTTAACTAGGGATAAGGAAAACTTGTATGGAGTATACAGCCCAACAGGTACATGGGGAGATCCAACTCTTGCTACAGAAGAGAAAGGTAAAATTCTAACTGAATAAATAATTGAAGAGATTATTAGACAAATACAATCTCTCTTATCATTATAAGAACAGAACCTATTCAATAGCATCATATAAGTTTTTTATAATAGTAGGATTCTATTTTTCTGCTTCTTAAATGAACACAACAACATATATTGTAGGATCCTCACCAATTGACGAGATTATAAGACTTGCCGGTTATGACGTGAAACATGTATGGAATATAAGTGAGTCAAGAAATTATAATGAAATTAGTTTTCTTCCTCAGCAGTTTTGTCAACTTAGCAAACATATCTTATACACTTTGATACAAAAAATTCACAACAAATCAAGCAATTTACTAATTATGAGCAGCTGTTCAGAACTAAATAGGTTTCATTCGTTGTTAGATGAGCTCTGTGAACATGATTTCATTGAAATTCCAAGAAGCAATAGAGAACATGCTGTAATCTATTTAGAAAAACAAATTGAAAATTATATTAACAACAATGAGTCGATAAAATCAGTTCCCGTGGAACAATTGAACCAAGAAATCAATGATAGATTGAATTTAGTAAATTTCTTGAAAGAAACTCATATGAGTAAGCGTTTGAAATATGTTGATTTGCTGTCTTCTGTTCAACTCATTTTAGATAGAGAAGCTAAATCTTTCCAACAGAACATTGATGAAATTAAGAGCAAGTTCAATTCGAACAATAAGAAAGAAACTGAAAAAAAGGATAAACCATCGATATTGATATTAGGCGAATTTTGGTGCCAAGAGATCACTGAGATCTTAGAAGAAATCGACAAATCATTTGAAATAAAGAGTGACTCTTTCGAGAATGGTCTTGGTTTCTTATATGAGAAGTATGAAGAAATCCCCATAATAGACATGCAATCTTATATTACATATGTAGCTCAAAATACATTGAAAAGCAAGTTTAACCCATCTTTATTAGATTTCGAAGTTGAAGAAATCAAAGCAGAAATTGATGAAAATAATATCGAAGGGATAGTTATCATAAATTACAAATTCTGTGATGTATTCACATTCCTTGCACCTTTATTGAATCAAATACCAGAGTTTGACATACCAATTTTAGAACTAGAACTTGAAAGTGAAGGATTAGGGTTTGAGCAAATCAAAACAAGGTTGGAAGCTTTAAATGAATGCTTACTAGATAGGAGGAAATAATTTTGCACATTAGTAAGTTTTTGAAATTTACTCTCAAACATGTAATGGTTAAACCGGTAAGATCTGTAGCTTCTACCATGGCTTCATGGTTAACTGGGATCAAATCTGATGGGATGATCTACAACCAGTATTCTAAGTTTCTCAGAGAATGTTATCATAAGCCAGATAGAGTTGTATGGGTCCCTTTTGTTTTCCCTGTAGAAATTCTATTTCGCCACGTTTGTGCTTAAGGTAGACATCGACAAAGAG
>JAGXNV010000348.1 GCA_019894795.1 Candidatus Heimdallarchaeota archaeon | reverse complement strand
GTTGCGATGAAAGAGAGATATGGATGCAAAACAAAAGGGCAGAAATTGAAGTACCATATTCAAACTTCCGGTAGATGAATAGAATTGTCTCATATCTGGTCTGTCCCATCCTTTTATTTCACTAAAAAGTAAATCCCAATCTCTATTTAGTAGGATTAATGAGGGGAAGTCATTGAACAAAATCCATTCGGTTTCAATTTCAATATTTATTTCTTCTAACATTTCTTGGATATAATAGAAATAATCTAATGCATCACCAGCTGAACACAGTCTAACACTAAGCTGGAAGAAGGGTTCTTGCTCTTGAGCTTGTCCCATAAATGCTATATTGGAGCACAAAAATAAAATAACTAATAATCCGAAATAGTTTTTGTTCTTCATCAGTTTCATTTTCTTTCATTCCCTATTTGTTCTTGCAGACTATATATAGAAGTAAGAAAACTATAATCTACAATTAGAATATACAACAAAGATTAGCGCAGAAGCTCCTATAAACTTTATTGAGAAAAAGGTATTGGAGAGTGATGTTCAAGCTCCTAGAAGTTCTTTTGAGACCATTGCTAGAACTTCTTTAGCTTCTTCAGATAGAAGTCTCTTCTTAGGTGTCATTGCTGCATACAGAAGATCATTGAGAATTTTTTCTCTGTTCTTGTCAACTATTTCAAGTAAAGTCATATCATCGACTTGAGTATTGCTTTTGTAAAGCTTAACTATTTCCTCGGCAAGAATATTAGTAGTATCCTTCATTGCACTAATGATCCGTTTCTCTGATGCAGTAATCTTACCCTTCTGTTCGCAGTAAGTTTTCACTGCTTCAACCATGCTGTCAAGCGAAGACCTTAAATCAGCTTCTTCTTGAGGAGTAAGTATATCTTCTTGTGGAGTTACTTCTTCTGTCAATTTCAATCACTTCTACAATCTTATGTTTAAACTGGTATTTAAAGTTGAACAAAAGTAGAAAAAAGAGATTATATTTAAATTTTGGCCATCAAAATAATGAAGTAATGCTAGAGATTTCCATTTGTGATATCAGAATAATCACCAACTTTCAGGGAATGAGCTTTTAAACCTTTAACTACACTATTTGTACCTATAACTGAATCAGAGATTACTGAACGGCATAATGATGATTTTTCTAGGACAACAGTATTTTTAACCTCGCAATGGTCAATTGTAACACCGTTTTCAATCATGACATAAGGTCCAATAATAGAATCTCTTACTGTACTTCCTTCAGCAATATAAACTGGGGAGATAATTGAAGAGTTTTGAACATCTCCGTTTACTGCATGAGTTTCTTCATTCAGAAAGAATTTATTTACAGCTAGAAGATCCTCAGGATAACCTATATCTAGTCTCCATCCATCAATTTTTGAAGCTTTAACAGTATATTTGTTATCAATTAATGCCTGCAAAGCGTCTGAAAGCTCATATTCTCCTCTAGCTGAAGGTTGAAGACCTGAAATCATGTTAAAAATAGTTGGAGATAGAACGTAAAAGCCTGTTATAACGTTGTTACTTTTAGGGTTTACTGGTTTTTCTTCTACCGATATAACATTGTCACCATCTAGTTCAACAACACCAAATCTTTGAGGGTTGGAATGCTCTTCTACGTGAAGAGTAGCTGTAGCATTGGATGCATGATGTAAATCGATAACGTTTTTGAGGTTAGCTCCAAATAAGTTGTCTCCTAGAAGAAGAACAAAGTCGTTAGAGATTCGATCTTGTACAAGACCAGTTGCAGCAGCAAGACCTCGAGCATGACCGCCATGCTGCACAACATAAGAAACATTCATACCTAATTCTTGTCCATTTTTAAAATAATCCATAATAGATTGTCGTTGATAACCTACAACAATAACATCTGGGGAAACCAGGAGTACGGATTATTATCAATGAGCACAACTACTATGGATTCGGATGTTTTCACCGACAATGGCCCCAAAGGCCTGATA
>JAGXNV010000347.1 GCA_019894795.1 Candidatus Heimdallarchaeota archaeon | reverse complement strand
TTCTCTTGAGCCATATATATCAATTATATAGAAAACAACTATTTAATAAATGTTTTTTTTGAATAAAGATTTTCTATCAGCTGATAACAAATATAAGTGTGTGGAAGAAGATTTTTGCATGTCAGAATATACGATTAAACCTTACGATGAGTCATATATTGAAAAACAAGTAGAAATTGGAAATCATTTTGCACAAAAATGGATCACTTATGGTCAATCCTCAGTTGAACAAGTAAAACAAGCTTATTCTAGAGATAATTTTGATCCTGAAACTAGACTTTATTGTTTCAAGGGAAATGAAATGGTTGGCTATATTGGAGCAACTATTCAAGAAACTGAAGAAGAAAAGATAAAGAGAGCACAAACTCGTCTAGCGTTTGTTTTGCCGGGTCATGAGGAAGCCTTCAATTTGTTATGGAACGAATTAGTTGAGGTTCTAAAAAAGAAAGAAGTGGCAGAAATTCATACACCACAGACAAAATTCCATGATAACTATATTGAATTAGCAGAAGGACTAGGATTCTCAAAATTAAGAACAGCAAATGAGATGTTTGTTGGCAAACCTGGAAAAATGACCAAATTGGATCTGGATGTGGAAGCTTCAGAGTATAACCATGAAACAGACGCAGAAGAATTGAAAGAGATATTCTTTAAAGCATATGAGAATTTTGGAAGAGAAGGGATAGAAAATTATGTCAATAGAATGGCAGAAAACGAAAATCTCTATACAAAGCGATCAATAAAGAGAGATGGGAAACTTATTGCATTCTGCAACGCAGGAAGAACAGCTAATGAAGGATATGGGCAAATTCAAACATTAATTGGAGTTGATAGAGAATACAAGAAGTATGCAATTCTAGATGTGATGAAAAATCTAGAAAGTGATGTCGAAAATGTAATGGTTTTTCTCAATCCCTCGCTCCCTCTTGAACTGGATGAAGGAGAAGATTTTGTATCTGTAGGTTTTGAAAAAACAGCAGCAATTGATATCTACGAAAAGAAATTGTAATCAAGCAAACAATGGTGGTTAACCTCCATCAGTTTTATTTTTTCAATTAATTAAGATCTAAAACTGATTCCCTGAAGCAGTCAAACCTAAAGTACAACTATTTTCAACGATAATTTTTTTGTTCTTAAGGAAAAACAAGAAAAAATTCAGTATATTAAAAAAAGAAGAAAAAAGAAGTGTTTGATGTTTATTATCTCTAAAAGAAGAAATAAAGAATCTTTACTTCAAGTTAAGATTAATATCTTGGCTTTTTTTGTGATTGAGAGCAGTCTCTGCAGTAAACTGGTCTGTCGCCATCAGGTTTAAATGGAACCTGGGTGTCTGCGCCACACTTAGAACATTTTACATCGTGCATTTCTCTAGGTCTATCATCGTATCTTCTATAACCCATTATTATTCACTTTTGCGTTTTTATATAACAATTGTAACTACTAAAATAAGAAGAATGTTATCTTCATTTAGACCTGAGATTACTATTTCTTATCTAGATATTTAATCATTATATGCTATGACACTGATATTTCAGTTTATAAAATTAATGGATGAACATATTTTCACTGTGAATATTATAGCTGAAGCTACTCTCATGGTTCTACCATTCTTGGCAGTTTTCATATATTCTTGGGTTATAAGTGGAGAACCTTTTCTATTCTCAGCTTTGGCTCTTATTCCATTAGGAGTATTTGTTGCATTCTTAATGCTTGCTTTTGGATATACAGCTTACCGAACACATGATTGGAAGAAAAACGTATTATGAAATTTGTACACATTTGTGTGCCTCTCTTTTTATTTTTTTACTAATAAACTATTTATGTAACTGTTATTTCTTTACTATGCTATGAAGGATATTACTTCATCTGAAAAAGAAAATGAAGAGTTTTTACGATTATTTTCCGAACAAACTTTTCTTGCTTTGCTTCTTCTTCAAGATGATCAGGTGAAGTATACCAA
>JAGXNV010000033.1 GCA_019894795.1 Candidatus Heimdallarchaeota archaeon | reverse complement strand
CCAATTACAGCGACATTTTTATTATTTTGAGTCATCTCGGAATACTGGTTTTCATTTTTGACTTATATTTTATAGCAAAGTATAATGCATAACAACATTAATTCGATTCATAATTTAATTGCCAAATAACTCTTTATGAAAAATACGATATTGCATGGGTTCCAATGAATATTATGTTCGGAACTACTGAATACAAAGAGCTAATAGATCTAAAACCATCTGGTTTTTACAAACTTGTTAGTGAATCTGCAGAACACCCTACCACATCTCAACCCACTCAACATGATTTACTTAAAGCTTATGAACAATATGGTACTAAATATGATGAAATAATTTCTATTCATCTTTCCAGTGAACTTAGTGGAGCTTATGCAAATGCTCGAATGGCTAAAAAGATGTTTGAGAAATCAAATCCTGATGGTGCTAAAGTATATTTGGTTGATTCTTTGCTAGCTAGTGTTCCATTCGGTTTGGTTGCTATTAAAGCAGCTCAAATAGCTAAACAAGGCTTAAATGCAGAAGCCATCATTGAAAAAATTACTCATTTCATGCTGAATGATGATTTAATTTATTTCACTGTTAAAGACATTAAGTGGTTATTTGAAGGTGGAAGACTTAGTAAAGCAAAATATTTTCTTGGAAAACTAATGTCAGTGAATCCTATTCTTTCTCTGATTGAGGGTAAAATTGAATCTGTTGGTAAGGCATCAGGCATAGATAAAACTCTTGACGCTATGCTTGAAATGGCCATAAAGAAGTTTGACGGAGATGTCAGTAATATTACCTTACATTTCATAGAAGCTGAAACCAGAGCTGAGGTTGAGGAATTCATTTCAAAAATAAAAGAAAAATATCCAACTATTAAAATTGGAGAGATTTTCACATTTGGTGGAGCCATCTGTTCCCACACTGGTCCAGGAACTATAGCCTTAGCTGCTACAAGAAATTTTGAATACTAAAATTAATGAGCAAAGTTTAAAACTTTCTCTTTTTTTCTTAACTCTAGGTTATTAAGTTGACTGTAAAAATAATGACAGATAGCGCTGCAGATATTCCTGAGAAGTACCTTAAGGAATATGATATCAGTATTGTTCCAACTGTTATACGATTCGGAGATGAGATTTTTTACGAAAATGAAAATATCAATCTTGACCAGTTTTATGAAAAATTCTATAATTCAGAGACTTATCCTCAAACAGCTAATCCTACATTACACCGCCAGTATACACTCTACGAGGAATTAGGAAAGAAATCAAATGAAGTGTTAAATATAGTGATTTCGTCAAAAATTTCTGGTTCTTATAATACTGCTCAACTAGCAGTCCGTAATTATAAAAAGAAAGTAGAACATCCCTCAGAAATCAATATTTATGATTCTGAATTCGCTACCTTTGGAATAGGTGTACTTGCGATAAAAGCAGCAGAAATGGCTAAAGACGGATTTAGTGTTAAAGAGATTATTCCTGATCTAGATTCATATAAATCAAAAATTCAGATTGGTTTTACAGTTGAAAATCTCAAATATCTTCACAGAGGGGGCAGACTGGGCTTATCTAAATATTGGGTTGCAAAAATAGCTGATATGAAGCCAGTAATCAATTTCATTGATGGTAAAATGGAAGTTATAAAAACTGTAAGAGGACATACTAATGCTGTTATTGAATCATTTAATTCGGTATATGAAAAAATGGACAAACCAAGAAAGTTTAATGCATATATAATGCATGCAAGAAACGAAGAATCAGCACATTTGATTAAAGAATATATTGAAAATCAGATTCAACCTGATGATTGGAATATCTCCATAAGAGAAGTAGGGATGGCAATTGCAACCCATGCTGGACCTGGATGTATTGGTATATGTCTAGATCCAAATTACAAGTTCCTTGATTAAGAATAAACGAGTTGATATAAATGAAATACAAATATTTACTTTTCGACCTAGATGGAACTTTGCTACATTTTGACCCAAATGAATTTATCAGAAGTTATCTTGGGGCAGCATCAAAATATTTTATAGATTTGATTCCTGACCCACAGAAATTCATTAGTGAGCTACTCAAATCCACTGATGTTATGGAAAAAGGGGATGACCCAACTACTACAACGCTAGAGGAGTTCGAGAGAGATTTCTGTCCAAAGTTTGAAGCTGATTGTAACGTCATAAGGCAAAGATTCTTCGACTTTTATCAGACTGATTTCAAGGTTATTGAACCCTTAATAACTAAGATGGATGGTGCTGTTGAATTATTGAATATGATTAAGGAAAATCATCCTGAAACAAAGATTGTACTAGCAACAAATCCAGTTTTTCCGTTCATATCTATAGAAAGAAGAATGGAATGGGGGGGTATTTCTCAAGATTATTTTGATCTCATAACACATGCCGAAAATAGTACTTATTGCAAAGGAAATAAAAAATACTGGGATGAGATAAATGAAAAGATAGGTGGAACACCAGAAGAATCAATAGTTATTGGCAACGATGGTTACAGGGATATGAGTGCCAAACTCTATGGCTTTGACACTTTTCTAGTTGAAGAAAATCTTGAGAATGTAGAATTGATGACCACAGAAATTCAACCTGATTATAGAGGTACATTAGCGGATTTATATGATCTATTAAAGTAAGTTAAGCAAAGCGAAAATGGTAAGACATTTAAAAGCTTCAGCTGTTTTCACTTGAAGAGAGATGGCACTAGTAAATCCTGAAGCAGCTATAATTTTTGTTTACATATCATTCTTTTACAACTCCTTATTAGCCATTAAACTAATCTACGATACGTTTGTAGGTAAAGTAGAAAAAAGGAAAATAGCTTGGAACATCATTTCGGCTGCGTTAATTTTCACAGGTACTCTGCTAATGTTCCTCTGGTTCCCAAGAGCTTTTACACCTGTAATAGGTTGGGATGCTTTTGTAGGAATTATCTTACTCTTCGTTAACAATCTAACTGCAACAATTTTGGCCTTTATGAACCGAATTGAAGCAAGCAGAATAGCAAAAGCTGGATACGTTATATTCACTTTATTAGCACTAGTAACAATGATGCAGTATCTGCACAAAATCTCAGCGCTAACCCCATTTATTTTACCTCGCGAATTTGGGTGGTTAACATTAATACCTAGTATTGGTTATGCACAATTTCAAGCTTTCTTTTATGGTTCAATTGGTTATTTCTATCCTACCCTAATTTTCATCCCCATTGCTGTTCCAATTAAATTTAGAAGAGATACTGTTAAAAAGACAGAAAAGGTCGCAAATGACACAAAGAGTACTGTAAGATCTAAAAAAACTAGAGCTGTTGGGGAGTCAACAAAATCTACAAGTAGCAAATCAAGTTCAAACCAGAAGAAAGAAAAGAAAAACGTATTTTTCGACAAAGTTGTTGAAGAGAAACCTGAAGAAATTCAGAGACCTCCATTGTTTGCTAGCTTAAGACGGTTTATGGATAATGCTACAAAAGCGATTTATGGAGCTTTAGCAATATTGTTACTTGTATTTGCAGGTTTAGGTATTGGAACAATGACATCGTTCAATCCTTATACTTCGCCTGATTATTTGCCTGTTTATCCTCAAAGGGATGACTTTGAGTTCGGTGTTTCACTCAAGACTATTTCTTATCAAACAGTTAATTTAAGCGGTTATGAACAATTATTCCAAGAAGAACTAGATTTGATTATAGATTTAGGTGTAACTGTCGCACGACTTGATATTAGAATGGAATTACTTGATAATTTTTCAACAGAACTTAATGAATCTATTGCTACTCTTAAAGCAAATGGTTTCAAAATAATGCTTTCAACATATGGTTACGCCCCTCCTACCTGGTTCTTTCAAGATGTGAATTTCTCTGATTTCACACAAGTTATTCATGATCAATCAGTACAGTTAGTTCAATACTATCAACCAGATTATCTCTTAATTTATCCAGAACCGTTTGGCTTTTCGTCTGCTTTTGTTGCTGATCTGCAAGATGCTGAAACATGGACAACTGTAATCAATGATACTTCTAATTACATTCATTCTATTTCTAACGAAACTAGTGTTGGGATTAATCTTTCGTTTAATGATTTTGATCCATCAATTAATCTGTTTGAACATTTGTGGAAGAACTCCACTCTGGATTTTATAGGAATGGATTACTACATCATTCATGCCAGAGATTTGAATTTCAGCTACTATCTAGACATGGCAACAGGTACAACAAAGGACTTTTGGTTTACAGAGTTTGGTGTTTCTGCTGTTGTTTATGGAGAACGGACTCAAGCAGGAGCATTAGCAGGTATGTTAGAAAACTGCCTTAACAATGATAAGATCAAAGGCTTTGTCTATTATTCTCTACTCGATGATTTCTATGGAGCTAATACTCTAGGGCTGGTTACTGAAACAGGATACAGAAGAATGGCTTATCACACGTATAAAGAAATTATTGCTCAAGTAATTGTTTGAACCAGAACCATAATGAAGAATTAGTTTCAGACCGCCCATCACATCTCCTTTTCTTTCGAATCATAGACCGTTGTATCATCATGAACGAATTCTTCGTTCAACATAAAAAGGGAAAATGTTTAAGGTTTTCTATCTCGTTTTTTCACAGCATAGCATTGGACATTGATAGGTAACCTTCAATTTCATTTTTAGCAATTCTTACGAATTCTAATAATTGATCTATATTACCATCGGTAGCATTTCTGTGTGTTTCTTCCAATTTCCTCATTGCTTCCTCAAATCTAGATTGAGATTCTTTGAAATTTTCTTGATCAAAAAGATAAATCCCTTCTGTCTCCAAAGAAAGAGCTTCGTAAAAGGATCTTTGAGCAGTCATATTATTGATTAAAGTTTTACTCTTAATACTGGTTAATAACCCCAAGGCAATATCAACAATTTCTACAGCTTTAAGAAATGTTTCGCTAGCTTTCTTCGGATTATCTTTCCTTTTGTACAGTTCATTTGCTTCTGATTCAAATCTGCTCGCTTGGGTTATTCTAGATAATGCCAAATAAAGTCTTTGCTCCATAAAATTGTCACATATTCCGCTGGCTCTTGTATAATATTTTGAAGCAATAGCAAAGTAACGAAGAGCTTCGTTGAATAGGCTTTTTGTGATATCCTCGGTACCTTTGTCCCAAAACCATTCAGCGCGAGTAATAATATGTAGTTTTGTTGTTTCATCGATTTTATTATGAAGTTCTTCCATTTCTTCATCAAGTGTTTTGAAGAAGAAGTTGGCTTTCATCAGTTTTGATCTGGCATGCAGAAGATATTTCTTGTATATTTTAGAATTGTCTATATTGGATTGAGCAAGAATAGTATAGTGAATATACTGGGCATAGGCTACCCGCGATTGTGCAATAAGTATATCAATTTTGTTATTTTCTTCTTTTCTACTATCTGAAAATAATTTGAAGAATTCTATACCTTCTTTTATGTTTGAAAGCTGCAGTTCAGGTTTGTTCTCAGTTCTAGCTCTACAAACTCTTAACTTAGCCTCTGAGTAACTAATCCATTTGACCATTTCTTTGAAAATTCGATCTCCTTCAACACCTCTTGATGCTCTTGATCTAATAATAAGCTTAAGTCCATCTTCATAATGTTTGAGAGCTTTCGAATAGTCCTTATTATCGTACAAATCATCAGCTTTGATTAAATATAACATACCTTCATAGAAGTAAGAGAGAATCTTTGCGTTAACATTCTCCTCTCCAGCTATCTTATAATTGTATAATGTATCAGAAAATTCAGTGAATATTTTATTTAAGTCCAAATAAACAGGTTCATAGTGAATGAATTTGAAATCTGAAATGGTAGAGCTCAAAGTGTATCAAAATACAATCCCAAAGTAAGAATAAAAAATTAACTGTTGTTTTAATTACAATGAGTATTTCTAAAACTTAATTAATCCGTAGTTTGAGTAACAAAATGATTGTTTGATGCCGAAAAAGCAACTAATAGTTTTTGATTTGGATGGAACTCTTATACTGTCAAAAATTGATTATATGGGTATTCGAGATAAAGTAAGAGACTTGCTAAAAAATTTAGTTTCAGAAGAAGAATTTCAAATTATTAAAGAACTCCGATAACCATTCTAAATCTAGTTGAACTGGTTGTGGAAAAAGATACAAAGGGAGATCTACATGCTAAAGCGTGGGAAATTGTTGAAAAGGCTGAACAATTGGGATATGAAGACGCAGAAATAGAAAATGATGTTCATTCCACCCTAACTAAACTGAGAGCGAACAATCATAAAATAGCTATTTTTACAAACAATTCCAGAAAACTAACTGACTACGGTATGCTCAAATTTGATTTGAATAAATACACAGAGTGTATCATAACTAGAGACGATGTAGAATATGCAAAGCCTAATCCAGAAGGTTTGTTGAAAATCATGAATTACAACAATGTATCAAAAGATCAAACAATTTTCATAGGTGACTCTTGGTTAGATGCGGAAACTGCTCAATTTGCTAATGTAGATTTCATTTATTATGGTGAAAGGAGCGCTCCAGGAACTTGTAGGAAGAAGATTGAAGTAAGTAAAATAATTAACAAAATAAGTGAAGTATTAGATTATGTTTGAATTTACTATATATACTTAGGCGAAAGAAATTTAACGTATTTTTACCAACATTTATACGACTAGAATGAATTCTTTAAAAATTAGAAAAATGACTATTTCTTTATTATTTGTTACTCTTTTTGCATTATCAATATCTCCAACTCTTAATGTATTTGGTGAATTAACCGATGGAGAGAGTGTTAATACTGTAAAGAGAGTTATTGTGTTTAGTGCTGATGCCTTTAGACATGACTATTTTGAAAAAACAGATTTACCTACAATTGAATGGCTCATAGGTGAAGGAGCAAAAGCAGATTACTGTATTCCTTCGAATCCTTCTGTGACAGCTGTTAATCATGTATCAATGATAACTGGAAACCATCCTGATGAGCATGGGATAATAGGAAACACATTCTATGATTGGGAAGATAACAAATCATATTCACTCTTTGAAGAAGCAACAGACCCATATCGAGATACAAATACTGGCTTACACCTTCTAAATACAAAACCTTCCATTATTCATGCTGAAGAAAATGATATTGTTACTGCAGCTTTTGGTTGGCCATACGTGGATGATGGTACTCTATACGGTTGTCTTGCTCCAACCTATTTATTTGATTTTGACTACTTAGGTGCAGAAAATATAAGAACAAATTCAGGTATTGCACGAAAAACTGTTGAAACTATTATTGCTCATCCTGAGATTAGTTTATCATTTTCATGGCTTCCAGGTGTTGATTCAAGAGGTCATTACGCAGGAATTGATTCACCGCTTCTAATAACTGATTTAGTGGGCATAGATAATGCATTAAAATATGTTGTTCAAAGATTGCAGGAAGAAGATATGCTAAAAGAAACTGTAATTATCCTTGCTTCTGATCATGGAATGGCTACTGTTGATGATGATGATTACTTCCTCGAAGAAAAATCGTTTTTTGAATTAGCTGTTAATATGACAGGTATTGAACCTTATCTTGCACATGATTCAGCTATTGAATTGTTATATTTCATCGATGAAACTAACGTCACTAAAGTAGAAGAATTTGCAACATACATTGAAGGCCAAACAGGTATACAAGCTATTTATGTCAATGAAGAGAATAATGATATTGAACTATTTAATGAAGAAAGAGGTGTGAATATCTCTGTTTTCTTAGAGCCTGGTTATTGTAGAAATTTTGGATCATCATATGTAGGAATGCATGGTTATCTTAATACTAATACAGATATGCATGGGATTTTTATTGCAGCAGGTCCTGGAATAAAGCAAAACGTTTCAATAGCGGGAATAAGTATAATTGATATTGCTCCTACTGCTTTGTCATTACTGGACATTCTTAGTGATTTTGAGACTGAAGGAACTGTTGTTTCTGGTGCTATTGGTTCAAGAACAACAGAATTTCTTAACCCAGATCTTGTAGAATCTAGTCTGAGTTTAATTCCTATTGTTGCTTTCCTACTTTTTGTACCTATAGTAAAAATAATACATAAGAAAAGAAAGTAATTTTTTCTTTTTTTAACGGGGTTGAATAGGTGATTATTTTCACCCTTTTTTTCTTAACAGGAATTTGTTGTTAAAAAAATATATAAAGATTAATGATGACTTAAGACCATGTCAGATGAAGAAGAATATGGTTGGACAACGGTGTGGGCCCTTACCTCAATTTACTTCGCTCAAATAAGGAAAGACCAAAAGGTTCCCGCATCATATAAAAAGATGGCTTTTCCCCAGAATTTGAAAAAGTACGAAAATATTTGTGAGATTATATATATGGGTGATTTTATCAATCGAGCAATCTTTAATGACGATGAACTTATTGATGGAATTAAAAGGTTAACAAATGGAGGATTTATCACAGAACAAGATGGATTTCTATTGACGACTCAAAAATTTGAGCATGCTTACTCGGATGCTACAAAAACTATGAAAAATATTTCCATTGAAGCTGCTTTACATGTCATTGCCGGAATTTTGGAAACTAAACTACATTATGAATAAAAAAAAGAAGTTTCTTTTTTAACGAGGCTGAATAGGTGATTTTTTCTCTCATTTTCTTTTTCATTTGAAAAAATGCATTTTATATACTAGTAAGTACATTCTTAGTTAGATACTAATGAAATTAAGGTTAGTTTTCAGAGGGACGCTTACATTAATTTTCTTGTGGGGATTACTGTATGCGGTTGTAATGGGCGCTGTTGCGTTAGCATATGTTTATGGTGGTTTCACAGAAGCACTCGGTATGTCAGCACTTATCTTGTTTCCTGTGCTTGTGGCTTTAGGTATACTTTTGCTGCAGTTTATAATATCTCCGTGGCTGTTAGATTTAAGCTTCAGATGGTTACACAGAATGACTTGGATAGAAGTGCATCAGTTGCCACCACACCTTGCTCAATATATTTCAGATCAGAGTCAACTTCATAATATCTCGATTAAGAAAGTTGGTATGATTCATGATAATATGCCAACAGCTCTGACATATGGAAGATTCAAAAAGAATGCACGAATTGTTCTTTCTGATGGTATTCTCAATTTGCTTACAGAAGAAGAACAAAAAGCTGTTGTAGGTCATGAGATAGGTCATATTGTCCATATGGACTTCTTATTCATGACTATTGCATCAGCCGTGCCAATGATTCTGTATACGTTCTATATCTTTTCTCGAGGTGTACTAAGGGTAGGAGCCTTCTCAAGCGGAGGAGATAATAAAGCAGGAGCTTACATTGCTATAGCAGCTGTAGTGATGCTTATCGTTTCCTATGTCTTCTATTTAATTAGCCACTTTCTGGTTCTCTTCCTAAGTAGAGTTCGAGAATACTATGCAGATAGGTTTTCCGGAGAACAGACAAGGAACCCGAAAGCACTTTCAACGGCTTTAGTCAAAATTGCTTATGGTATGGTAAGTGCTCAAGCTCAATATTCTGAAACAATGAATGATAAAACCGTTGACAGAAGAGAAAGAGTGAGAACATATCGTAGATCAGCTAGCTATTCACATTCGACTCGTTCACTTAATATCTTCGATATCAAAGCTGCTAAAGGATTAGTCATGACCGCTTATGCTCAATCAACTGGTGGAGAACTCGATCCTAATATGATTGTGCAAGCAGCAGCTTGGGATCTTGAAAGCCCATGGGGCGGTTTTCTTGAACTTCAATCTACTCACCCTCTAACTGCAAAAAGACTACTTGCATTAGATGATTTTTCTGAAGAGATTGGAATGAAGAGAGCTTATCCAGCTCTAGGTACTGATCAAATCCGAGAAAGCCTTTGGGATGAGTTTTTGGTAGATATTTTCCTTCTTTACATTGTTCCCATACTTACATTAGTACTACCAGGTTTGGGTGCTGTATCCTATTTCATTAATAATAATACCCAATGGATGTGGATTGGTATTGGTTCTGGATTAGGTTTAGCTGCTTTATTGTGGATTTGGAGAGTTAAGGTTCGATATCCTAAATTGCCTGAAGAAATACCTCTTATCACTGCTATGACTGCCGTAACCGATGTAAGTGATGAAGGGTATGCTGAAGCTTCTCCATTTAGAGGAAAACCTATTAGATTGCAAGGAACTATAATTGGTAGAGGTACACCTGGATATTATTTGAGTGAGGATGTTGTACTTCAAGATCCTTCTGGAATTATCACACTTGATTATAACCCATTATTCGGTTTTATGCGATTGTTTTCTGCTCTTTTCAGAGTTGATAGACTAATAGGTAATCAAGTCACCGTCATTGGATGGTATAGAAGAACCCCAAGACCTATTGTTATGATTAAACGAATGGAATCAACCACAGATCAAGTATTTCGATCAAATAAAGATATAGCTGGTTGGATTTTCGTTGGGCTCCTTTTCTTAGGTGCATTAATTTGTATCTTTATGGGTCTCCCACCAATGTTCTAGGGAACCCCCCACTTTTTTTCTTTTTACTTAAAACATTGTGTTAAAACATCAAAGTTAAATATTCACAAAAAAAGTTGTTTTCATTCTGGTGAAAGCAATGGCAGAGAAAAAAGCAAAAACAGAAGAAAAAGCCAAAGATGTAGTCGATGAGACAAAAGAAGAAGAAATAGAAGAAACAATTCTCGAAAAACACCAAAAAGCTGGAGAAGTCGCCAAAAGTGTCTTACAGCATGTTAAAGGTATGACAAAGCCTGGTGTTAAAGCTCTTGACTTATGTGAAACTGCCGATAAATTGATAGAAGAAGCAGGAATGAAAACTGCCTTTCCACTAAATGTATCTATTAATAATCATTGTGCTCATTATACCTGTCCTTGGGAAGATGAATTAACTCTCAAAGAAGGAGATGTTGTAAAGCTTGATGTAGGTGTCCATTATGAAGGCTTCATTGCTGATACCGCTTTAACTGTAGCATTTGATGATGTCCATAATGATTTGATTAAAGCTAGTAAAGAAGCAACAGAAACTGCTGTTAAAGTAATCCGTGTTGGTGGATATACTGGAAAGCTTGGAGATTTAATAGAAAGTATAATTGAAGGTTATGGGTTTACAACAATTAAAGAACTCTCAGGCCACTTACTTATGCCTTATAAGGTTCATGGTCCAAAAACAATTCCTAATGTTGCAGGAAGAAAAGGTAATCTTATACTGCAAGATGAAGCATTTGCAATTGAAACATTCGCTTCGACAGGAGCTGGAGAATCTCATCAAGATAGAACTAAACTCTATATTGTACGTCTTGCTGAGGGAAGACATAAACTTAGGACAGACGCAGCAAAACAAATACGAAGGCTTTTAGATAAAGACTATAATCGCTTACCCGTGTCTGTGCGTTGGATTTACAAGAATGTTGGAGTAGCAAAAGCTAAGATGGGGTTAAGGGAATTAAAACAAGTAGGAGCTCTTTATCAGTATAATGTTTTATCTGACACCGCTGGATCTTTTGTATCTCAACATGAACATACAGTCTACATGACACCAGAAGGACCAGTAAGGACAACTTAATAGAGATCTTCTCTCATTTTTCTTATCTTTTCTTAATTACTTATACTACTTAATATCCTATCAATTTTAATGTAATTTTAAAATAGAAAATTTATAAATGTTATAGACTCTCTTAGTTCATATGAACCTAATCCTCAGTATTGACCAAGGAACAACTGGAACACGATCAATATTTTTTAATTCTAAAGGTGAGGCAATTGCAAAATCCTACAATGAACACGAACAGATATATCCATCTCCAGGATGGGTAGAGCATAACCCTTCTGAAATTTGGAATAATGCTTTGAAAACAATTAATGGTGCAAGAAAAATCAAAAGTGTTGATTTGACAGAAATTTCAGGAATTGGGATAACAAACCAGAGAGAAACAATAGTTGCTTGGGACAAGAATACAGGCATTCCTCTCCATAATGCTATAGTTTGGCAATGTAGACGAACAGCGGAATACTGTGATGAACTTAAAAATGAAGGATTTTCTGAGATTTTTAGGAAGAAAACAGGATTAATTTTAGACCCATATTTTTCAGGGACAAAGGTCAGATGGTTATTAGATAACTCTGAAAAAGTAAAGACGAAATTAAATGAAGGTTCATTAGCTGTAGGGACAATTGATAGCTGGTTGATTTACAATTTGACAGGGAATCATATTACTGATTATTCCAACGCATCTAGAACGCTCCTTTTTGATATTAATTCCGGAATATGGGATGACGAATTACTTGAAATTCTAAAAATTCCCAAACATATTCTTCCGGAAGTTAGACCTAGTAGTGATAAGGAAACGTATGGTAATACTCAGACAATATTCAATCACCCTATCCCAGTAGCTGGAACAGCAGGGGATCAACAAGCAGCACTTTTTGGACAAAATTGCTTTGAACTAGGAGAGGTGAAAAACACTTATGGTACAGGCAATTTTATGTTAATGAATACAAGAGGAAATGCTATTCAATCAGAGAACGGGCTTCTTACAACCATTGCTTGGAAAATTGACGGTGAGATAGTTTATGCATTAGAAGGAAGTGTTTTCATAACAGGGGCAGGTATTCAATGGTTGGAACAGGGATTGGGTATTTTGGGTGATAAATCTGAACTTACTGACATAATGAATACCTTATCCTCAACAGATGGAGTCTACTTCGTTCCAGCTTTTGTTGGTCTAGGTGCACCTGATTGGGATCCTTATGCAAGAGGGACAATTATTGGACTCACTAGAGGGACAACTAGGAAACACATAATCCGAGCAACACTAGAATCTATTTGCTATCAATCTGAAGATGTTTTTCAAGCAATGAGAAAAGATTCGGGGATAGATATACCAAAGCTCAGAGTTGATGGTGGAGTAACAAATTGTTCGCCACTTCTACAGTTTCAGGCTGATATTTCTAATGTCCAAGTACAAAAACCTCTTGAATTAGAAACCACTGCACTTGGGGCGGCCTATTTAGCTGGTCTAGCTGTAGGGTACTGGGAAAATCTTGCGGACATTAAACGTAATTTTCAGATAGATCAAGAATTTTCTCCATCTATGGAAGAAAACAAGAGACATGAACTTAAATCCTACTGGAAAAAAGCGAAAAATCGAGCTAAGTCTTGGATAAATAATTGAATAATTCACTCTCTGTTTTAATAAATCATTTCCTATTCGTAATATGTATTATCTAAAAAATAAAACAATTGTATAAGTATTGGTTGTTCTATGTTGTGTAACAAATATTTAACAAGCATTTATCTAGTTTATTCACTATCCCTTATTTACTTTCTTAATTATTAAAGCTATAATATTTAAAATATAAAATCAAAAGATCACCTAATTAAAATTAATCAAGTAATGTTCTAGTCATACGAAATAATTACTAAGTAAACTATTTACTCTTCTTAGGCTCTGAAATGTGAAATCAATATGAATATTTACCCTGTTAGTATTCTCACTTCTTGATTGTTATATGTAATCTCTATTCTAAAACGGCCTTTTTTGTTTTAGTAACCGGTTTGTGATATATTGAAGTAATTATCTTAGTGACCAAACTCACATTCGCACAAATGAATAGACTCTTAACATAACAATCTTATCTTTCGAACAAAAAGATATTTTTTCAATAAAATAGAAACTTTATTTGATTAGCGTATTACAAAACGTTTTTTTACTCAAATTAATTCACTATATACCGACAATTGGAAATGGGGTAAACGATTGACAACATTGCATGACTACATTGGGGATAACGAAAAAAAACTTGAAGAAGAAAGAAGAAGAGAAGAGGAATTACACGCCGAAATTCTTCAACAAATAAAACGTGAAAAACGCCAAGATGTTAATTTTACAGGTTTTGATGGGAAATTAAGTGAATTAATATCTGGGATAAGAACTATTCCAAACTATAATAATCTCAAAGGTTACATCAGAGAAAAAATCTTACCAAAAAATCCTGATATAAATTACAAAAAACTCTCTGTTCTAGCAGGAGTACATCAAGGAGTAGCTTTAGTTATCATGTATGACCTCTACAATGATAAACTAGAAGCTGAGCTAAGTGACCTCCAAGATCCAGCATTAGATTATCATTATCAAGATTAAGATCTTAAAGCTAAAACCCTTCATTTAATCTTTCACTTAGAGATTTAGGTAATCCTAATTCTTTCATTTTTTCTTGTACTGGTGAAAAATCATATTTTAAATGAACCATTGAAATAGATAGAGGAGTGGTATTAACAATTGCATAGAATGCTCCAGGTTTACCATTTCTTGGTTGTCCTACCGATCCAGGATTAAGAAATTGATGTTTCTTATACTTATCCTTCACTGGAATATGTGTATGCCCAACACATAATAAATCAGCTTTTATCTTATAGAAAGCTTCTTTGAGCAATGCCTTCCATTCATTGCTATCCATAGCTAGAAAATAATCAAAAGTCTGAAATGGAGAACCATGAACAAGGAATATTTTTCTTCCATTTCTTTCAATGTTTTTCTTTCTGGGTAATTTAGATATCCAAGTAAGATTATCTTTCTTGATAATTTTTTTGGTCCAGGTTATCATTTCATAAGCAGTAGGATTAAAGTAGAATGCAGGTTCATCTCCTACAACCCCTGCATCATGGTTTCCCAACATACTGACAGAACAGTTTTCTCTCACAAGTTCTATACATTCATTAGGAAAGGGATAATAACCTACAATATCTCCTAAACAAATGATTTCATCAATATTTTTACGTTTTTCAACATCTTTTAGAACAGCTTCTAACCCGTATATGTTTGAATGTATATCTGAAATAACAGCTATTCTAACCAAATGTAATCACCAAAATGTTAGTCCTCAAACTAGTAGCCTAAGCTTTTTTGTATATTTATCAAATTTGTTATGAGTAAATTAATCTTACTGTTTAAATGAGCTTAAAATTAGTAACATTTTTCAAGATGCTATTTTCTATTTTCTTATGAGTTATGCAACCAAAATAGGTTCAATAGAAATTCGTAATCCATTAATACTCGCCTCAGGTATTCTGGGTACTACTTATTCAACTCTTCAAAGGGCTTATGAAGCGGGTTTGGGAGCCGTGATTACAAAGAGCATAGGACCTAGAGCACGAGGTGGTAATCCTAACCCTAGCGTATTTGCATTACAAGAAATAAGAAGTTTGATAAATTCAGTTGGATTAGCTAATCCCGGTTATCAGTCTTTTAGACATGATATAGAAACGCTGATTGAAAATCAAATACCAACAATCGTATCTATTTTTGGTGAGAATATAAGTGAGTTTTCAGAAGTATTAGATGGCTTGAAGGATCTTCCGATATTAGGTTTTGAGCTAAACTTAAGTTGCCCAAATACAGACAAAGGGGGAGTACAAATAGGAACAGATGTTGATGCAGTGTATAACATTGTGAAAACTTTGAAAGATAGAACAAATCTACCTTTATGGGTAAAACTTACTCCCAATGTTAGTGATATGATAGAAATAGCTAATGCTGCAGTGAAAGGTGGATGTGATGCAATAGTTGCTATTAACACGCTAAAGGCAATGGTTATTGATATTCAAACTAAGCAACCAATATTAGGGTTCAAGAGAGGGGGTTTATCAGGTTCAGCTATCAAACCAATCGGGATTCGTTATATCTACGATTTATATGAGAATTTAGACGAAAAAATTCCTCTTATAGGTGTTGGTGGGATATATAGAGGTGAAGATGTTATTGAATATCTATTAGCGGGTGCTACAGCTGTTGAAATTGGTTCAGCAATTGGTGTCGCATATCCGGAAAATATGATACGATTCATAACTATGAAAATTAGAAAATACATGAAGGAACATGACTTCAGTTCAATTGCAGAAATTACAGGAGGAGCACATAAATGACAAAAAATACCTTACCTAACACTAAACCCATTATGTGTAAAATCATTGAAAAAATAGAAAACTGTGAGGACACTTTTGTTTTTCTACTCGACTTACCAGTTAATGTTCAAGGAGCAAAACCAGGACAATTTATTATGCTCTGGGTTCCAGGGATTGATGAATTCCCGGTTGGAGTAGCAGGTTTTGATAACAACATTCTAGAAATTGGTGTTGCAAAAATGGGTCCAGGTACTGAAGCCCTACTAAAAATGGATGTGGGTGAATTTCTAGGAATTAGAGGTTTTTATGGGAAATCTTTCCAACCCCCAAAAAACATGAAGGTAAACCATTTGTTAATAGGAGGAGGATTTGGGATGACACCAATTAAGATGCTTACCACAAGCCTACTCAAGAAAGAAGAAAAAGAAGAAATTCACATTTTTGAAGGAGCAAGAAATAAAAGCAGATTGATGTATCTAGAATGGTTTCAGAAACTTCACGATGAAAATAAGCTTGTTTTTCATGTTTGTACAGATGATGGTTCATATGGATATCAAGGCTTTCCTACTCTCGATTTAGAGATGTTTCTCCAAGAAACCAAAACCCCTTCTGTACTTTATGTTGCTGGACCAGAACGAATGATGAAGGCTATATTCGAAATTGGAAAGAAGTATGAGAATGTTATTGATATGCAAATGAGTCTAGCTGATAGGTATATGAGATGTGGTTTTGGTGTATGTAGTTATTGCGCTGTAGACCCAACTGGATGGAGAATATGCGTTGATGGACCTGTTTTCAATATGAAACAGTTAGAACAAATATCTGATTTTGGAACGTACAGACGGTTAGATACAGGCGAAAAACAGAGGATTTAAACAATGGTTATACTTTCAAATCTTAATGTTTGGGATATCGAAAAGAAGAATTTTGTCAAGCGAGATTTGGAACTTGAAATCGATGAAAACAAAGTCAAACTCACCCAGAAGGAAATTGATGCTTCAGATTTACTCGCTTTACCTCCTCTATTTGATATTCACGTTCATTTCAGAGAACCAGGCTATGAATACAAGGAAACAATAGAAACTGGATCTCTTGCTGCATTCTCGAGTGGGATTTTCACTGTGTTAGATATGCCAAATACTAATCCTATAACTGATTCAGTAAAAGCAATCACTCAAAAGAAGGAAATAGCTAGAAAACAAGATTATGTTGACGTGTTAATAGCTGCAGCTTTAACTGAAACAAATCATACTGAATTGGAGAGTATAGAACAACATTGTGATGCATACAAGGTTTTTATGTCTGAATCTTTTGGAAGTCTTTCAATAAGCTATGAAACAATAGAAAGAAGTTTGGCAACCTTAGAAGACTTAATGTCAGTAAAACCTATCTTCTTTCATGCAGAAGATCCAGCGATCCTAGAATTACATAAGAATGAGCATCAACACCATAGAAAAAGACCAGAAGAAGCAGAAGCTAGTGCTATACAACAAATATTAACTTGGTCTGAAGAATATCCAAATCTCAAATTTCACATCACTCATATTAGTAGCAATTTATCAATAAAAATTCTAGAAATGGCAAATAGAAAAAATCTGACTCTAGATACTTGTCCAAGGTACATTTACTTTAATCAAAATACAAAAATGGATAGTAACATAAAACAAGTAAATCCACCTCTTAGAAACGCTGTAGATAATGAAATATTACTAAAATCTTTAGCGACTGGATTAATTGATATGGTGAGTTCTGACCATTCCCCACATTCATTCGAAGAAAAACAAAATAATTCTATAAGTGGTATGCCAGGAGTACAAGAACTTGTCCCCTCAATTATTTCGTTGGTGAATAATGGCGAATTAGAATGGGAGAGGGCAATTGAAGCACTTTATGATTTACCAACTAACTTATTCAATCTTCCAGAAAGAGAGATAGATTCAGATCTGATTATTTTGAATGCAAATACACCGGTAGAAGTATCAAAAGAATGGATTAAATCCAAAGCCAAATGGTCTCCTTATGAAAATATGAACTTTACTGGTCAGATGATTTATGCAGTAAAAAATGGTAAAGTTGTATACCAAAATGACCTATGATTATTTATTAAAAA
>JAGXNV010000346.1 GCA_019894795.1 Candidatus Heimdallarchaeota archaeon | reverse complement strand
GTATAGAATTTAACGAGATGTTAAGAATACAGGATATTTTAGAAGAAGTGGCTTTTCTATCGATGGATTTCGATTTTCACGGCAAACAAGAATATTCTAAACAGTTTATTGAATTATATTTAAAAAATATGAATGAAGATATAGAGGAAAATTTGAAGTTGTTAGAATTTTATAAATCATATCGAGCATATGTGAGAGCTAAAGTTTATTATTCTCTTGCTCTACAAGATAAAACTGAGGTACAGAAAAAGAATCACAAGGAATTGGCATTAGCTTACATGAAACTTGCATCATCTTACGAGTTTTAGTTATATCCTAGACTATGTAACTCTAAAGAATTTGCAAAATGAGAATATCTTGTGAAACTCTCAACAAGCTGTTGTGATTGAATTGAATTATGAAGTTAAAATTGGGTGTCATGTTTCTATAGCGAAATCCGTTGATTTAGCTTTTGATAGAGCAAAAGATATTGGATGTGCAACTTTTCAAATATTTACAAAAAATCCTAGAGGATGGGCTTTCAAAGGGTTATCTAGTGAAGAAATTGAGAGATTTAGAGATAAAAATCTTAAGTACAATATGTCCCCAATTGTAGCTCACATCTCTTATCTATCAAATCTAGCTTCATTAGATAAGGAAATCTACCAAAAATCTATTGAATCTTTTCTGAGAGAAATTGAAATATGTTTTCTACTTGGAATCCCCTATTTTGTAGTTCATTCAGGATCATACAAAGGAGGAAGTTTTCAAGAAGGTTTTGAAAGATATGTGAGTTCTATACAACGGGGCATAGATGCAGGGAAACACAAGATTACCATACTAGTGGAAAATTCAGCAAGTGGTGAAAAAGCTCTTACCGGTACTTTTTCAAATATAAAGAATATTCTTGAAGAGATAAATGATCAGAATGTGCAGGTATGTTTTGATACTTGTCATGCATTTGTTGCAGGTTATGATATAAGTTCAAAGAAGGGAATAGTAGATTTTGTCACTGAAGTTGAATCAACAATTGGATTGAGATCTATTTCTATAATTCATGCTAATGATTCTAAGACAGATGTAGGATCTCATAGAGACCTGCATGAACATTTAGGTCTTGGAAAAATAGGTGAAATTGCTTTTACTGAACTGATAAATAATGAATCTCTGAAAAAGAAACCATGGATTCTTGAAACTCCGCTTGATAGCATTCGTAACGATTTTGAAAATATAAACTATCTTCGTTCATTAATTAAATAATCTAAAATAATTGAAAAGAAAGTACTTCTCTTCTAAAATATTCCTGGAAAATACCGAGTAAAAACTATGATAAAAAATCCTGCTAACAATAGTGTGTACCCGCCTGCTAAGAATGAAGGAGCTATTTTTGGAACCCTTTTCTCACTAGGTCTAATATCAGTATCAACTGCTCTTCCTGTTGCATCGTCTATAGCTTGACCAGTTGCCATCTCTCTCACAATCTTTTCTTTTCGTTTAGATTGAACCTTTTCTTTTCCTTGAGCAAAAGATATTGATTCTTTTTTGAACCATCCTTTGATAAATATCCATACAACACTAAAGAAGTCAAGAGATGATGAAATACCGTATAGAAAAGCAGCTGCACCATAAATAAATAAGAACAGAATAGTTGAGCTTAAAGATGTACTACTAAACCCTAAACCCAATAGAACTCCTGTAACCATTGCTGAAAACCAGAGTATTGAAGCCAATAACCAAGAAGCAAGGGGCATCTGCATCATTCTATCATAGAAGATTGCTGTTTTACCAACATCAAAAGAATAACCACAATAAGAGCATTTGAAGGTAATTCCATCGTCCAATAAATCAATATGCGCAAGTTTACAGAATTTACAGTCCATCAATTATCACCATGAAACACAATTTTAAGTAAATTTAAAGTCTTTATATTCTTTGTGGAAGGAACTTCTTTTCTTTTAAAATTCTTTCTATGGTACATAGT
>JAGXNV010000345.1 GCA_019894795.1 Candidatus Heimdallarchaeota archaeon | reverse complement strand
CAAAGCGTTAGGTCTTCCTGAGTTGGAAGACGGGAAAAGAATTTCTGTTCGCATCTAGATACAACGAATTTCTGGCCGCAATTTTTACAAATTTTTATCTGGTCCTTCATTGTTATAATCACTAATATACCACTAATTTAACCACGAATATTCACGAATAATAAAAGAAATTGAATATTAGGGAGTTGTTAATTGCTCCTGCCCCGAAGGATTTGTGGTATTCGGGGGATTGTTGGTTGTTAAACTTATAACTTATCAACTTAAATTATATTGCAAAGATTGAATAAGTATGCTAATTTATATCTAGATTAACATATTTTTCTGGATAATGCAATGGATAAAAACAAAAAACTGGTTTCCTTTGATCACGATATCATAGGACATAAACGTATCTTGAAGCTACTGGAAAATAGTATTCAGATGAACAGACTCTCTCATGCATATCTACTTGTTGGACCAAAGCACATAGGCAAGACCAAAGTTGCTTGGGAATTTGTTAAAAAGTTGCTCAAGTCTTCAGGGCAAGTTTCCAAGTTACATCTTAAATCTCATCCAGATATTTACGTTATTTCAGAAGATAAGATAATTAAAATTGATCAAATCCGAGAACTCCGACATAGGTTAAATCTCAAGCCGGTAGTCTCTCCATATAAAATTTGCATAATCGAGAATGCTGAATTGATGGACAAAGAAGCAGGGAATGCACTTTTAAAAACTCTAGAAGAACCTCCAGGACAAGCTATTTTAATTTTGACTGCTCAGAATGAAAAACAATTACTTCCTACTCTTTGCTCTCGTTGTGAAATTCTTAAGTTTCAGGTGGTCTCTTCAGATTTAATTAGGGAGGCATTGTGCATAAGAGGGATAAATCCGATACAAACTGAAAAGATAGTTGAACAATCTATTGGAAGACCAGGATTAGCTATCCAAGCTTGTAACCATCCAGAAACGATTAAAGAGTATGAGCAAATAGAGAAAGATCTAGAAGATGTTACCAGACAGAACTTAGTTTTTCGTTTTAATTATATAAATAAAATCTCAGACGATGAGTCCCTGGTCAAGAAGATTCTGGATGTCTGGCTAGTATTTTTTAGAAAAGCAATATTGGCTAGGAGGATTGGGGAAAAGGCCTCTATATCTCACCTGTTTTCTCAGTATTCTACAGGAAAAATTTATGAGATTATGAGAAGAATCGCCGAGACCAAAAATCTACTGAAGTTAAATATTAATTTGAGATTGGTCTTGGAGAACTTAGTTTTAATGTTCTAAAATACATGAGAAAAATATTTATTTTACTTCTTACTTTAATACTTTTACTTATTCCTGGCTGTATTATTCCTGGTTGTAGTATGAGTACAGACGGAGGAGTGTTTAAATCAGAAGATGGGGGAGATACCTGGAGACAGAAAATAGTCATTGATGAAAAAACAACTATCGCTGGACTAAATATTCGAGACATAGAAATAAGTAAAGATAATTCTCAGATTATTTATATAGGTACTAGTGGAGCTGGAATGTACAAAACAGAAAATGGAGGAGATTCATGGCAGAAGATTGTGGATCAGGATCACAATTTAGCTTCTAATGCCACTATTTATGACATTACTCAAGATCCACAAAAATCTGATATTTTATATGTTGCTTCTTTTCAAGAAAAACAAGGTAAGGTTCTTAAATCTTCTAATCAAGGTGAATCTTGGGAAGTTATTTACAGGCAAGCGAAGCAGGATGTTTCAGTAACTCAGGTTAAAGTCAATCCCAAAAACCCTAAACTGGTTTATATTACTACTTCGAATGGTGGGATATTGGAGAGCACTGATTATGGTACTACTTGGAGACCACTTAAGTGGTTTGATAAGAAAGTAACCGAGCTAGTTATAGATCAATATGACCCAAAAACACTTTACGTAATTTTAGAAAGCCAAAGTATAATGAAGTCAGAAGACGGAGGGGTGATGTGGCAGGAGTTAACCCTGGATAAAAAAGAGTATAA
>JAGXNV010000344.1 GCA_019894795.1 Candidatus Heimdallarchaeota archaeon | reverse complement strand
ATGGAAGCACTTTCTGAAGAAGATAGGAAACAATTAGACGATCTAATGAAAAAATCTGATAAGGAAGAAACTATTGAGTCAGAAGTTGAATCTCAAGATGAAGAAACTATTGAGTCAGAAGTCGAATCTGAAGATCCATCTGATGATTTCGAAGATTTGGAAGATATAGATGAAACTGATAAAGAAGAGTAATTCTTCTTAAATCATCCTTCCTTCTCATCTTGACAGAATAAAGCTCCTGAACCCATTAAATGTCCATCCTCTGACTTTGTACTAAGATATTTGACATTGTAAGTGTTAGGTATGATTGCAATAGGTATCCTATCAGTTACATCAATTCCACTGTCACAAAGACCTGCAACCTTATTAGGGTTATTTGTCATCAATTTTACAGAGTGAATCTTTAACGCTTTCAGCGCATCTATTGCTACTAAATAAGAACGTTCATCTTTATTGAACCCAAGCAACTCATTTGCTTCATTTGTGTCATAACCCATTTCTTGAAGTGTGTAAGTTTTCAACTTATTAAAAAGGCCAATTCCCCTTCCTTCTTGTCTTAAATATATTAAAACTGCAAATTCTTCTTTAGCAAAGTGATCCAAGGCGAATTCTAGTTGCTCTCTACAGTCACATCTCAATGAAGTAAAAGCATCTCCTGTGAGGCATTCAGAATGAATTCGCATTGGAACTTCTTTTTTACCTATTGGATTTCCTCGTATTAAGATTGTGTGCTCCTTCATATCTCGAAGACTAAGAAAACCGATGATGTCAAACTCACCATGTTGAGTTGGTAATTTTGCAATTGAACCGAAATGTACTAATTCTGTGTCTTTTAAACCTAATTTGACTATCCCCTCTCTAATATTATGTTCAATATCGTTTGTCATTTGTCTTCCCTTAACTTTGTTGTTTTGCTTTTTGAGTATTGGGTTCTAACTAATATATCACTCTAAATCTAGAAAGCTTCCTTTCAGGTTCTTTCCACGTAACATCTATATTATAAACTTTAGCAGAAGGCGGACCTATTTTTGCAAATCCAATTAACTCGTTTAGTTTCTCTTCAGTTCCTTCTGCTATGATCTCAACAGAACCATCACGACGATTCCGGACAGTTCCTTCTAAATTTAATTTTAAAGCAAAATCTCTTATTGATGCACGAAAGAAGACTCCTTGGACTTGTCCTGTAACTATTATTTCAATTCTTTTTGTTTTTTCCTCAGTCATTTTACTTATACCTTTCAGCATATTTTTTTATTAACGTCTCAGAAAACTCTGGTAAAATTTGTTCACATGGTCCAAAGAGAGAGTAATCTGATAAAGATGTAAGAGGTGTTTCCTCAATGTTGAATTCAACAAGTTTTGCACCATTTTTTTTAGCAGCCCAGGGTAACGATGCTACTGGATGAACAACACCTGATGTCCCAATGATAAGAAGAATATTAGCTTGATTTACCCATTCTACAGCTTTTTGCCATTTGATTTGATTCAATGGTTCTCCAAACCAAACAACATCAGGACGAAGTAAACTATCTTCACATCTAGGGCACTTAGGCAGCTTTCTTTTCTCTTTTGCAAAATCTTTGTTATCCCATCTTTGAATGAAATCACAGTCTTGACATCTAGCATACCTTATTCTCCCATGAACCTCAACAATGTTCTTTGTTTTTGCTATCTCCTGCAATCCATCTACATTCTGAGTTATGACACCTAGTAATATCCCTTCTTTCTCTAACATTGTTAGCGCATGATGTGCCGGATTAGGTTGTGCTTCAAGAAGTATTCGCATTCTAGCCCTATACCATTCCCAAACTAAGTTTGGATTATTGTTGAAAGCATAAGGTGTTGCTAAATCTTGTGCATGATACTGATTCCACATTCCATCCTCACCTCTAAATGTTGGCATCCCAGAAGCTTTTGAGATACCAGCACCAACTACTGCAACAATAATTGATTTCTGTTCTGTCAACTCGTTAGTAATGGAATCTAGGCTCATAACTAATGTATCTCAATTTGCCATAAAAAGTATAGTTTTATTATTGTTATTTATATTATTCAGTA
>JAGXNV010000343.1 GCA_019894795.1 Candidatus Heimdallarchaeota archaeon | reverse complement strand
ACTTAGAACTATCCTTTCCGTAGACAAACCTTTTGATTTGAAGATCTCGATTTCTTGTTCCATGCTCCTGCTATAGAGTTCATTCGTTTCAAAAATCAAGAAAATTGCCAAATATAATACTGGGACTGCCAATGTAAAGAAAAGGAATATGGATGAATTTAATTTGGGACCAAGTGTATCAATTACAGCTCCTAACTCTCCTGAAACTGACCAAATAGCATGTTCTGCAAAATTGAACTCATGTACAATATTGTCACTAATCTCCGCTTGTTCTAGTCTTAAAGCTTCCATAGAGGTAGGATCGAATTCTGAGAAATCATAAAGAAACTGAACATAAGTTGTAATTACAGTGAAATATGGATTTAATCCTTCTAAACTCGGAAAATAGAAATCATTATAAGTTACACATGCTCCAAAAAGGAAATCCAATACTTTCACTGTGTCATATGGTATGTTGTAAATACTTGTGTACTCTCGTAATAAGTCCGATCCCAAGGGTTCAATAAAACCAACTATTTTTACAAGTCCATATGTTTCTCCTAATTCAAAATTGTAATAACCCCTTTGAGCGCCATAAATCTTCATTGTATCGTTGATCCCTAAATCGATGGATGCGGCTAAACCCGGTGATAAAACAACTTCACCATTCGCTTCTGGCAATCTTCCTTCAGATAACATTAATTCAAGTAGAGGTTGTACTTTTGAAGAAACACCTGTATAACTTAAACCAGAGAAGGAATCATTGTCAGCAGGATTCATCCCAGTACCATACATGATAGAAGAGAAATCTATGTCACCAATGATACTCGCAAGCGTTTTATACTCTAGTTTCAGAAGAGTAAAAATCTCACTTAGCGCTGCTTCACTAAAATCTTCAATTATTGGTTCGCTTGATCCTCGCGCGGAAGTGTCATAACTAATAATCATACTCATAGAAGGAATACCATTGTGGATTAAATCTATCTTATCAACATATTCAGATAGCAGTACTTTTTGTTTAGACGCGTAAAGACTTGTACTAGTGATTAGTATGAGAGAAAGAATTGTCATACCAATCAAATTCATCAGATGTCTTCTCTTGTTCGTTTTGAAAAGTATGTAAAGCGTTGTAAATGCATTAGAAATATAATTCCAAATATTTATGAAAATTAGCGTGACTTTTAGACTAGCTTTTCTGCCTGGTCTAACTAGGAACTTCCCAAAATCAGAAAACATCTTGTTTATCTTTCTCATGAAAATGAGATAAAATAATACAACAATTCCCAGTGCTATAGTTAGATACATACCCGTATTTATCCAGAACTGCTGAAATAATGTTAAAACTCTTAATCCAATTACCAATGGTTCCTTGCTATAGCTTAGAGGTAATTCTGATACTATGTATACTCCAATGTATGTATCTTCAACTAATGTTCTTTGATCGAAATTTTCTCTTCCTAGAACCGTAGTATGAGCATAAACCTTTGATCCATTCTCATACTGTTGCATGTAGAATGAATGGTAGTTATCCAAAGAGGGAACATTATAGAGCTGGAATTCCTCTTTTTCAAAATGGGTATAATTATAGTTTAGAACTATGACCTTAGATTTTAATTCCTTATTCTCGAAGAATTCTTCATATTCAATATATGGTTCAGAATTGAAAATAAATGTTTCATACCCATCATATTTGAAGATGATATAGTCTTTGTAAGTTGATAAACCAATGTCAGTTACATTAAACATCTCGAAGGAAATTGTCTCATTGATTTCATAATCAAGATAGAAGAACTTTCCATTTCTAATTAACCTAGTATGAAAAGTTCCATTTTCAGTTGCATAGAAAACAGGATCAAAACCACCCTCTTCTATTTCCACGTAATTTGAAATGTACGTATTGGCAAAACTAGTAACAATTGTGTAATACCTATGAGTTGGATTGTATCTATCCATATATCTGTATTGAGCAAACAGCTGTCCATTAACATAATCAAAATCTATGAGGAAATCATATTCAAAATCAATAACCCACCATTCTCCATGTTCATAAGTACCATCCATAAACACTCTCAATTCTCTTATTTTTG
>JAGXNV010000342.1 GCA_019894795.1 Candidatus Heimdallarchaeota archaeon | reverse complement strand
GTAAAGGGCCAGTTTACAAAAAGAATTCGGTGCGAAATTGTAGCTATATCAATTGATTAATTTTTGAATTGGCTCGAAGAAATGTTCGTAACTATCTTTCCAGCTGTTTTCTAAAACATCGTAGTTTAGTGGATAGAACCAATATAACTTGCTCTCAGGCATTAGATAGAAGACGCTCATTTCTGTTGGCTCCCATTTCCAAATATAGTTAGTTAATTCACTGATATACTCTGAAGGGCATCTAATTAACCATCTGAATCCTGTCTTTGTTTCAGTTAGTGCTGATCTAAAGGGGAGCGGTTGTTGTTTCATTTTTTGACACAACTTATCTCTAACATCGTCAGCAATAGTCACATTAAACATTATCTGAGTTGAAAGATTGAATAGTTTATTATTAATCAGAAGTTGGTTATCAGAGATATAGTTGTCTTTGACATACTTGAGTCTTCTAGAAATAGTTGAAAGATCTTTTTCTCTTTTCTTTCCTAACAGTTCTTTTGTTTCTTTCTCTATGTCTTTCAAAATGTCAATGTTGGAGAACATAGCATTTTTTGACAGCGATCTTAAGATCCATAAATCAATGTCATTAATTTTTTGACCATTGGAGGAGATAGAATTTTTATCTTCGTCACAATTAATCACTTTTTTGATTTTTGTTTTAAACCATTCAGCTGTATCAAAATTCCAATTTAGAGATTCCCAGTTAATGTATTTTAGATTAATACCAGTTGTAGCAACCACATCTCCTTTTTCAAGAAACTTAAATTTATCAACACATTGTATGTCTTTCAGCTTTTCTGAGAGTTCTATAAGAAAGTTCTTACAATTAGTAGGTATGTCAAATTGAGCATAAATACCTCTTGTTGAACCTAGAGTATATCTTGAATGATAGCGGGTATAATTATGTTTTTTGAGTATCTCTTCTACCTGCAGAACAGACTTATATTTGCTTATCTCAAACATTACTTCGTGTCGTTCCAGATTTAAGCTTCTGGGGGAGATAACTGAACTAATTCCTTTCACTAACTCTTTTTCGAAAAGAGAGTTGTATGCTTTATTTGCTTTATAGAAGGTTATACCTAATTTTTCTGCAATATCAGATACCTTAAGTAAAGGGTTCTGCTGCAAGCGTAAGAACGTTTTAAATTCTATAGGATCAATAAACATACAAACTAAACCCCATCAATATACGTTTATTTCTGGAAGGGGAACTTCCCCACTATTGTCATGTGAACCTGGTGGGTCAAATACTAGTATTGATGTAGCTAATCTTGGATCATTAGGATTCGCAAAGAACAAAGCTGTGAAGAGAATATAATCGCCAGGTTCTAAAGCGTGATTTATCAGTTCTACTTGTAAAGTATACTCATATAATCCAAAAAACTTCATAGAAATTAAATAAGCAAAGTATCTACCGGAAGGCAGCTCTAAATCTAAATATAAGTAGAGGGTGTTAGTATAATAGGGGGAGATGAAGGACACATGAATAGAGGTGTAGACATCATTTTCTATTCCATCAGTTTCAAGACAACAATAATAAGCAGTATTAATACCAACAAAGAGAGTGGGAGAATTGGATTCATTAATGCTCTCGGCTTGTGCGCCTGAACAAGAACCTAGAATTAAACTTATTATTACTAATAAGGTAAAAGGAAGAACAAGTTTTTTCTTCATAAAGCAAGATTTTCAAACAAATATATATGTTTTTCGAAAAACATTGCATTTAACTCAAGAAATTCGTTTAGTTTCATCATTCCAAATGTATGCTCAAATTATTTTTATACGAGTAAAAATATGAAAATGTTTATGGTTGATTTTAAGGATCTTATCAAGAACAATTATTCTGAACTCATCTTGTTTAGTATTATCTTTCTGTTTTTCATGCAGATGATTTCAGATTTAGGGGAAAGGATTTATGATTATGCTTTACTCGGATTGAAACCTACCTTGCACCTTCTTGCTTTATTATTCTTGTTTTCCTCTATAGCTCTGCTCTTCTTTAGAAAAACTATATCAGATATGGTGCTGTTTATAGTAGGAGAGATAATCATTGTAACAAGATTAATAGAACCTCTTCTTAAGGGAGAG
>JAGXNV010000341.1 GCA_019894795.1 Candidatus Heimdallarchaeota archaeon | reverse complement strand
ATCAAATGGTGGTTGAGGAAAAGTAAAAGTGAATCACCTGAACAATTGGCGAAGTACATTCGTGTTATGAATGAAGCTGAATCCAAAAAATGGAAAAATATCGCTATGAACTTCTTATTCTGGAAATGGTGGGGTGTTTATGCTGAAGTCAAACATGATTTATTGTTAATAGCTGCTGAGAAAGACAAAATGCATGCAGCTGAAGTCACACAAAGGTTGAGAAAATTGATGGTAAATTCCATATATATTAACCTTGAAACAAACAAAAACACACATACAAAACCTATCATTGACTTAGTAAGAGAGCATTTGGACAAGAAACTCAAGGAGTCAAAAGGTAAGTAATATGATTATAAATACTTACGATGTTATCATCATCGGTTCTGGCATGGGAGGTCTAGGAGCTGGACTTGCTCTACAAACTCACAATCCTAATCTTAAAACAATAATTCTTGAACAACACTCTATCCCTGGAGGATTTGTTACAGGTTTCAAACGTAAAGGTATTTATTTTGATGCTGGAGCTGAGGGGATTATCTATGCTGAAGAAAATCAAGCTCTATCTCAAACCTTGCAAAAACTTGGAGTAGATCAAGAATTCATTAAAATCGATCCTCTTGAGGTACTCTATTATCCTGACAAAGAAATCACTATTCATGCTAAACCAGAGAAGTTTCTAGACGAATTGATTAAGCATTTTCCCGATAGCGAATCAGAATTACGAAGTTATTTTGAAATTATGGAAAAAATGACTGAAGAGTTATGGTACTATGGTCCAACAGATTACACAAATTCTCTCTGGACTTTGTTAAAATTCTTCTTTAGAGCTAAAACTATCAGAAAACACTTCTTGAAATCATTTCAAAAATATCTCGATAAGAAAATATCAAACGTCAAACTTCATCCTATTCTTAGTTTTTACAATCTTTGGTTAGGCCTTCCCCCCAAAGATGTCATGGCCCCTATAGGCGTTGTAGTAGGAGGTAACCCTTTCTTGAAAGGAAATTTCTACCCTAGAGGAGGAATGCTAAGTTATGCTATGAACCTTGCTTCCTACTATAATAAGAAGGGCGGAGAAATTCGATACAGTGCAAAAGTAGAGCAGATTGTTGTAGTAGATAAAACAGCTGTAGGAGTGAAATTAACCTCTGGAGAGGAAATCAGAGCGAAGCTTATCATATCTAACGCAGATCTTAAACAGACTTATCTCAAATTACTTGGAAAGAAAATAATATCAAAAAAAGATTATACAAAAATGGTTTTACTAGAACCTTCAATTTCAGGTTTCGGTGTTTTCCTAGGTGTTGATATGGATTTAACAAACTTTCCCTCACACTTAACTATCTTTAACGATTATGAAGAGATAATCGCCCCAGTTTTAGAAGGGAACTTCACCTTGAATGGAGTCGCAATGAGAATCCCTTCAAAAATAGATGATAGTCTAAAATCCGATAAAGGTACCGGGATAGTAATGTTAGCTATAGCTCCATATGATTGGAAAAATAAGTGGCAAGTTACTTTGGATGGTGATAGAGCTGCTGATTATATGAAACTCAAAGAGGAATATGCTGAACAGATGATAAAAATAGCCGAGAGAGCTATTCCTGGGTTATCTGAAAACATTATTGTTAAAGAAATTGCCACGCCTATTACTTTTGAAAGGTACTCTTTAAATGATGGGGGAGGTTGGTATGGACCCCAGAAAGGACAGAGAAGGTCCAGCTATAAATATCCGCTTGATAATTTAATTTTAACAGGTGCAAATGTGGATAGTACTGGCGTGCCTACAGCGTTCATTTCAGGAGTAAAAACAGCTGAAAAAATTATCAGAAAAAGGAAATTATAAAAAAAGAATGGTTGTTGGATAATAAGATAATACTCATCTATTTTTTAATCGCTTCCTAATTATCAAAGATATAGGAATGGTTGCTAGACCAAGTGTAAATACTAAGATTGGCATATTAGTATTATTAGTGGGTTCTGAAAAAACGGGAGGATTCATAAATTCATCTAGAGGGTACGGATCACTAGCACCAGCTAAACCAGCAATGGAATAACTTCCTGCGCCTATGTAATCATCCCAATAGTTACCTTCTAG
>JAGXNV010000340.1 GCA_019894795.1 Candidatus Heimdallarchaeota archaeon | reverse complement strand
GTAAATATAGAACCCAATGTATATTATTCCTCTTCCTTGCCAGTTTAAGGGATCATCTGGATCAAAACTAGTTCCATAAAATGAGATTAAACCTGGATATAAACCTGAATCATTGTATGGCATGAATTTATGCTCTGAATAGGCTGGGTCTCCTATGGTGAATTCATATGTATCATTCAAATATGGACGATAATTTGTTCTACCATATTATTAGTATTTTGCATGATATAATCTGTGCCTAATGATGGACTGGTTTTAAAAGCACCTAATAAGAAAACTAGAGTTGGTGAATAACCTGGACCTGGAAAAGTGCTTCTACATGTTGCAGAATCATCTGTAGCTGTTCTATATTGAAGTGGCATAAATATATCGGCTGAAGCATTAACTAATAAAGATACATACTTGTTACCAATTATTAACTTCTGTTCATTTTCATTAGCTGTAGCTGCTAATTTATAAACTAGATAAATGTCTATATTGATCCCAGTTTTCATTTCAGTTGTAGTATTTTCAGATGCAGCATAATACACCCCCCCTGTGCCTGCGTTCAACTGTCCTTGGCTGGTTAAAACCCAAGTAATATTTACATTAGCAGCAACACTCAAAATATTAATAGATTAGGGGAAGATTTCCATTGTACCTGAATTTACTAAAAGAAAACTCGCTTGATCATACAAGAAATTTTTATTTTGATCTTGCAATTTTAACTCACTTCCAAGCACATCATGGTCTGGAGCAAGCATAGGAATAACAAGAAAATATACCATAGCTGCAGCTGCTACTACTAAAGCAATAAGAAGTACAGTAGCAATAACGGGACTAACGGCTTTCTTAGAATTTCCTTTAAGAATCTTAAAATGTTTCATATTTTATTATTATACTATTATTATATAAAAGGTAAAAAGTAAAGGGCAATGGAACAATATGCAAAAAAATGTAAAAAGAAAATTTAAAGAGATTTTTCAAAGAAAGTAGCAAGCATACTGAAAAGTATCTTTTGGTTTTTAACTTTTAGAATCCCGTGTCCCTCGTCTTCGAAAATAAACTCTTGATGATCAATATTATACTCTATTAGTTTCTTTCTTACCTCTTCAACATTTTTAGGTGAGACATTGGGATCTTGACCACCTTGAATGATAAGAAGCTTTCCTTTAATATCTTGGACAAAATTGATTGGAGATCTTTCAAAGTATATCTCAGGTACTTCAATTGGTGTACCTCCCATCATTTCCGCAGATAACGGGCGTAAATCTGGTCTTGTTGTATCATAATCAATGACAAGGTCAGTCATCCCACATATTGGTGCAGATGCTGCAACTATGTCTTTGGGTGCTTTTGTTATTGCAAACCAAGCAGAATAACCACCATAACTTGTACCTGTAATTCCAACTTGCCCTTTTTTAACCAATTCTTTTGAGATAAGTGTCTGAATTCCTGTAAGGATATCTTCCTGTTCATCAGCTCCCCATCCTCTCTCTCTAATAGAATCTTCAAACTCTATTCCATATCCAGTTGACCCTCTATAATTAGGATCTAGGACATTAAAACCGAGTTGTGTAAAATATTGTATCTGTGGATTAATCTTATCTTCTGAATGAGCAGTTGGTCCTCCGTGAACATAAACTATTGCTTTTCCATTAGGTGTTCTGGATTTATACAACCATCCATGTACATCAATGTTATCATGGGACTTCCAATCAAAATCCTCTGCGGGTGTTAGTTCACTTTTCTGCAATTTTGTCTTTTTCCAAACATTTGTCAATGATGTGAAACTTTCTATGTTTATTTTATCTATGCTAAATTTAACTATATCATCAGGTTGGGTTGAAGAATAATACTTGCCTATCCATTCCTTTTCATTTAGAGGTGCAATTGGGTAATAATTACCTGCAATTCTAGGCAATTGCTTTTCTTCCATAGTATTGATATCTATAACAGAAACACTTTCTTTTGCTTTTTCAAATTCAGATACCAGGATATAATTACCAATTCTTGGTATGGAAAAGTCTTCTACATTACGTTTAGGATCATCAATTATCCATTCTACCTCTTCGCTATCTATATTGTAAATACCAAGTGAATAATGCTTTTGCTCAATATTATTC
>JAGXNV010000339.1 GCA_019894795.1 Candidatus Heimdallarchaeota archaeon | reverse complement strand
TTCAGAGGTAGTCTCAAGATATTTCTTCTTCATCCACGAACAGAAAAGAAATTACATGATTACAAATTATATGACCAGTTTAAACAGATTGAGGGGTTAACTATCTACAAACCAATAGATTATTTTTCAATGCTTAAACTTCTCACTGATAAGAGATGTAAGCTTATCATAACTGATTCTGGAGGAATTATTGAAGAAGCTTCAGTTTTACGAATTCCTTGTGTAACTATACGTCCTAACACAGAAAGACCTGAAACAGTAGAAGGTGGTGTAAATTTCCTTGTTCGACCAAAAGCACTTGAGATTCTCCAAACCATTGAATTATTACTTTCTGATAAGGAAATCATCAAAAGAATGGATGATTTTACAAATCCATATGGTGATGGTTATAGTAGTGCAAAAATTCTAGATATTATTGAAAATAACTTGAACAAAGTAATATTTCAGACACCAGAATCATATAAATTTGGGTCTAAATCTTTCTATTTGATAGATATTCAAATACCAATTAAAACATCGGCTTTGGAAGAGTTATATGGGTGTTCAGTAACAATGGTTTATGGTGTAGATGGGGAACCTTTACTAATACCAGAAAAATTAGAAAAAGGATATAGGGTGAAATTATCCCTATGATATCAGATACTTAAGTCTGTCAAAACTTTTAGTAGAACCCTGATTGCCGCTGCAATAGCTATAAACCAAAATCCTGTCAAGATTACTTCTGACTTTATCTTGTGTACGAATTTTGGAACTATGTTTGCAGTGATTAAAGTTCCTGTTGCCATACAGATTACTATACCCCAATGAATATAGGATCCAAGAATTAAACGAAGCCCTAAACCAAATGGAGTTGCAAATAGAATCGTGAATGTTGAAGTTGCGGTAGCAATCGCTGCAGGAAGCCCTAACCCCATTGTTAGTATTGGTACATAGATAACTCCACCACCTAAGCCTAGGAGAGAACCTATAAATCCACCAATAGTTGCTATCAATACTCCTGGCAACAATTTTGCTTTGTATTCAAAATTAGTTCCTCTTTTATCTTCAATATTTCTATAGAGAACGGTGTGAAGCCACCATGGTCTCTCTTTCTGACTTACCTCAATTTCCTCTTTATTGATTATAACTTCTTTTGCTGGGACCCCTCTCCTCTTCTTAACCCAACTAATCATAATCATTATAATTTTATATGTAGCAATCAGAATCATCGTAATAGCAAAAATGATTTGATAAAGATCAATCTCAACATTTTGTTTCTTAATGAACAAACTTGAAAATAAAGCCCCAGAAACTGCTCCTGGAATGGCAAATATCATAAATGTGATAGCTATTCTGAAATCTATACGTTTTTCTCTGATATACGAAAAAGATCCACTTAAGGCTGTAACAAAAATCACTCCCAGAGATGTGACTGTTGCAACATCACCAACTGTTAAACTCAGATCCCCTGTAGCAGAAACAAACGTTTCCAGAAGAACAGGAAAACCAAGTAGTAGTATAGGTACATTTAGCAAACCTCCTCCTATTCCGAAAGTAGGTGAAATTGTTCCAGAGAGAAGTCCAACTGCAAACAGGAGAAGATAATGCCACCATTCAAATCCAACAAATATTTCCATTAAATGCACCTAATAATCAAATGTAAAAACATTAGGCCATTTAAAACTTTAATGCTTAATCAAAATTCAGACTGTAGAAATTATTTTAAAGTAGTATGATTAGTATCCTATTATGAGTTCAGAAAAAGAAAATGCAATTGCTGAACACTTGCTTTCACTCATTGATAAGAAGAATGTTTGGGAGCTGGAAATACTCGCTTCAATACTAAATATTGATTCGAAGGCATTATTTGATTTTATTAGGACACTTCCTATGGCATTTGGATTAGCAGTTTCGGGGAAGAAACTATTTATAACACCTGAACTTACTCGCGATGTTAACAGCGAGATTAGAGAACAATTTGTTTCATGGTATCAAAGATACGCTCAAGTGCTTCTCCGCTCCAGCCAAAGGCACCGAAGGCACCACCGACTTTACCTTCAAGACCGGCTTTTTCAGCAAGAAACAGCATGGTTTTCATTCCCTGTATCATGTCTCCATGATAGGTGGC
>JAGXNV010000338.1 GCA_019894795.1 Candidatus Heimdallarchaeota archaeon | reverse complement strand
GAATAATATGGAGATTTGTTCAATAAGAATCGTCTAGCAATTGGTTTGACCAAGGAAACCATAAATCTGCGGAATCTAATTTTCTTTTTGAACACTTTAAGAAAATCATCAAATGTGTGATGTTGAAAGTTCAAGAGTGCTTGAGCATCTTTTGTATACATCCAATCACAATGATAATAGTCACTATCCGATCTAACTTGCTTAAATGCAGATTCAGGTAACATACCTAGACCTAAAGCGTCTAACATCTTTGAGACAAATTCTCTTTGATATAGTTGGTTACCTTTACCACCACCAATAAACATTGTTTTACCAATGACATCTGCATTAATAGCATTAACACAGGCCATTGCAGCATCTCGAGAATCTATTAGTTCAATTCTTTGTTCTAGTGGAATATTATACATAATATCAGGGACATTCCAGGACATTTCAAAGGGAGTTACAGCTGCAAACCTTAAAATAACCCATGGTAGTCGACTGTTCCAAAGTTTTTTCTCCACTTCTATTTTGTGTTTTGCATAATTATCATAATCTAGAGGATCGAGGGGATCATCGACAAAGGTAGGGGGTTCATGTTT
The DNA here is from genome assembly GCA_019894795.1 of Candidatus Heimdallarchaeota archaeon. Lineage (GTDB taxonomy): Archaea > Asgardarchaeota > Heimdallarchaeia > Heimdallarchaeales > Heimdallarchaeaceae > UBA460. The sequence goes on along the minus strand of JAGXNV010000338.1, from coordinate 1,557 downwards.
CATTCTATTCCCATGAACAGCAATAGATGAAATATAGATAAATCTTGGAGGTATGGGACAACTCTCTGCAGCTTTCAGCAGAAGAGTTGTACCCGTGACATTGACATCGTAAGCTAGAGTTGGTAAATCATAAGCTAAAGGTGGAATTATTGCTGCTAAATGAAGTATACAGTCAATATTTGCAACTATTTTGCTCACTGTTGAAGGGTCTCTAATATCACCCCAAACTACTTCATATTTTCCTAATTTTCTCAATTTCAACTCCGTGTTGACATTTCGATTGTTCTTTAAATCAAAACACCTTACTTGGTGGTTTTGTTGCAATAAGACTTCTAGAGTTCTTTGACCAACATTTCCAAATGCCCCCGTTAATAAAACGTTCATGATATTACTACACAGTTGAACAATTATGTGAAATTGGATGCAACCGTTAACGGTATGTAATTCGGTTTTTCCGGAATTATTTCGCAGAAAGATTTATAAAGGGGACAAAAGTGTGCTTAAGCGCCCCAAACCGGCGCGTGTAAGATGTGGTGACGAAAATAGCGGAGATTATATTAAAAATAGTAATTATATAATTGTGGAATTGCTAGGAATAGACTGCGTATTAAAGTGTTTAGGAGTATATCATTTGAAGGCTTATTATACATAAAATTCTCCTTTCAGCACCAAGAATGAGTTGCCAACTAACTCCACACGATCGTTTGAAGGAAGTTTTACATGAACTTCACCACCACGATTAGACATCTGATAAGCTTTCATCACAGATTTGTTAAGTTTCTCAGCCCAATAAGGGGCTAAGATTGTATGAGCAGAACCAGTTACAGGATCTTCATCTATCCCAACCCATGGGCCAAAAAATCTTGAGACAAAATCGTATTTATCTTCACCCTTAGCTGTCACAATAACTCCACGAATAGGGATATCTGTTGAAATCTGCTTTAAATTGTTAAACTTCGGTTTAAGAGATTTTACAGCACTCATATCCTCTATTTCAACTAGAATATCTTCTACATCTGATGAATAAGCCGTGGCTATAACTGTCTTTAACCCTAATGCCTCCAGTAATTCTAATGGAGGTTCTATTAGCTCTGGTTTGTTCATTGGAAAATCAAGTAACACTCCGTTTTCAGTCTTTGTAGCTGATAGTTCTCCGCTTAAGGTTTCATAAGTTACATAATCTGAATCAATTTTATGTATATGAAATAGTAGATGAGAGGTTGCAAGAGTAGCATGACCACATAAATTTACTTCAACTTGCGGGGTAAACCAACGTAATCGAAATCTTTTCTGTTTACAAATATTTTGTTTATCGGAAATATAAAGAAAAGCTGTTTCGGACAGGTTCATTTCAGCAGCTATATTTTGTAGAACACGATCAGGATAATCCTTTGATAACAAACAAATTGCTGCAGGATTTCCTTTGAAAGGTTCATCTGTAAAAGCATCTATCTGATAAATTGGAAACATTTCTTTCTCTTCCTTCATTACACTCACATACAGAAATTTCTTTTTATGATGTTATTTGAAAATCACTTATAAAGCATTTTGTAGATG
>JAGXNV010000032.1 GCA_019894795.1 Candidatus Heimdallarchaeota archaeon | reverse complement strand
ACGATAAAGCTTACGAAGAAAAAATTATAGAAAGACGAATAAGATACGATAAAGCCTTCAAAAATTCTCCTCATTCTCCTTTGCTAGAAGAACAAAAAAAGACTTTCAAAGAGATGGTACATTTTCCCATAGATGAAAAATATAGAGTAGTTGCTAAATTTGAAGAAAATAGCAATTCTGAGGAAATTACAATCCTAACATCAAAAGGTGACGAAAGGAAGTACTTCCGTTATGGTTCCTTTGAATTTGAAATTGATGGAGTGAAAAATAAATTGACAGTTTTTAGACCTATAGACGGTGATTATTTCTTCTTACCTTTCAAAGATAAAACTACTGGGGAAGAATCTTACAAAGAAGGAAGATATGTTGAACCAGAGAAACTTTCTCATGGTGAAATAATCGTTGATTTCAATATAGCTTACAATCCACTGTGTGCATACACTGATACAACAAACTGTACAAAAGTACCTCCAGAAAATATTCTTGAAATAGCTATACCTGCTGGGCAAAAGAAATTTAATAATTACATGAAATCATAGTTGTTATTAATTTGTCAACGATAAATCATAAAAATTCTCACAGAATATTTTTATTTACTGTTTAACACGAAACAAATAAGTGTACAATAAATAGTGAAAAGTATCCATATAATTAGGAAGTGGGTTTGTGGACATATATGTCATAGATATTGAAACAACAGGTCTAGATGGTTGGCAGAAAGATCACATTGTTGAAATATCTATTATGAAAGCTAATTTAACAAATCAAAAGATAGAACAAGTTTACCATTCTCTAGTTCATTATGATGTGACCAAATGGGATGAAGAAGTCCGAAAAGCATGGATTTTTGAAAAAGGCATCATAAAACTAGATAAAATTCAGAATGCGAAGAAAGGAGTCAAAGAAGTCTCCAACGAAGTAAGAAAGATACTAACGGGTAAATTCATCTCTGCATACAACAACGAGTTTGATTTTGAAAAATTCCTTCATCATGAACCCTGGAACATAAATCCTGAAACATGTAAAATTAAAACTGCTCCTTGTATAATGCTGGCGACAACTGATTATGTCAAAATTCCTTCTAAATACAAGAAACGAAAATTTGTAAGCTTATCTGAAGCCAAAAAACATCTTTTAAACGAGGATACTACTAGCATAATAAATAACAAAGAACTTGAAATGATTGTAAGGGAGTATGGAGTGCATAGAGCGAATTGTGATGCGTTCTACTCTGCTTGCATTCTTTTAGAGTTAAACAGAAGGAAAAGGTATCGAATATATCCTCGAATTTATTACGCTCATTCTATGCAGATATATAAATCAAAACTAGAGAAAAAAGAAATAAAGACTATCAAAAAGATTTTTCCAAAAGCAGAAATTATTAATCCAGCACATTATGAGAAGAAATGGAAAAAGCTTTCTGGAAAAGAAGTTATGGCAAAATGCCTTGATCTTATCAGTAATAGTGACATAGTCATTTTTACAGCAATTGAACAGGATAACAAGGATTTTCTTGGAAGAGGAGTATATGTTGAAGTTAAATTTGCACAAGAAATCGAAAAAGACATCTATTTTCTAAAAGAAATACTTGAGAGTGATTTCTTAATAGATATCTACAATGATGATGAATGGGCTCTTAAATTCAGTATTGTAAAAAAGAAGGAGAAAAAAAATTGAGTTTAGATTATTTATCCCTATTTTAAAAATCAATTATTTTTATTATCAATCGTTTACTAAATCTTTATCATATTTTGCGGAAATAGTTTTAATAACAAGTAATCAAATCCATGCTTAATGTGGGAAAATGCTAGCAAGAACAACGTGATTGTTTCAGAAATTATAAGCAAATTACGAGATAAAAACACTGTTCCAACAGATTTCCGAGCAAATTTAAGGCGTTTGGGAAATTTTTTAGCTTTTGTAGCTGCAAAGCATCTAGACTCTAAGATTAGTATTGTTCAAACTCCTTTAGGGGAAGCAAAATATGAAAAACTAGTCGATAATATTGTCATTATTTCTATTTTAAGAGCAGCTTTACCGATGTCGGATGGAGTTCTTGAAACACTCCCAGATGCTTCTTTGGGGGTAATATCAGCTTCAAGAGGAAAAAGACTTCAGGATGATGGTAAAGATTTCAGGATAGATTGCACTTATACAAATATACCTTACTTAGAAGATAATATTGTTGTAATAGTCGACCCGATGCTTGCTAGTGGATCCACCTTACTATTCTTACTTAAGCAGATTGAGAATCAAAAACCTAAAAAAATCATTGTTCTTTGTGCAATAGCATCACAATATGGAATTGAAAGGATAGAAAAGCACAACTCTGATGTTATAATAATTGCAGGAGATGTTGATTCGATTCTCAATGAAAAAGGATATATTATTCCTGGGCTCGGGGATGCCGGAGATAGAGCTTTCAACACTTTATTCTGTTAACGAACAATCAGATATTTTTCGATTATTTCTTTTTTTGATTAACTTTTTCTCGATAAATTCACTCTTCTCTTAAGAATTAAAATGTTTATAAATACTCTTTGAAGTTCGATTTGTATGAAGGTTCCACTTCAGAAATATTGGGAAGTACAGAGAAAGTACTTAGCACCTTTCAAAAGAAAGCTTGTGCTGATGGCTATCCTATTAATTAGTGGAACAGCGTTGCAGATTTTCACTCCTTTAGTAATTGAAAGTTATATTGATCTAGCGACTCAGGATACAGTGAACCAGAGTCTTAGTACATTCCTCAATACGATAGGGATTCCAGTACCAAATGTGGGAAATATATTAGCAACTCTCTTAATGTTAGCGTCAATCTATACCGTCTTAATGCTTATACAACAAGCTATATCCTTAGGATCTGTTTATGTTAATCAGAACCTATCATGGTCTGCAACAAATAAACTACGTAATGATTTAACTCAACATTGCATAGATCTGGATATGACTTTTCACAATGAACATAAACCTGGAGAGATGATAGAAAAAATTGATGGTGACGTAAACACTTTGGCACAGTTTCTTTCAACATTTTCATTACAACTTCTGACATCCATGTTACTCATCATTGGGGTTCTAACAACTATCTTTACAAAACATTGGATAATAGGTGTAGCTTTCACCGTCTTCACTCTCTTAGCGATTGTCATCATGTATATCTTAAGGAACTTTTCAGTTAAAGCATGGGAGGAACAAAGACAAACAAGTGCAGATATGTATGGTACAATAGAAGAAAGCCTAAGTGCAATAGAAGACATAAAAGCAAATGGAGGAGTCAGAAATGCAATGCGTAAGTTTTTTGATCACTCAAGGAAGGACTTCAAAGCCTTCAAAAAAGCTCTAGTAAGAGGACAATTATTCGTGATGTCAATTTGGGGCGTCATTGCAATAATCAACACATTAGTTTTTGCTCCAAGTATCCCTCTATTAGAAAATAATATTATTTCACTGGGAACAGTGTTTTTAATACAGATCTATGCAGGAATTTTGCTGAGACCAATATTTATTATTACCCGACAGATGCAAGACCTCCAACGAGCAGGTGCTTCAATAGATAGAATTAACAAATTATTTGATACAAAGAAAAAAATAGCGGACACAGTGATAGAAAAACTTTCTTCTGGACCATTGGAAATTGAATTCAATAAGTTGAATTTCGCGTACAATGAGGACACTTATGTGCTCAATGATATTTCTTTTAGACTTTATCCCGGAAAAACACTTGGGATTCTTGGTCATACAGGAAGTGGTAAGACCACCATTTCTAGGTTATTGTTCCGTCTATATGATCCTAAACCAGATGATGGGGAAATTCTACTAAACAACATTAAAATTAAGGATATAGCGCTAAAAGATTTGAGAGATAGAATATCCTACGTGACTCAAAGCGTAGAATTGTTTCAGGCATCTGTTAGGGATAATGTTGCTTTATTTGAAAAACGAATATCTGACAAGAAAATTACATCCATTCTAAGTGATATTGGTTTGGGTGATTGGTTTAGTAAACTCCCAGAGGGATTAGATACAATCATCTCATCAAGCGAACATGGGATATCTGCTGGGGAAGCGCAATTGCTAGCTTTAGCTCGCGTCTTCATTAAAAGCCCTAACTTGGTTGTTCTGGATGAAGCGTCATCTAGATTAGATCCTGTCACTGAAAATCTACTAGATCTTGCGATTGAAAAACTCTTGATAAACAGAACAGGGATAATTATTGCACATCGATTAGCCACTTTGGAGAAGGTTGATGACATTCTAATAATTGACAAAGGAAATATGGTGGAATATGGTAAAAGGGAAGACCTTGCTAAGAATCATGATTCACAATTTTACCAGCTCCTACAGACTGGAGAAATAGAGGAGTTGTTAAGATGAAAGTTATGAGGATTTCTTGGGAGATGCTGAAGTACAAACCAGGATTAGTTATCGGAGGTTTTCTATCTGATATATTATTCTTCCTCCAACCTCTTGCAGCTAGTCTGATAGTACGTGAAATCTTTAACCAGCTTCAGGGAACTGCAGGTTGGGACATAAGCATCAATATTTGGGTTCTTGTGTTATTAGTGCTTCCAATAACCTTGACCATGAGACTAATTGGAGATTTTATCTTTGTCTTCACTATGTGGGTTTTCGTTCTAATGAGTAGGATATTACTCAGGAAAAACATGTTGGACGGAATCTTCAAAAAACCAGGAGCTGTAGCACTACCAGATTCACCCGGGGAGGCTGTCTCGCGGTTCAGAGGAGATGTTGAAGAAACCTTGTGGTTTGTCTATCATCTCACAATGCTCATAAGTTTAGGAATATTCACGGGAATATCATTTTTCATTATGCAAAGCATCAACTGGGAAATTACTCTGTATGTTAGTGTTCCTCTTGTAATTATGATGGTATTGGTGTTCTTTACACGTCCAATTTTCACAAGATTACGAATACAACGTAGAAAAGCTGCGGGAGCTGTAACAAGAACTATAGGTGAGATTTTCAGATCTGTACAAGCTATCAAAGTTGCAACAGCAGAAGACAATGTGTTAGAATACTTTGGAAACATTAATGACAAACGACGTATTGCTGAAGTGAAAGATGAATTCTTTCACAGACTCATACATTCAATATACAATACGACCATCTATCTCTGCATTGGAATCATTCTCTTATTAGTTGGTACTAATCTTCAGAATGACTTATTTTCCGTTGGTGACTTAGCATTCTTTGTTGGCGTTCTCGGAGAGATGGGTGAATTCGTTTGGGACATAGGGGATATAGTTCCACGTTATGTTCGCACTAAAGTATCTCTAGGTCGAATGTTCAAACTCATTAAAAGTGAAGATGAAGATGTTTCTGAATTAAATCTTGCAAAACATGGTGAAATATACATAAAGGAACCATTTCCTTCAATTCAAATGCCAAGTCTAGATGCAAAAGATAGGCTCATTAAGTTCGAAGTAAAGGATTTAACATATACATATCCTGATTCGAATAAAGGAATCAATAACATTAATTTCACTATAAATAAAGGCACTTTCACAGTTATAACAGGAAGAATTGGTTCAGGAAAGACAACACTTCTTCGCACCATTCTTGGGTTAATACCGAATGATGATGGTGGTCTTTATTGGAATGGAGATCTGGTTGAAAAACCTGAAGAATTCTTCGTACCTCCAAGAACAGCTTATACTTCACAAGTTCCCAGATTATTTAGTGAAACTATCAAAGAGAATATTCTAATGGGATTACCAGAAGAATCGATAGACGTTAAAGAAGCACTTGATTTAGCAGTAATTAGTAAAGAAGTTGAAGAGTTTAATGACGGTTTAGACACGCTAATCGGTCCAAAAGGTGTTAAACTATCAGGAGGACAAAGACAGCGATTGGCTGCAGCTAGAATGTTTGCTCGAAAATCAGAGATCCAAATTTTCGATGATTTGTCGAGTGCTCTCGATGTTGAAACCGAACAACTCTTGTGGAAAAGAGTCTTTGCTAGAGAAGGGTCTACTTGTCTAGCAGTATCTCATCGCCCAATTGCTTTGAGACGAGCAGATAATATTATTGTAATTAAGGATGGCAAAATAGTAGGCCAAGGAAAATTGGAATATCTACTTGATACTTGTGATGAAATGAAAAGATTGTGGGAAGAAAAAATATTAGGCAGTTCTCAGTCAGCAGTTTCTAGTCATGAAGATTAAGAAAAAAGAAGAGTGAGACGAGAGAACATCACAAACGTCTTTTGAAGAAATCTAATTGTGCAGTAAAGGAACGTATACGGAATTCTGGGTCAGATGCACCACCATGACCAATGTCTGAATACTCAATGTATTCAAAGGTTTTTTCTCCTTCCTTTCCTTCTTTCCATCCATTTTCAAGTAATTTATCACGGAAGATTCTAGATTGTTCAACTGAACATCTAGGGTCGTGAGTGCCATGGATAATTAATAGTTGGGCTTTAAGGTTCTCAACAAAATGTATAGGAGATCTTTCATGATACAATCCCTCATTCTCTTCTGGTTTTCCAAACAATGTATGCTGATAATGTTTGAAATGGGGCATACTACTTTCATAAAGTTTCATCCAATCTGTAATCCCAACACTAGCAGCACCAACTTTCCATATTTCAGGGTGTTTAACTGTAGCCCAGAATGTCATATATCCTCCATACGATGCACCAAAAATACCTATTCTTTTAGGGTCTACATAATCCAGAGATTTGAGGTAGTCTACACCAGCTAATACATCCTCTAGATCTCCTCCACCAATGTCAAGGATGTTCATATCTTGGAAATCTCTTCCATAGCCTGTTGAACCTCTGAAATTTGGCTTGAAAACAATAAAACCGTTGTTTGTTAGGATTTGGTCAAACATGCTGAAGTTCCTGAAATATTGTCCCGTTGGACCTCCATGAACTTGAAGAAGAACAGGGTATTTCTTACCTGGTTTAAGATTTTTAGGTTGGGATATTATCGCCCCAATAGTCAAATTGTCTGTGGATGGATATTCAACATATTCATCACTTACAAGGAGGCTAGAATCAAGTCCCTTCAACTCAATAGGAATTAATTCTTCGATATCACCAGTTTCCAAATTGTATTTTACTAGAGAACTTGGGCTTTTTGATGAATTGACTGTAACAATAAGATGAGAATTATCTTCAGTTAGTTCAGTTCCATGAACAATACCTGGAGGAAAGTCTACTTTTTTCTCTTCTTTGGTTTTAATATTATAAATGATTGGGGTGATAGTAGCTTTACGATTTCGTAAACAGACCAAATATTTTCCATCAGGAGATATCGCTGATGCTACTTCATCATATTTACCGTCACTCAACCACTCGATTTCTTTGGTATCAATGTTATACACTCCTGCTTTAGACAATCCCTCATAATCTGAAGTGATAGCAACAATCTTTCCATCTTTTGAAATACCTGCAACGCCTTCTTGAGAACCTTCTTTCATGCTTATTAGTTTCTTCTTTTCTGAACCATCAATATTCATAATCCAGATATCCATATTTTGCAAATTTTCCAAGTCATTATAACCAAATAAGATATAATTATTTGTTGGACTCCACTTTGCGCCCATCACAGGTCTAGTAAAATTGGATAATTCTGTTATTTCTTTATTTTCAAGATTCATGGAAAAAGCGTTCATTTGACCATTTCTTGTTGATAAAAATAACATTGTTTTCGCATCAGAACTAACATCCCAAACATGTTCTTGGCTTAGGGATGTATCTGTTAATTGAGTAATTTTCTTTGATTGTGCATCTAACATGTATAAGTCATGTTGTTCATTGCCTTCTTTATCCTTAGCAAAAATAATGTTTCTGTTATCTTTTGACCAAATAAAACCTGAACGCAGAGCTCTAGGAACTTCACCATCACTAATTTGCGCGTATTCCTTAGTATCTAAATCCATTAAGTATAGCTCCAATCTTCCTGTTTTATCCCAGTAGAAAGCTATCTTGTCCTTTGATGGACTTAATTTAACATTATAAAACTGAGGGATGCGAGCTAATTTTTCTATTAACTCTTGTGTCATAAACACTGTAAAGTCTTCGTTTTTGAAAAGCATTACTATATCACGACTAGTACTAAAATACGATATAAAAACACAAAATGATATCACAAGTTGTGATTTTTCTTTTTAAATAGGAAGAGAGATATGTATCTTAGTAAAACTTGGTGAACAAATATGGAAAAAATCGTAGTCAAAGATGACGAACAAATTGAGTTGAGTATAGTTGATGGCGACCTTGAAGCTCATGATGGGGCAAGAATAACTGTGTCTTCAAAGGTTGATAAACTGGTAATAAAAGGTAATCTCGTTAGTGAAGGAGATGTTGAAATCAATGGTTCTTTAGAAGTTGAAGAAATTATGCATAAGAATGGCTACCTTGAGATAACAGGAGATGTTCTCGCAAAACGAATCAGAATCAGAAATGGAAGAAGTGGAGGATCAAAACTAATTGTTGGGGGAAATCTTACAGCTGAAGAAACCACTGTTGAGGGTGGAGTAGAAGTTGAGAAAGATTTCAAATGCCCTGAAGTTAAGATAATGGGATCATGTGCTGTCTATGGAAATGCGGATGTAGAAACTTATGAAGTAAGTGGATCAGCTAAACATGAATTAAATCTCAATGCTACAGTAGTTGACATTAGTGGATCTTTCAAAGTCGGTGGAGACGCAATAATCAAGGAAGAACTAGAAGTATCAGGTTCTGCGAAAATCAATGGAACTCTTGATTGTCCCGAAGTTGAAATTGGTGGATCTTTTGCATGTAATAACCTAATCACAAATAGTACAGATGTTAGCGGTTCAGCAAAAACTTCTACCGCTCAAGTTGGAGATAAGTTAAGTGTTAGTGGATCGTACAAATGTGAAGGAAGTATTATAGCTGCTAAATTATCGGTGAGTGGTAGTAGTAAAGTTGGAGATGATTCAAAGATTGAGAAACTATCTGTAAGCGGGTCAAGTACAGCAGGTGATAATGCTAAATTTGTTGATGTAAAAGTTAGTGGGTCGCTTAGCTTAGGAGCTAACACAATTGCTGAAAATATTAATGTTAGTGGTTCCTGTAATTCAAGTGGTTTATTAAGACTAAGTGAGAAACTACAAGTTAGTGGATCGCTTAAGGGAGATGAAATTGAAGCAGGGGAAATAAGCGTAAGTGGTAGTTTGACTTGTGAAATCGCCAAAGCAGATTTAATTACTATCAGTAGAGACTCTCGTGTGAGAGGTAAGCTCTTTGGTGGAACAATAATCATAGGAGATGGAGCAAGAGTAGAAGATATTACTGCTGATGTGGTTGAATTAGGAAAAGATGTTCGAGCTGGAGTAATTGCAGCTGGAACAATTGATGCGGACCCATCTGCCAAATATACAAAAGGCTAGATATCACCAATTTAGTAGGTAGATGTTCATGAGCTCCAGATATCTGGGGCTCAAACTTTTTATTTCTTGAAATTATAATATATAGTAGAAGGAAGCTAACATGCCTGTTGTAAATAGAGCACGATATGATATTTATGCTGACATTCTGTCAACCCTTGAATTCTATTCAGAAGCGGGAATATCACAAATTGCTAGAAGAGCTAATCTCCCGCTAGATAGAGCAAAAAAACTGATCGTATTCATGCAAGCACGTGGTCTACTTGTAAGATACGATAACTTTGAGAGAAGACCAAAATTTGTCTATAGAGCAACAAGTAAGGGAGCAGAATATTTCGCATTATACAAGGAATTAGCGCGTTTAGTTGTTGAGATAACAGAAGATGAGTTTAGTTTAATAGATGATTCGACTTAATCAAAAAATACTTTATAAGATTTAATTGCTTAACTTTGAACATGATACAATTCAGGCAATTCAAGAAAGAGGATTGGGAAGATTTCACTAAACTGAACACAGAAGCCTTTCCTATAGATAATATGAAGAAGGAGATTTACCTGAATAGCTTAGATAATGAGGGGTTTGTTGGTGCATATAGAGATGATAACTTAATTGGCTTTCTAATTCTTCGAATAATGGGTAACTATGCCCACTTAGGTCAAATAGCAGTGGCTGAAAGAGAGAGAGGAAGAGGGTATGGAAAACAACTCATGGATTATTCCATCAATTTTTTCAAAGAGAAGAACACAAAAACTGTAGGTTTGTATGTGGAAACCAAAAATGACATTGCACTGAATCTCTATCATAAATATGGTTTTACCAAAAAATATGAATCATGGCATTATTGGATCAATGAAGAGCAAGTAAAAGAGTTAGAAGATAAAGATGAAGATTTAGATGCAGCTATTAGAGTTTTAAAGCAAGAAAATTATGAAACAATTGTAAATGTCTTCTCCCAGATTAATGTAGAGGAACTAAAAACTCACTTAGAGAAATACCAACAATCACCAGTAAACACATCTATTCCTGTAGGTCTGCATGTAAATGGACAACTTAAGGTCTATGGACGCACGTTATGAAACTTGGGTAAACTTGCCAAAGGCTTTCTAACCGTCGTTTAAGTGGGTCCCCTCGCGTGCGTTGAGGGGAAGGAATCAGGAGGAAGGAGAGTACCAGGAAGGGAAGCGATATTCTTGGCTGCATTGTTGTGAGTATTGACTAGTTGTCCACATTTTTTGCATGGAGCAACATCATACTGTCCAGATTGGCGAGTAAGCACACCTCCACAGCTAAAATGAGTTGTACTAGTATGATAGGGAAGAACCGATTCTAACTGTAGATCATAGCCTAACTCTAAGGAAGCTAACCAGACAGCTTTCTTGTAAATGAACAAACTATCAGGCATGGTGTAGATAGCTTTAGCTAACGCGCCTTTCGTTCCTGTGGGGTCAACAGTGAGGTGTTCAATCTTCAAGACTTTACACTTCTTTTTCACCAGCACTGCTGCAAGAAAATGAGGGAGTAGACGAAGAATCTCACGAAGGATCCTATGACGGCGAGTATAGACACGCTCGAGTTCACCTCGCAATTTACAGCAACCACGAGCATCATGCTCCTTGCGTTTGCGAAGTAATCCTCTATTAAGTTCTGGGAGGACTTTAGCACTAAGGTGAGCATAGTGCTCAGTCAATTGCAGCAAATCTTTAGGGAGAGGTGTAGAAGTGTTAAAAGCTACCATATGTTGTCCTAAACGATTAATATCTACTCCCAGGATGGGAACAGTCTTTCTAGAGATGGGAGAAAGATAATGATGAAGAAGGATAGTTGAATGAAAACAGGCATGAGTTCCTTCTAGTACCACATCTACTCTAGGTTTGAAACTAGGTGCACATCCGCTACTTATCTGAAAGATTTTGATGCGGGCACCGTTGTTGATGTATTCCTTCACCTTAGCTGGAAAACGAACTTGAGCATGAAGTTTCTTCTTTCCTTGTTTTGGAAAACCTAGTGTTGTCCATCCTTGCCTCTTTATCTGGTCAGTCAATTCTTGTGCATTCCCTGGTCGGGTAACTACATAATCTTTTTTCATTAACAATTTTACTGGTAATCTTCCTTTCTTTTTTCGTTTAAATGGTAAAGGAACAACTTTAGCTAGAGGAAGACCTTGGAGTAACTGAGGGACACTCTGCATGTAATGGTCAAAGAGTGTGAAAACAACTATCAGCCTAACAGCTGAAAAGAGTTTTCGAGTAGGTTTTCCTATCAATTTTGCTAGTTGTTCGGAGAGAGTTTTGAGACTTTTCCAACGAGAATTCTGGGAGCTGTTGATCCAAGAAATGAGAAAAGGAGCAACGCTTCTTTGCTCTTTCTTTAAGAGTTGGAGTTTGGCTAGAAACGCTTTCTGGTTTAGTGAAAGAGTAGGGGAAAGGGAAAATTCGTGGGTATAGTAAGCCAGTGCATCTGTAATTGCTTGGAGGATTTCATGTTGTGTTGTGGGAGGAAGGAAGGAGTTAGCTTGTAAGAATTGGGAGGTATAGAGCATTCTTTGCTTCTTCCTCCAGTATGCATCTGCTTGTAATCTAGTGCTGGTGAGTAGGTTTATAATGTATCTCCTTTTTACTCTCCAAAAGTTGCCTAAGCTGCTTTCTGTATAAGGTGAGCGACCAAAAATCATCCACTCTAGCAACTGTTGAGGGTTCTTGGAGAGAAAACTAAGTAGACCTTGCACTTTTTGCTCTTTCTCTTTCTTTCCTTTAATAGCTATGTCCAACCAATGGAAGGCACTCTCCGCAATGTTGGGACTCTTCCCCACTTCTTTGCAGAGTTTGCGAGTAAAGAACCCTTCTTTAGGATTCGTTGCATATAGTTTCTCTGCTTGCTGTATAATTTGAGGTGTGAGGAGCTGGTGTTGCTGTTCTTCTAGCGTTCTTATCCTCTGGTTAATCTCTTCTCGTTGAGCTTGATCTACACAGTTGAGCACTATCTGATAACTTCTCATCACTGTAGCTGTGCTTGTGGGAGAAGATAGTTGTGTTCTACTAGTTGCTTGTGTGCCCAATGTCTCTCAGTTATACTATCTCCAAAATGGTATTTAAACGCGAAGAAAATCACTCGGAAAGAGGAGGTGTTTTTCCTCTTCTTTGTCTATGCAACCTTCCCGCAAAGGAGGAGACGAGCACTATCATGTCTTCTACAAGTTTTTCTTCTCGTGAATTGCCTTCAGGTTGATGAATAGCATAGATTTTAGTTGCAAATGTGTGACAGTACTGTTTTATCACTTCTGTTCCGAACCTTGCTAATCTATCCTCATAAGTGCATATAATTGCATAAGGTTGAGTGGTTGCCACTTCGTTGAGAAGTTTATGTAACCCTTTTCGCTGCTCATTCATCCCTGAAGCAATATCAGTAAACACCTTCTTCATTTCCCATCCTTGCTTGCTAGCAAACGTTCTCATCTGCTCCTGTTGTCTTTCCAATTCTTTCCTTTGCTTATTTGCGTTCACTCGTGCATACCCAATTACCACTTTTGCATACTGCTGTTTTTCTCTTCTTTTCTTCTCTCCCACTAGCTCTTTAGTTTGTATCTCCTGTGTCTGCCTTTTGTTCTCCCTGCTGGTAGCATTTTTCCTTCTTTTTCCCACCTTCTAAGGGTACTTGGCGACACACCTTTCAACCTTGCTGCAATTCCTATCCTTATTAACATACACTTTTTTCACCATAACTTTCAAAAATCTTTTTTTCCTTCTTGTCTCCTCGGTAAGATTGGCTAAGTTTTTGCTCATCAGTCATCTACGGTTTAATGTAATATTTTCTGGATGCAGACCATTTCATTGTACAGACGTTAGATATGTGGATGAATTCCTAAGAAGATTGGGTCAGTACCGAGAAGATAAGAAGTATTATAGAATTACTTTTGAAAAAGATCAAAATTTGGCAAGATTTCTTGATAGTAGAAAATATAATCTGCACCATCACATGTGGATAATGGAGAAAAAAATGTAAAAAACCAATATTTAGAAAACCACATATTAGTTTTTCAGTTTAAATGCTATTTCAGTTGTGCGTTTCCCTTGGAAACGTGCAGCTTCTAGTTCATTCTCGCTAGGCATGCGTTTTCCATCAGGACCAGCTATTGTTGAGGAACCATACGGAGAACCTCCTGTTACCTCATCTATTCTAGCTAGCCCTTTAAAACTAGGTGGCAATCCAACAAGTATCATTCCGTAATGGAGTAATGAAGTGAGAAAACTGATAATAGTAGTTTCTTGACCACCATGTTGCGTACTTGTACTTGTAAATACACTTGCAGGTTTTCCGATAAAAACTCCTTTGGCCCATAAACCACCAGTTTGATCAAGGAAATTCCTCATTTGGGCGCTCATATTTCCAAATCTAGCAGGAGTACCGAAAATAAATGCGTCAAAATCTGCCATTTCATCTACAGTAATGACAGGAATGTGTTCGTAAACTCTCTGAGCTTCTTTTGCACCAGATCGTTCAAGTATATCTTCAGGAACTAATTCGGGCACTCTTCGAATCACAGCTTCACCGCCAGCTTCTCGCACACCTTCTGCTATTGCTTCGGCCATGCGATATACATGACCATACATAGAATAAAATAATACTAATACTTTCAATTAAATCACCAAGAGTAACTAAGATAACAAGGGTAAACTAGTTAATAAGAACGAGTTTGTAACAAAAACTCGCCTGTTTTTTTGACTTTATAAAGGATAGTCACAGTATACTATTAGATGCAATCTCAAGATATTGGGGGAGTTATTAATGCAGAGTATCTTAGAGAAAAGTATCCTTGTTACAATTATGCAATTCATTTTTTAGAATCTGAAGAAGTAACAAAACGAAGACTAGGCTACGCACTATTAGCCCCCCTCTTCAAAACTTTACCTGAGGAAGTTAAGGAACTAATACGTTATGTTTGGCAAAATGATACTGAGAAAGGAAAAATGCCTTATTCTTTTGTTAAATGTTGCAAAAAAATTTTCATAGGAGAAATTTAACTAACGATTCTGTTAATCACTAGAATTTTGTATTAGCTTCAGTAAGTGTTGCATGAGCTTCTGCAACAGCTTGTTCCCCTTCACCACTGGACTCTCTTGTTAAACTACGTTTGATAGGATGTTTTATGGCGCCGCGCATGGAATAACGTCTCTTGGCAGTAATTAGGATAGATACAAGAATAAAGAAACCTATAATACCAAACATAATGAAGAGACCTATTGGAGCCATCAATTAAATTATAGTAGTTAAATGTAATAAAACTTTACAGTCAAAATTGGATAGGAGATAGTTTTTCTCATGTGAAAGAAAAGCTCATTGCTCCAGAGAAGAATCATTCTGCTTCATCTAATCAATTTCAATTCATAGCTAATCTTTGCACATTTTGAGAACTTATACAAATCTCTCTTTAGAATATAAAAAACATTGTGAAAATAATGTTTATTTAATTTCATGTGAGATATGTATTGGACGTGATGAATATGAAGATAGGTGTACTCACCGGGGGAGGAGATTGTCCCGGATTGAATGCGGTAATAAGAGCAATAGGCAGAAAAGGCATAGTTCAGTATGGAGATGAGATTATTGGTATAAAGAATGGTTGGGCTGGGTTGATGAAGTTAAATTACATTATTTTAGAACGCAAAGCCTTGTCAGGTATCTTACATCTTGGAGGTACTATTCTTGGTTCATCTAGAACCAATCCAGAAAAAGAAGAAGGAGGGTATACACTAATTATTGAAAACTTCAAAAAATTGGGACTTGATGCTTTAATTGTCATAGGTGGAAATGATACCCTTGGTGTTGCGCAGAAACTACATGAGATGGGCATTCCTATCGTTGGTGTCCCTAAAACTATAGATAATGACATCTGTGCAACAGATATGACATTTGGTTTTGATACAGCGGTTTCTGTAGCAACAGAAGCTATAGATCGGTTACATTCAACAGCAGAATCTCATCATCGTTGTATGGTTGTCGAAGTGATGGGGAGGCATGCAGGTTGGATAGCAACATACTCAGGGATAGCTGGTGGAGCAGATTTCATACTCATCCCTGAAGAGCAATACACTTTGGATGATATTATCACAGTGTTGCAAAGAAGGATAGAGAAAGGAAAATCGTTCTCAATAATAGTTGCGGCTGAGGGAGCAAAACTGAAAGAAACAGGAATAATTGCTCAATCAAAAGAAATGGATGATTTCGGGAATGTCAGATTAGGAGGAATAGGAGATGGACTTGCAAGAGCAATAGAAAAGAGGACGGGTATAGAATCAAGAGCAGTGGTGTTAGGACATGTGCAAAGAGGGGGAACACCGACAGCGTTTGATAGGGTTTTGGGGACAAAATATGGTGTAGCTGCAATAGAGCTGGTTCATGAAGGGAAGTTTGGTATGATGACATCTCTCCAAGGCACAAAAATAAAGCCAGTACCAATTTTGGATGGAGTAAAAGAATCAAAGATAGTAGATAAAGAGACATATGAAGTAGCGAAAACGTTTTTTGAATAAATTCTGGAAAAACTTGAAACAATATCAAAAATAAAAAAAGAGAAGATAAAATGGTGGGGACTGGGTGATTTGAACACCCGACCAATTGGTTTTGCCGACATTGATAAACAATGTTCTCTGGAGCCAACCACTCTACCGGACTGAGCCAAGTCCCCGACCTATGCTCGTTCTTTGTCCGTTTTATCTTTTTTTAAGGTTTTCTAATGAGTTTGATTATCTTGTAAATCTAATTGAAATTTAACGATGTAATTCATGTAATTATATAGATTCTTTGCTCGGTGTGCTAACTTCATCAAAGTGACTGATTGTTTCACTCAAATACACACATTTCGCACTCCGTACATTGCTTTATTACAGATTTTCTAGTATATATACATCATTTTTTACCTGGGTTTTCTAATCATAGCCCAGTTTATGAGTTCAGTATCTAGCACTTTTGTTTCATCTATAAGCTCGAATCCTAGATGTTCATACAGTCCTACGTTTCCTTCAAAATTTGTTTCCAGAAATACTGGATGTCCTGCTTTTTCTATTCTTTCGAGCATTGGTTTGATCAACTTGCTTCCATATCCTTTTCCTTTATAATCTGGGTCTACTCCTATGCATGCTAAATACCAATGGGGTTCTTTCATCAATTCTTTATGTATCCGTATAATATTACCAGTAATTTTTTCAATTTTTCTGGGTGAAAGTTTTCGTTCATCCTTCTGCTTTGTTACAGCTACACCCATTTTTATTCTCCCACTTCTAATTGTTCTCCATATTCCCATGTGTTCTTTTCTTGGAGGCAACCACTTTGCGACTCCTTCAATTTCACTTGTGGGAGAGTAAACCTCTCCTTCTTTTATCCCGTCTTTTATCATGAATTTCCATAGAACAGGGGCATATCTTTTTCTTTCTTCAGAGTCTGGAAAAATCAACTGTATTAATGGATCTTCATGAAAAGCTCTTGTTAGAGTTAATGTGGCTTTATCAACATCTTTCTTTTGAACCAAATATAATTCTTTTAACACCATTTTACCATCAATCCCTTTCTAAATCAAATAAATATCACAAATAATCTGTTGGCTTTCCATCTTTTCCTAGTTGTGATGATTCACACTTGGAAAGAGTTCTGAATGATCATATTTCATATTTGTATCAGACATATAATCTAGTAAAAAGTGATAAGTAAAAATAAAAGGTAATGGGAAGAGGAAACTGATTAAACTAGTTTCTCCAACTCATCCACAAATCGTTCGTATTGCTTCATTCCTAATTTCCAGAAATCAGGTTTGGAAATATCCAATCCCATCATCTCTCCAAATTCTTTGGGTGATTTACTTCCACCAGATTTTAGTATTAGTTTTAATTTAGGTATGAATGCTTCTCCTTGTTCCTTATACAGCTGATAGAGAGCATAAACAAACATTTGAGCAAAAACATAGGGGTAGTTGTAAAACCGGAAATTCGGCATATAGTAATGTGGTTTCATTGTCCATTCCCAATCCATTTCTTCAAACCATTCTACTGCATCTCCATAGATCTTATCTCTTGCTTCTGTCCAAAGTGTAGAGATAGTTTTTCCATTAAGAAATCCTCCTTTTTCTATGGTTTCATACATACTTTGCTCAAACCATACTCTTGCACTTACTTGGAATGTAGCCATTCCTGCTCCATCTAAAACCTTACTTAGTATAGCTTTCTTTTCTTCTGGAGATTCTGCTTCACTTAGAAGTAAATCTGTTAGTAGTAATTCTCCGAATATTGAAGCAACTTCAGCAATGACCATGGGATATCTTGAATTCAGAATGGTTTGTTCTCTCGAAACCATATAGCCATGTACAGCATGACCTAGTTCATGAGCTAATGTGTAAACATTTCCGAGAGCACCTGTGAATGTTTGTAGTATGTAAGATGTTTTACCATTATACCATCCAGCACAAAATGCTCCATTTCGCTTACCCATTCTAGGACTTGCATCTATGTGATTTCTATCGAACATGTCCTTAGCTGTGTTAAAGGAGTCTTCATCAAAATTGCCATAAGCACTCAAAATCAGTTCTTGGGCTTTTTCCCAAGAATATTCTTCATTTGGT
>JAGXNV010000337.1 GCA_019894795.1 Candidatus Heimdallarchaeota archaeon | reverse complement strand
ATAGAACCATCTTCTTCTGAGATTTCCAAATTTGACATTACAGAGATTTCAGGAAGTGGAAAAGCTTGTCTTGCCTGGTTTTCTAATAACGGAGGTGGCAACAATATTCCGAATGTAAGAGTTGAGCTGACTGTATTTCTAGTTTCACCGCCGTAAATCCATGGTATTATATTTCCTGAAATCTCTGTAATGTCAAATTTGGAAATCTCAGAAGAAGATGGTTCTATGATATTACAATACGAAATAGAGAATGAAGGACTGTCTCCTGCAAATATTTCGCTATTTCAGTTTATTGATCAATCCTTACTAGAATCTTTTGAAGCTAATGTATACTACACTCATAATAATGTAGAGACTGAATTATCTGTTGGAACCTCTACAGAGTTTGGAACAGTAAAATTAAATTATGCTACTACAACACTCAACCTTGGGGATAAAATAGTAATTACTATAACGGGAAGTGATCTCCCTGATAATTTTACTGTACCTCCATTGATTGTAAACTATTATTCGCTCTATGAAATTCTTACAACTGATTTTCAATCAATGGAAACCCAGGACCAACAATCTTTAGCTCTACTGCATCCAAGCAATCTAGAATTATCCACATCATCAATTAATGAGGGATTACAAAACTACTTCATTTGGTCTACATTCTCAACTATGTTTACAATTAACATGCCTGTATCAGATATTTACGAGAAAATAACCTATTCTTATCTACCTCTACTCTATCCTCTGATTAGTATTGCAGCGATTACAGTTACACTATCTATAGCTATGATAATCTCTAAATTAAGAAATAAATAAAGTAAACTACTGGCATAATGTGAAAGATATAGTTTAGTTTTTTATCTCATGTCAAAATCTTCTGATGTAAAATTCTTAAGAAAAGCCATAATCTCTTCTTGCATACCTGCGCTTTGTTTCATACTCATCGTCTGGGCATAAAACATTGAGAACAAATCCCCTTGAAGACAGAGGGAACACAGATCGGTTGTAAGTTCTTCATCTGGGAATCTACACGGAAAATCAACCTTATAAATTGAACCATCAGGAGTTTTACCTGAAACACTTTGCTTCCATTTACATACACGCGGAGTAGACATTTTTCCACCTTAGCTTATTTCGAATAAAACTAAAACTGTTTTAAATCTATCCTTTTCGAATGGGACATTATTTTCAGTTACAAACTCACACTGCAAGTTTATTAAGCATTAACTGGATACATGCATAGAGGCTAAAAATGAAATGCCCTGATTGTGACAAACCTTTAACTGCTGAGAAAAAAGTGTCCTACATAAGTTTTCACTGTGGTTTCTGCGGATTATCTGAAAAGTTCCAATCAGTAGATATCGACGATTCTTATAATAAACTAAATAAGAAGAAATCTTCAAGAAAAGAAATTCTAGCTGCTGCTAGGCGTAAAGATGAAACATTGAGTTTCTCTTTTGAGAGAAAAACTGATAATGAAAAAGAAGAAATGATTGAGAGGGGAGGTTATTCACCCGAAAATCTTCCTATTGCAGTAAAGAAAATAATTACTAATCCAGATATTGAGCTCATTTACTACAATTTTCTGAAAAAGAATAACCCACCTTTGAGCAAAAAAACAGTTGATCTACCTTCAGAGTTTCAAACATATTTGAAGGAACTAGGCATAAAGCAATTATATTCGTTTCAGACTGAATCATTTGAGGCTGTGGGTAAGGGGGATAATATTGTAATAGTTGCTCCCACAGGTACTGGAAAAACTGAAGCCTTCATCCTTCCACTTTTAGCTAAAATCCTAGAAGAATCTCCTCATCCTCTCATGAGGCGTGGGTTATTCGCTCTAATTATCTACCCCACTAAAGCTTTAGCAAAAGATCAACAAAGAAAAATAATGAAATATGGTCAAAAGTTGGGGATTACGTGTGAAGTCTATGATGGAGATACTTCTCAAGAAACTAGAACTAAGATTATGGAGTATCCACCAAATATTTTGATTACTAATCCGGATATGCTCCATTTTCATATGAAAAATCATCACTTCAAAGATATTATACGAACTGTCAAGTTTATAATAATTGATGAAATTCATGTTGCTGTTGGTGCTTTTGGTTCAAATTTATATTTCATTTTGAAAAGATTACAAAGGCTAGTTA
>JAGXNV010000336.1 GCA_019894795.1 Candidatus Heimdallarchaeota archaeon | reverse complement strand
ATGTAGTAAGGGCTTTGAAATCTGGGAAAAAAGGAGAGAGTGTAGCCTGTTGCATCTCTTTAGCTAAGGTTTCAATCCAAAATCAAGACCCACAATTTGATTGTGTTCTAGCATATGAGACTAAAGGTTCAAATCTCGATGCTGTTAAGACAAATGCATTAAAAGGGATAAAAGAGATGATTGAGCGCAGAAATGCGGTAGTGGATGAAAATTGGGGTGATTCAGGATTTAAAACTGTTTCATCTTCCTTGAAAATAGATAAAGAATTTGGATGTTCAGTTTCATTCGTTGTTATGGATCCTTTTACCTTTAAAACTACCAGTTGAATTCATGATGAAAAGAAGGTATGAGACAAAAAGCATAAAAACACTATTATTTACACCTACCAAGCAGAGTTAAAGTGAAGGATATGAACAGTAAAAAAATTAACACACTACTAATCTTAACAATATTATTTGCTTCTATGACATTAGGTTTTAATTCACATTATAATGTATTAGCTGCAAGCACAGCTGAACCTACATTAGAGCATATTATGATCGATGAAGATGAAATAGATTATTACAATTTTGAGAACAATACCGAAATAACCGTTGAATACTCAGTAGATCGTTATTCTGGTGTAGATGGTATTGTGCTAGTCGGGGAAGGTTCAAATTTAAACATGACAACTGTTGATAGCCTTAATTTAGCGTTTTCATATTCTTTTCAAGATAGAACCTATTATACTGTAACTTTTGAACTTACTGAAAATACTTATTTCAAAGGTTATGGTTGGGTTGGAGACAAAACAAATGGAACTTATGAAGAAGTTGATGAATTCAACCATCTTGGTCCTTGGCATTACTTGTTTGTGAATGAGCAAGGAATCCCACCTGAATTCCATGGAATTGTAAATGCTACAAACACAGGTGGTTTTCATACTTATTATGCTCCATCCAATCAGACTAATCACACTATAGTAATATCTTATCGAGTATATGGAGAAAGTATAAATGAAAATATTACTCTAGTTACTTCTGTATACAGGGACAAACTATACAATGCTTCACTAGATGTCTTTGATAGTAGTGTCCAATTCATAAAAATGAATTACGCGAATGTTTCGACAGAAACTTATGCTGTTTATAACACAACAATTACTTTTACTGAAAGAACACTGCATTTTGCAGCTAATAACTCCTATGGTTGGGATACTTGGGATGATGGATTAGTTAAAACTTATTTGAATATTTATGAAATTAACAATGGTTTCTATTTCAAGTCCGACACGGTTCTTCAAGAATCTATAACAAATGTTGATGAAATTGAAATTCTTATAACTACACTCAATAGTACAGAAACTGAAACTTTCGGTATAGGATACTATGTTATTGAAAGTTTAGAAAATGATACTGAAATTGTTTCGTGGACACAAGTGGAAGGAACTCTACAAAATAATTATACAGAAATAAATGATTTTGGTTATAACGATACTATGCGTGAATATAATGCGTCAATAGGTGTTCATGCTGTTGATAACATCATCTACTTTGAAGCTTATAATATCTACTATGGCGAGATCTATAATGAAACTGTAGGAAACTATCATACTATCAGAATATATGACTCAAAACCAACACTAGAATTGTATCCAATAAGTGGCTCATACGTAAACCATGAGGATGTGACTTTTAAGTTTGACATCTTTCTAAATCGAGGTAATATTACTGAAATTCTTATTGATTATGATGATGGATCTCTTATTGCTAATTTAACCGCTTTAGAACCTGATGAAGACGATGGATTATATCGTGTAACACACATTTATCCATTAATTACTAATGATTATAACATTACTCTGACAGTCAGTACTTCTCTGGGAACTTCAAACAATATTACAAATTATCTTTACATTGATTTTGATGCTCCAACCCTTGAGATAACAGCTTATACAAATAATGCAACTGAGATAACTGATGGTTATGTTGAATTATATTTCACTTATGACGATGACTACTCAGGAGTATTGACAGTTTACATATATTGGGGTGATGGTGTTGTTCAAAATGCAACTGATGATAGTTTTGCCTTCCATTATTATGTAGAAAGTGGAACATATGATGTGGTTGTTGAAGTGCAAGATAAAGGTGGTAACACTTTCAACTT
>JAGXNV010000335.1 GCA_019894795.1 Candidatus Heimdallarchaeota archaeon | reverse complement strand
CTCCTGGATGTACTACTGAAGCTTGTGATTTTACAGCTAGTTTTGATGATTTTTCCAATATAGATGCTACAATAGTAGGTGTAAGTCCTGATTCTCCTGAAAGCCACCAGAAGTTCATCAAGAAGTTTATGCTCAAACACATTCTTCTAAGTGACACTGAACGGGAAGTTCTTCAGTTATATGGTGCTTGGAGAGAAAAATCTATTTATGGAAAAAGCTTCTTAGGTGTTATTAGAAGCACTTTCTTGATTGATCCTGCAGGTAAGATTGCTAAGATTTGGGAAAAAGTTAGTGTCAAGGGACATGCTGATGAAGTACGTTCTACTATAGAAAATCTTCAAAAGTAAGTTCATTTTCTTTTATTTATGGAATTCGAGAAAGTCATTCATATGAGAAGAGCTCTGAGAGCTCTAGATCATATTGAAATCACAGAAGAGTTTATCCGAGATGTAACACTTCTTGCGTCTAGGTCCCCTTCTTGTGGCAACAAACAATCTTGGAGATTTGTCTTTGTAAAAGACAAAAATCAACTTGAGCTGTTACATGTTGCACTATCAGGCGGTAATTATTGGGCTAAAGATGCTTCGATGTTAATAGCTGTTTTCAGTAAACCTGAACTAGATTGTATGATTGAAGAAAGAAATTACTACTTATTTGATACTGGGATGGCAACAAACCAACTTATGCTAGCCATTGTGAATAGAGGATTAGTTGCACATGCAATGGCAGGTTTTAATGAGAAAGTTGCTAAGGAAGTGCTCAACATATCTGAAGATATGAGATTGATAACAATAATTGCTGTAGGTAAACATAGTGCTAATCCTGAGAGTAAACTAAGTGATAAACACCTTGAAGTAGAAAAAATCATTTCAGATCGGAAGAATTTTGAAGAATTTGCTTATATTGACTCAGTGTCACATTCCCTGTAGTAATTTGTCACCATAAGATTCCTTTTTAATGTGGTTTTTCATTATCTTTTTGTTTACAGGTGGTTATATGCCGAGATTCATTGAAGGTCCATCCTTTAATACTCAAAAAAGAGACCTCTCCAATTCTTCAAAGAGTATAAGGAATTCTTTGCTCGTTCTAGTTCTGTCTGGAACAGCACTGACAATCATATCAATACTTCTTCTCATTCTAGTCATTCCTCTTTCAGGTTTTTCTGTGATGGAACTTGATATTCTAGCTTTCTACATGGTAAGTTATCTTTCTGAATTATACTTTCTTAATTCGCTAATTTTCATTCTTCTAGCAATAACAATAATTGTCTTTCTAGGATCTTTCATTTATTATCTTGGTCGAATAATGTTACACGCCCGAAATCACTTCAAGATGTACAGATTTGAAAAACAAGAAAGAAAATTTCTAGTTATAGGTCTGATATTCATTGTTTATACTATAACATCCTTATCAGGATTCATACCAATATTTTATTTGAACACCAGCTTCTTTTTGTTGAGCAATTTACTGTTATTTTTAGCTTTACTACTCACTCACAATGTTTTCAAAGATTACCGAAAACAAATGAGATTTATCAAAAAACCTTCTGTTCTTCCACTGATTGGAAGTGTAATTAATATCCTTTCTTGGATAGCTGCGTATATCACTATTTTGGGAATTTATGGAAATTTGGTTGGTTATATTTTCATCTATCTAGGATTCAGAAAACTGAGCGTTGATTTCAAACTAATTTCTTCCGAAAGTAAAATCTTTAGTATGGACCCGAGCACTCCTGCACCTTTAACTCCTATTCCTAAAGCTCCTAGTATCTATAATAGAACTATGATACAGGAAGATGAAACTGAACCACCAGCAATTCCAGATACTGAAGAAACTAATGATTTAACAGGAACACCTTCTTCCTTAACTGAAACACCTTCTTCTTTAGTAGCTCCGAAACCATTAGATGTCAATCAAAAATTATGTCCAAGTTGCAGTACAGTTTTGTATAAATCTGATAAAAATTGTTACAAGTGCAATGCAGATTTGAGAGAACCTGCAGATCAGAAAGAATTTTTGTGAAACGGATAATAATAATAACTTCAAACGAAAATTGTATCTATGAACCTGCATGATCATAAAGCTTCAGAACCAAATAGTCTGATAAAAGAAAAAAGTCCTTATTTATTACAACATGCTTATAATCCTGTATAC
>JAGXNV010000334.1 GCA_019894795.1 Candidatus Heimdallarchaeota archaeon | reverse complement strand
AATATGTTCCTACCGAAAACATTGCAATAATGAAAATAATATAACAAACCTTTCTAGTTTTTTTGAATTTTTCATAGTACGATTTTAAAATTACAAACACAACTAATTAACATCATACGCCCTTATTAACTTTTTCAGAATCTAATATTTTCTTTGCAGAATCATAAGTGATACTTCCACTTTTAATCATATTATTTGCTACTCGTTCAATTTCTTCTCCTTCTGCTCCTGCTGTTACAGCTATGTTTCGGGCATGTAAAGCCATATGTCCTTGTTGAATTCCCTCTGAAACAAGAGCTCTAAGAGCTGCTAAATTCTGCGCTAACCCAACAGCTGCTACAATATTGGCAAATTCTTCTGAACTAGAAACACCTAGGATTTTCAGAGCAAGCTTGTAAGTAGGATGCACATTAATGGCTCCACCTAAAAGTCCTAGAGATAATGGTATTTCCATAGAACCTACTAGATCCCCTTCAGCATTTTTCTCATATTTTGATAAAGATTTATAACTACCATCTTTAGCGGCAAATGAATGTGCACCAGCCTCTATCGCCCTTGTATCGTTGCCTGTTGCTTGTACCACAGCAATAATTCCATTCATTATTCCTTTATTGTGAGTTGTGCCCCGATATATATCGCTATCAGCTAAATCGTAAGCACATAATATTCTTTCAACTATTTCTTCTCCTCCCAAAGATTCTTTACTAAAAACAGCTGATACTTTCACTGTTCTCTTTGTTGCATGATTAGATATGATTCTCAGCAGAACTATACCTTCAGTTAATTCTTCAACCCTCAACTTCAGTGCTTCTAACATTGTATTAACTGCATTTGCACCCATGGCATCTTTTACATCAACAATTAAATGAAGCAGAAGGTAAGTATCCTGATTTCCTTGAATTGTTTTTAACTCAAAATCCTTAGCTCCTCCACCTAAGTTGCATAATATCTCATTTGTTGAGTTTGCAATCTCAAGAAGTTCTAATTTGTAAGCCATTAAACGCTCTTTAGCTGTCTCTATATCTTTCACGCGACATATTTGTAACTGCCCTATTGTGAAGGATCCAGAATATACAGCTGTAAATCCCCCTTTAATTCTAGCTATCTTTGCAGCATGACTTGCAGCTGCCACAACTGATGATTCCTCAGTAGCCATAGGAACAAGATAATCCTTCCCGTTTACTTTGAAATTTGTAGCTATTCCTAGGGGTAAAGATAATTTTCCTATAACATTCTCAATCATTATGTCAAGAACATCTTCGCTTACTTCTTCTCTCTTTAAGATTGCAACGTCATCTTCAGAAAGATGCAATAATTCTGCAATGATTTTCCTTCTCTCATCTGCTGATTTATTATGAAAATTTGGTATACGAGAACTAAAGGACATATATAAAATAGTAAAACAGTGGTTAAAAAAGTTTATTTGAAAATAAACTTACAATTCTTCTAAAACTTGGATTGTTTGATCCTTGAATTGTCTCATAATGCGGGTGACATATCCACCAATTTGGTTACGCATTTTCTTCGACATAATCGAACAAACTTCTTCTACAACATGTTTATTGTTTTGAAAGTCTGTATTTAGCTGATCATGAAAATCTCTTACAATTTGTTTGGATAAGCGTTTTATTTGACTGGTTCGTATATTGCCCATCTAATTCACTAATGTGAGCATTTGACTATTCATTTTAAATCTTACGTTAAACGATTGAAAAAACAGGAAAAATTTCCTAGAAGTAAAACTGTTCTTCAGAGTAAACTTTTACCCCAGAAGACGTTATCTCAAATGGTCTTTCAACCATTTCATGTTTTACCCCTCTCATTTTTCTGATATTCATGCTTCTAATAGCTACATTATTTCGAAATTCATAATTAAGTACAACTACTCCTTGAGACATGAATTCTTCCACTCCAAAACGGGATACAATTCCTCCACGCATTTCACTTGTAAGTATTGTTGTACATTCGAGAGAGGACATAACAGCACTCAATTTAAGAATCTGTCGCCTTATTTGCTGTTCAGACTCCATGGAAAGAGCGAGAGCGGTTATACTATCAATCACAACTCTTTCTGCTGAAGTTTTATCGATAACCTCAATTAATTGTGTAATTAATTCATCAACATCGACAGGTGTTTGATATTTTTCATTTGAACTAACA
>JAGXNV010000333.1 GCA_019894795.1 Candidatus Heimdallarchaeota archaeon | reverse complement strand
AATGTCAAAAATGTGGAGTTAAATTGAATTACTCTAATGAATAATCAATTGTTTTCAATCTTCTCTAGAAAAATCAATCTACTTCTATGGTTGGAGATTCCTTTTTTCTCTTCTTAGTTAAGAAAATTTTAACTGCTAAGAATGGTAAAATAAGAATATTCAAAGTAAATTGTGCTACAGTTCCATTTCCTCCAAATAGTTCTCTAAATTCTATCAAGTAGGAATGAGAAAGAAATAGAGCTAGAATTGTGATACAATTTTGCACTAAGAAGAAAACAAATCCTAGTTTCATGATGTTTTGCTCTTCTTCATCTTGGATAGCAAGAAAATATGGTAAAAGAATCCATGGGCATAGAATATAGAGAAGCGCTGGTGAAATTAATGCAGTGGGAAAAACTATACTGCCATTTCTAATATGACTTTGAAATATCGCCGCAAGTACTATAAATGCTATTACAAGAATACCAAATATATAACCAACATTGATATTTAACTTTTTGAAGCTGAATTTCCATCTTTCTAAGAGTAGAAGAAATATCATCAATACTATGATTATCTCCAAGATTAACCAGATATTCATTGCTACTGAACCGCGTGGATTTGCAGACGCACCGAAGAAAAAGAAATCACCTGGGATAGATATAAAGCGAAGATCAAAATATTGAGAGCTTTCAGCAAAGAAGAATAATCCTGCCTTGGAACTGTTATTTACTTCATCAAAGCGAATCATTATGGGTAATGCTGAAAATAAATAAAGTGCTAACAGATGTCTTCTTAATTTAGACTTACTCGACTTAGGTATTTTCTCTTTATCATAAAGAGCAATTTGTCTTTTTTCTGTATATTTTTCAGTAAAAATTATTGTTTGTATGTTTAATAAAATTGAGAACAACAATAAGAAATAACCGATTTTAAACTTCAAGATCTTATTGCTCCAACTACTGTTGCTTATTGTGTATAGTATTGGCAAAATTATCATTGTACTTGATAAAGTAGCTGCAACAATCTCAAAAAGCATGCTTCGATATTTGAAGACTAGGATTAACAGAAGAAAACAAACTAGAATTATCGCAAGATAACTAATATAATATCCTGAGACATGATTAGATGAATTATATTCTCTATCGAAGAAAAGAAAAACCCTTCTGGACCTCATAATTCCTTCATCATTATGGGTTTCTTGTATAAATAGTGGGATGAACTCTAGAAGAATAATCGTTAGGAGAAATTGAGTTCTGTTCACAATTTTGACTAAATTGAGATTCCATGATGCTATACTTCTCATGATTTCATCTCCTTCTTTTTATTCTTTCTAAATTTGTTATAAGCAATTGGTATAACTAAGACAAGTAGGAATAATGTGATCTTGATGATATAGCCACTTAGCTGTCGCATGTCAAATTCTTCATTATAGTAACCATTACTTTGCTTGTAATTACTAACAATTAATTCTTTATTTTCACTGTTTTCAACATCCCGTACTGTTCCAGACCTTAACTCTCCCTGACTTATAGTTTTTTTGTTTACTTTTTGCCAACTCATATCTTGATAATTGAATTCTATTTCTGAAATTTCCAGATGTTCGCTTGCAGAATTGTAAAGAATGTACAAAACATCATTGCATGCTAACAACTCAATGTACTCTTCATTGTCTACATTTACTGCTTCAAAGCAATCAAATTGGCTGTTATTGTAGATAGCTATACCTATGTTATTTTCATCATAGTATGCATATCTATAGAGAATCGTAGGTTTTCCATTCCAAACCATAAAATCTGTTGTGCTTGTGTCTTCTCCAAAGAATTCTACATCTTCTATTATGAAGGTTTCAGTGGATTCTTCAATAAAACCTGAAATCAATCGTTTTTCTGTATATTGATACTTCCAAAGTTCCTCATATATCATATAGTTAGTTTTCTATATCTTGTTCGTACACTAGTATACCTTCATGGTAGAGATTGTAACGAAGAATATGTGCTTGAGTCAGATTTAAAATTGCTTCTTTAGACTGTCCCCAAGATTCCCCATTTGATGAAAAACTATATCGAATTAGAATATTTTCTCCATATTGCAACGCTCTAGTAAATTGCACATTTCCATTATTCAACGAAGTGAGAGATTTTGGATCTCCTTGGTAAGACTTATTACTATAAACTATTGATTGAATATCTCTTATTGACCAAGACATTGAATCTGTGCTC
>JAGXNV010000332.1 GCA_019894795.1 Candidatus Heimdallarchaeota archaeon | reverse complement strand
ATTTAGACACAATCTTGCTGTTCTTAATTGGTTCAAAACACTTATACCGAATATTGATTTTGATGATAGTCTTCTAGCAACCAAATATGGAGAAAAAACTGAAGATTCCTTCAATCTAGAAAAAATCGAAAAAGAATATCTGAGAATATCCCCAATTGTAGCAGAAGGAATTGAGAAAATGACAGCAGAAGAGGAGGAGGAGATTCTTAAATCACCCTATGGTGATAGTCCTAGATATAAAAGAATAGCTGGATTGTTAAATCATGAAAGCAATCATCTTGGACAAGTAAGTTGGATTTTCAAGCGAATCACTGGTTGGTCTGATCAAGATATCAGAGAAAAAGTTTACGGGGTTCCTAAGAAAGAATAAGAAGGTGATTTAAACTTCAAATCAAGAGAAAAGGAAGTTACAATTATAATTGCTAACATTCTTTAGGTAGGAACATGCAATTATGAGCATAAGATAGGTGATAAATTCATTTATCCAGAAGAAAGAGGAAAAATCTGTCCTGCAGCTTTTCACACACTTTATCCATTTATTCAGGGTATAGGGGTCGGGGTAAGTTTTCCTTGGGAAGATGGTCTTAATGGTATCACAGTTTGCTGTCCAGATTACAAAAATCCAGTATTTTCACAATTCAAAGAGAATAGTACTGAATTAAAAAAAAGAATTGTCTAAAAACTAAACAGAGATTATATCATAATCTTCCTTTACCCAGAGCTCTAAGGGAGTGTGACCAGATAGACTATCGTGGATAGGTAAGTTCTGTTTTTGTGCAGATTCTAAAGCTCCTGTAGCCTTTGCACAAACTTTGCATACAGAGAAAATCAGTTTGTTTTCTTTCATTTTCTCAAATTTCTCATTTTTGTTTTCTTCGTAAGAAGGAATCAATTTACACCCCTCACTTTCAAAAACTACACCTACTTTGTATCCTTTCTCATGAAAATCTAAAACATTCATCATAACATGTGTAAAAGTTCCTTTATTCTCTGACCACATAACAAAAAGTAATTTTTTCATATTAATCCTCACTAGGAAATCAGAAAAAAAGTATAAAAATATTGTTCCTAAAATTAAACAAATCTTTGTCTTAGCAGAAAACCTTTGTTGACTAAAGTAAAAACTGTCCTCAGTATATCATCTAGATCTACATTCTTGTATTTTGTTATTAGGGAGCTTATTGTAACTGAACCAGATTTAGCTATGAAATCAACAACTCTACTATTGACATCTTTAAGTTTTTTGATCTCCTTTTGCTTCTTCACATCAAACACTAGTGGAAAGAATATCCATAAGTAGAGACTTTCAGCTATTTTGTCTTGAATAATCTTTGTCTTAGTTACAAAAGGTTCCATTTTTCCATTCCAAGTTCCTTCAAATGAAAATGTGAACTCAAACCACATCATTAGATCAAACAATTGGGCCGCAATTATGTTAGTTATTTCCTTAGAAGAGAATAGGAATACAGAATATTTCTCAGCAGCAGCTGTATTTACAACAAAGTTTCGATATTCAAGTTTCTTTATTCCTCCTGTACCAATCCCGCCAATCTGTTCACCCATTGACGCTACAACAGAAAGAAAACCTGAGATTAAAGCAGTGTCAACAGTATTTGAATACGCTATATCATATTCAAATACGGGGAGACTTGATTCATTCTCGATAAATAATAATTTTCTCAAAGTTAGAACATTTTCAAATAAGCTGACATAATCAGAAGACCTTGAAACATCAACAATTGTTTCTCGTTTTCTTCCTTTTCTACTACCTACGACAGCAATAACTGAAACAAGACCAATAAATCCAATTGCTCCACCTATAATTATACCGATTAAATATGGGGGTAACTCAGTACCAGGTGGAGGAGTTGTGGGAGTTACCTGATTAATCACAACATCAAATGTTGTTTCAAGTTTTTCATCGATGTAACTGGATTTGAAATTAGATTTTGAGATATCCAATATCAATTCAAAGTCGTTGAATCGAATTGCCTGAGAGGAGATAATTACATTGTTAAACCCATCATCATAATTTACATAATAATCCTCTTGAGCTACTGCTTCTCCCAGAATCATTATTGATAATTCGCTTTTAGTTACCTCCATTGGGTTTCGGTTTGTGTCAGTTTCATTGATGAGTCTAAAGGATAGAATCAAATCATCAGTAGAGTTATTTTCTATAGAAGTATGTAGCGGTTCTATAGAGAATACGTTGAATATTTCAAGAG
>JAGXNV010000331.1 GCA_019894795.1 Candidatus Heimdallarchaeota archaeon | reverse complement strand
CTCTTAGTAGGTTCTGCCATTGCTATTTTTTTAGTGTCCATATATTATCCTCCTGCCACAGAAAATTTCCTCAGTATAACTTCTGATGAAGATTTTATCAAGCTAGGTTTTCCAGGCAATGGATCAAGAGAAAATCCTTACATGATTGAAAATATTGAATTTGGAATCTATAATGAATATACTAAACTAAAGAATGCTACACTGGTTTCCATACAAAGTACAACAAAACATTTCGTAATCCGAAATTGTACGTTTGCTAGAGGGGCTCTTGGTTTATACGTAGGTGATGTAGAAGCTGGAACCGCAAGAATAGAAAACAACATCTTTATTTCAAAACTTTTCTGCATGATAGATAGTGAAGAGAATTATGAGAAATGTTATCGTGGAGATGCTTTACATATACAAGCAAATGGAGTTACTATAACAAACAATACTTTCAGCGCAGAGATTACAGACGTGCCTAAAGGATATTTTAAAGCAATAATAGTTCAGAATAGCAAAGATTGTATAATTTCCGAAAATACTATTGAATATTGCATAGAGAGTATTAATATATACTCATCAGAAAATATCACCGTTTGTAATAATTACTTTGATGCAACAGCTTCAGGGGTCTATTCAATTGATTCTGATAGTATTCTAGTAGACAACAATATCTTTCTAGGGAATTACTATTACACCATGTATTTCAAAGAAACTGTAAATGTAATGATTACCAATAACAACATTTCCCTTAGTGGAACAATTAATACAGCAGCGATAGGGATCGTTAACTGTAGTCTCATTCAACTTAGCTACAACTTTGTAAGTAACGCAACAATAGGAATAAGAGTGTATAGGAGTCAGCTAGTCAACATAGTTTCTAATGAATTATGGAAATGCAATGAGTATGCTATTTATCTATTCGAAGAAACTTCTAACACCACAGTCTATTATAATGTCTTTATGCACAATGGGGAAGATTATTCGGATCAAACTCAATGTTGTGACGATGGAACTGACAATTATTGGTACAATTCAACACTTTCTGAAGGAAATTATTGGAACGATATTGGAAACTACACTGTATACGAAATTAATGGATCAGCAGGTTCCATAGATCTTTATCCTCTTTCTTCTCCTATTGATCTTGGTTTATTTCTAAATCAAATATAATATACAGACAATTTTAAATTGAGATAAGAATTCTCAATATTGTGATAGATTTAATAAAATTGAGGGAAGCTTGTGATGATTCATATCATCTTCTTGCATCAAAAGATGGTACCAAGCTTTTTCTTCGAGAATGGAGGGCAAGCAAAATATCAACATCTTCCTTTCTCATTTTCCATGGAATTACTGCACATAGCGGACTATATGGTATGATTGGTAAACGTCTCTCTGAAATGGGATACTCCACATATGGTCTAGATTTGAGGGGTCATGGATTATCAGAAGGACCTCGTGGTGATTATGTTAGCAAGGATAAACTCTCTGAAGACATTGAAGCAGCTCTTGACTTCATTAAATCAAAACATGAAAAAATAGTTTTAATTGGACACAGTCTTGGAGTTGTTACCAGTGCTATTACTATAAACCTATTCCCAGAGCTGGTAAGTGGTTTAATATTTCTAAGTGCAGCAAGAGAGGTGAGAGAAGGAGCTTATACAAAAAGAGCATTTACTACAACGGTTAATATTCTTCTTTGTTCCATTTTTAAACCCAGTAAACCAGTGATCCACTATTATCGTGAAGGGATCCGAGGGATAGGAGATCCGCTATTCAATTTTTACTATACTCTTAGATTCTTAAAAACAATTAATCCACAAAATTTTGTTCTTCCAGAAGAGATGGCATATCCAATTTTTGTTGGTGTGGGAGAGAGTGATGAATTATTCTCAGTTGATGCAACAAAAGCGTTTTTTGAAGAAATTCCTAGTGAAACTAAGGAATTTGCTGTTCTTCCTGGTGCAAAGCATGCTCATTTCGAAGAGACCAGTTTTGATCCAATGTTTAATTGGATAAAAAACACATTTAATCTATAATTTAATATTTTTTATCCATTGATTTTATTTTTCTCTGAGATAGATCTTGATGTTAAGTATTTTTTGGAGTGATTTAGGAACAGATGCAAATTACACTATAAGTGGGAGTGCGGGTTCAGTTGATCTCTATCCTTTGGATGAGTCTTTATTCGTATGTGCTAGGTAAATACATCTCAATAAATTTTAATATAGATTTCCTTGTTCAAAATTATACGCAAAGCAATTTTAGTTTTGTTGAACAAAT
>JAGXNV010000330.1 GCA_019894795.1 Candidatus Heimdallarchaeota archaeon | reverse complement strand
CCTTATGAAGGTTCTAAATAGTAGAAATGTACTAAATAGATAATAAGGTAATAAAAGAAAATCAATGCTATTAATATAATAGGTATAACTGAAACTATCAGTTGTAAACCCTCCAGTAGAAACTATGTAAGCGTCATTTATGCCAAATAGCATTTGAGCTAGTAATATTAAAACTGGGATAATGGGCAAGATAAAAACATAAATGAATTCGTTAAATGTAGCTTTGTGTTTTAAATAGAACAAACTTCGAATTATGTAAAATAATGTTATGAAGACATATATTGCTAAGAAAATGAAGAAACGTCCTAGGAAATCATTGCCTTCTATAAAATAGTATATAGAAACACCTACTAATGATAGCGAAGTTATGAATGATCCTGTTAGATGTGTAAGCGTACCCATTTTTATACCACAATGTATTCTAAGTGAGAAGTATTTAACATTTAGTTTTCTGCACTCTTAACATAATAAGACATTATAACTTTTCAATTACTCGCTCAATATAGATTTTTGTTGTTATCTGGAATTTAGGATTTCTGACATATGAGGTTGATATTGGTTTATTACATCTCGCACAGAATTTTGAGGCCTGATACCAGCTCAAAAATTCGTCTTCGTGAGCTGGATACTTACAATGAGGGCAGAGGATTATTTTTCTTGTTTCTTTCTTTTCGAAATCCATGAAACAGATTATACATTTCATTTCATCTTTACTAGCTTTACCACTAGGGAAAAAGTCACGAACTGTAATTGTAGTTTTAGTTTTTCTTGTGGAGCTCTTAGTTGTTTTTCTGGTTGTTATTTCAATACCAGAATCAACCTTAGCACTACTTGTTCTAGCTCTAGAAACTGACTGCGTAGGTCTAGTTCTGGTTGGAGAGGGTACTTGTCTGCTTCTTGTAATTTGGGAAGAGGGTTTTTGACTTGTAGATGATGTGCTTACTCGAGTGGTATTTCTACTAGGTGTTCTGCTGGTACTTCTAGAGCTTACTACTGTTCGTCTTTCTGATTTTATTAATCCAACAAATATGAAATATCTGAAAATAAAGACCAAGTAAATTATTACAAAAATAAGACTGACCAAATCAGTTAACCCGCTTATTAAAAAGCCTAATAGAATTGCGAAAATAAAGAAACTATGAATTAGTAAAGGAATACTCCTACTTTTCTTCACTTTTCTCCTAATTGCAATCGCTGGCCATTTACCTGAATAATAATTATTGAAGTGCAAAGTTAAAATGATTACAGGGATAATTAGAGACAGAGAAACTAAATTGAAGTACATCTGTATTGCGTTTCCACTAGATGTTATCTTGAATATCTCGTAAGTGTATGCAAAGGGAGAGATATAGTGACCCATCAAAAGTATACTAAAAGGGAGAAGTAAGAATTGAGTACTAGCAAGAATCGCTTTGTGTTTTCTATAATGTCTCCTTTCTAGAATATATCGCAATGAAACTACAACATACAGGGTTATATAGAAAATTGTAAGAGTTCTAGATATATCTTTTTGGATGATTAAATAGAGTATTCCAACAACTAATCCAACAATCCCGAATGCAAGGTAAGTTTTGAAATTGTTTAACTCCAATTAAAATCCATCTCGTATGTTTATTGCTAAGAATCAGCACTATGATTTTCCATAAAAGTGTTTATAGATTCATAACACGCTTCACTACTTAATCCTTCAACTTCAACAGATAGTTGATAATATGTTTGTTTATCTTGATGAATACGGAAAACACCTATTCCATAATCTTCTGGAGAGAGCATCAGAGGGTCTATAACTAAAGCTATGGCTTTATTCCAGAATGTTTGATATCTTAAATGTGTTCTGTAGTCATCTCCACTTAAAAAGGGGGTATAACTTGGATGTGAATGAGCCCAACCTATTATAAAATGCTCGCTATCTTTTTTATGGAAGATCTCTGTAAATATTTTTTGATTAACTATTTCTACGCTTACAGCATCACCTTGATCGACAGGCCAGTAATTCTCAACAAAAACTTGTTCTAAGGGTGTATCTTCATTCCTAATTCTTCCGGTAAGTAACCCAATTACTTCAACCCATTTCCTCTTAGGGATAGAATCATTTGCATAAGTTAAAGCATGTTTTGCAAGTTTTAGATAAGCTTTAGGTTTTATAACAATCGCGGGAATAGGTTTAATCTGAAGAGCGTCTTCAGTTATTGTTTCCTCACTTATTTCTTCAGTTTCTTTTATTTTATCCTCTACAATTTTATCAACTTTGTACAATTCTAAGGTCTTCTCTATTG
>JAGXNV010000329.1 GCA_019894795.1 Candidatus Heimdallarchaeota archaeon | reverse complement strand
AAGTACAACTTTTTCAGTTTTTGATGTTATTGGAATAATAATTGTTTTGAGTGCAATAATACTAGAAACTCTAGCTGATGAGCAGCTAAGAAATTTCAATAGAACAAAGCAAAAGAACGAACTTATGACAAAAGGAATATGGTCAGTTACAAGACATCCCAATTACTTTGGAGAAGTTATTTTCTGGTGGGGATTGTTTTTCTTCGCAATAACAAATGCAATTACAAATGATCTATCTACTCTATGGGTGGTAGTCGGACCAGTTGGTATAACAATCTTATTTCTAATAGTTAGTATCCCCTTGATGGAGAACAGATTATTGGAGAAATATCCTGGTTATAATGACTATAAATCCAGAGTATCCGTGTTTATCCCTTGGTTTGAGAAGAGAAATTAACACTCTTCCTTCCTATCCCAACAGCAACTCTTATTTTTGACCTATTTGTAATTATACTAAACCCTCCTAAAGTGGTACTTATGAATACAAGTAAAACTAAGCCTAAATTGCAAACGAAACAAATAATCTATATTATTCTAACAGTAATCTTTCTTGCTCTTATCAGTCTTTTTCTCTACAGTATATTCGTTCCTGGTAACTTCATTGAAGAACTCTATAACAGTATAAAGGGTTCTGAAGCTCCTGAATTTTCTGTTATGATGGTTGACTTCGTACTTTCATTCTTTATCTATACCCTTATCACACTTGTGATTCTTTGGATAGTAGAATTAACTCTAAGGGCTTTCAAAGAGCGAATAAGTAAAGATATTGAAAATACTATACGAGTTCTAATAAGATTCGTCATTATAATTTTCTTTATAGTTGCTTATTTGAACAAATTTGAGAGTTTTGGAGGAGCTGTTATAGGTGTAGTAGCAACTGTTGGTGCAGCTTTTGGTATTGCTGCATCTAAATCTCTAGGTTCGACTTTTTCAGGTCTTCATCTAGTTTTGAGCAAACATCATAATGTAGATGATTATCTTATTATTAGTGATATGAATATTGAAGGTGTTGTTAAAGAAATTTCTACAAGCTTTGTTACCATCCTTCAACCTAACAAAACAACAGCAGTCATACCTACAGACAAACTACGTGAAGAGGAAGTTTTGAATATTAAAATAGAGAAATTTGAAACTGAGAAAGATGGAATAACACAGTTATTTCTATATGGAAAAAAAGTACTGGAGACTCATTACGTATATCCATTAAAGTGGGCTACTCACTCAGATGACCGTCACTCTCAAGCTGTAGAAGCAATAGTAGAAACTGGTAAAGATTTCAAGGACTTCATAGATGATGAAGTAGATTGGATGATATCCGAACGAGATAGATTGAATAGAGTATACTTGATAAGGTTAACAGTTCTTGACCCTAAGATTTTACTCCACTTAACTAGTGATTTCACTCGTACATTAGAAGCAAATTACGAAAAAATCAAGTATCCCAGTGGTAAGAAATCTGCTAGTAAGAAATCTAATGAGTAAGATCTTTATCCTCCTTTTTCTTTTTTGGATATGGAAAATAATCGAAATTTCTTTTATTCACTACTATTTTGCTTTAAACCTCTTAACCATAAGAATAAATCTGTTCGACAATTAGGACATTTACTAAGCTGCTCTAACCAAGTTATAAGATGCTTTCTATGAGCATATGTCTCACAACATGGTGTTTTGACAACTACATTCTTTTCGGATGGTCTTAAATCGAGTAAACAAACCTTACAAGTTGGTCGTTTAGCACCACATTGGTCACAGGTTTCTTCATTTGTTTCGAATAGACTATTACATTGATAACAAATAAGTTCCTCAACTTCAAAGTCATCAAGATCTTTCAATAGTAATTCAGAATGAATTTCAGCAAGGAATTTAAGGTATACAGATACAATCTCAACCTTATTGATACGAGCGTTAGCAAACATACCATTTAGTGTGAATTGCATTAAGTCTTTCTTCATGCCTAAGAGCATATTATTCATCTCAACATTCTCTATTAAAGTTTCATAAAATGTTGGATGATTTGCATGAAAAATGTAAAACTCACTGGAACTAGGCAATTCGATTTCATTATCCGCGTTATTCTTCTTGCTAGTTATTTGTTTTATGCTAAAAGCTAAGGGATATTCTGCTTTCATCATAGTTTCTATTGCAATATCATCTGTTGATAGAACTTTAATTGTTGTTCTGTGAAAGAAATTGTATTTATGATCTTTGGGAAAGGAGAATATAAGTCTAGGAATATGATCAAGATTCTTCTCAATAATATTTGCTCCTAACTCTTTCATGATTGTTTCAATCTGGTTTAGTACTTTTTCCTTCTCTGAAACTAAATCCTTTGCATGATCAATGTAAACC
>JAGXNV010000328.1 GCA_019894795.1 Candidatus Heimdallarchaeota archaeon | reverse complement strand
GCAATGGTAAATTTCGGAAAAGGTAATTCTCTTACAGTGTTCGAAGTTATATCTCTTTGAATAAAATATTCAGTAAGATACTGAATCAAAGAGGATGATAAATAGCCAAAAAGCGCTTCTAAGGAGATTTTTTTATTAGTAGAGTACATCATATCAAAAATATCATTTACATAGATTTCCTTTGATAAATCTAATCCGATATACCAAGTATTTCCTCGATTTCTTCGGATAATTTTTTCTCGCTCAAAAAGAGTTTTCTCACCTGCTGCTCCTAATAACTTTTTGTCATAAACAAACTTTTCACCACAATAAAAGACTTGAAAGTTGAAAACTCCCTGCAAATTGTGAGTTTTGAGTGAGTTGTGTCTAATGAGCTTCTTCTTCTCTGTTTCATAATTGGAAGTTTCCACTTCTTTGTAAGCTTCTTGATATTTCTTTGCTAAAGTCAAGCCTCTTCTGATGAATGCAACCTCTTTCAGCAAAAATGATTTTGAGTAAATTTTCTCAATGATTGAAGCATAATCTCGAGAAATTAACGGAATCTTGAATTGTGAGTTGAAAATGCTCTCAAATAAAACTTGAGTGTTTTTTTCACGACGATCATCTTGAATTTCAAAATAATTACTGGAGTTTTCCTTATCCCATTGTACAATACAGTAGTCATTCGTTACGTTCTTGAAAAGCTTTGATTTACAGATTACAATCTTGGTGAGGTCTCTGTCAATAATTAATCTTTTTCTGATCTTATGACCATAGGTTTCTGATACAATACCTTGTGGTAGAACCAAGGCACCTTTTTTCTTTGAAAATTTGAAAGCAAGTATGAGAAAAGGCAAGGAAAAGTTGAATTTACCATATAAATATTCAGTAAATTGAGGTAATGATAGAATCTTTTTGTATTCTCTTTTTGCAAATGAATCATAACTTATCCATGGAGGATTACCTACAACAAAATCGAAATTATTTTCTTCAATGATGTTTAGATTAGAATCAAGGAATCTTTCTGGAAAATCTATGAACCAGTTGAAATTAGCAAATTTCAAATCCACCCTCCCTAACTCCTTGCGAATTGAGAATGTTTTTCGAATATTATGCTCAAGGTCTTTCTTGTCTCCATTGAAAAGTTTGAATCTCAGCTCTATGTATTCAAGCAATAACTTTCTAGCCTTATTGTTTGCATTAATCTCTAATATGACATCTCCATTTAAACCAGCAATTGCGTCTCCTTGTTTTACTGTTAATATTATTGAACATGCTTGGAGTTGAGATAGGTTTGGCTTAAATAATAGATTAAAAATACAGTACTCATAGGAAAGAGGATCTAGTTCAACAGCATAGAACCTGAACTTCTTGTCCATTATCAATGGACTTACGAAATCTCCTAAACCTGCAGTGAAATCAATAATTGAATATATATCATCCAGTTTGAAAGTGCTTGAAATGATGAAATCATTAATGTGTTTTATTGTATCTTTGGATGTAAAATATTGTCCAATTCTCTTCTGTTTAGAACTAGTTTGTATTGATGAAAAGAACTCATGAGAAGTCCTGTACTCATCTAACTTCTTTACTTCTAAAATTATTTCTTTTGATATATCGATGTTTGAAACAGGATAAATTTCGATTTCATGTAGGATATCTGCAATGAACGAATTCCCTTGTCTTAGAATTTCTTTTATTGTAATAAAATCATCGTTAATTTCTAAATTCGTGAGCTTATTCTGTTCTTTGAATATGAACAGTTTTAGTAGCATTGATTTAGCTTCATTTTCAGATAGATCTGCTTCTATGAGACTTCTGATCAGATTCTGAATCTTGCTTTCAGTTGAATTTAGTACCATTAAAACTCAACACCATTCCTTTTTCATCTATAAAATTACTTCTGTTCGAATTCTTTTTCCACTTAAATTGACTAAGTTCATACAGTTTGTATATTCGGCAAATTTTTAACATAAAAAGAGATTTGATATTAATGAAAAATATCCTTCCTCCCGAAATACTTTCAGTTATTCAGATTCTTACTGATAGTGAACAGGAGAAGATACTCCAATTAGATCAGCTTAATCCGAATTCCAATCTAGAAGATATAGAAAATCTACTAAAAATCATCTTACAAGAGATGAAAACCGTTTCTGACCCTTTTAGCTTCCTACTAGGTAGGATTCTATATCATAGAGCAAAATTTTCTGAAATTGAGATATTTTATAATCAACAAAAATCTGCTGGTATGGGTCTATGGTATGCTTTAATACTAATTTTATTATTTACCATATTATTCGACTTGTAAATAATTTTCTTTTCTTTATTATGTTTAAGAAATTGAAAAATCCGTTTCACTGCAGTCATATCACC
>JAGXNV010000031.1 GCA_019894795.1 Candidatus Heimdallarchaeota archaeon | reverse complement strand
ATCGATGTAATAGAGAAGAAAATCCAATCTTTGGGTTATAGACATGTTCTAGAGACATTTGTTGACGAAGATGTTTCTGGTGACTCTCATATTGAAGAGAGACCTGGATTCAAGAAACTTCTTAGTTTTGTTAAAGATTTCAATAAGAGTAGCCCTGGAAATACAGTGAAGGAAATATGGGTTCAGACAAGAGATCGTATATCAAGAGACGTAGATATGCTTGGTTATGCTTCAGTTGTTTTAAGAGCAAACGGTGTTGAAATCAGAGCTACTGAAGAATCAGATGAGATGCTTGTTACAAGAATCTATGATATGCTTGGAGAAGAGGAATTGAAGAAATACAGACTAAAAAGAATGTATGGAATTAAAAGAAGAATTCAAGATAATAAGATAATGTCTAGGCCACCTGTTGGGTATAAAATCAATGATGGGAAACTCGAGATAGATGAAGAAATGCGACCAAAATTGATTGAGATATTCCAAATGTTTGAGGACAATGAAACCATGTCTAAGATCAGCAACAAGTTTGAAATTCCTAGAAGCACTTTAGCATATATTCGAAAGAATCCTATCTATCGAACTGGGGAATACTATTGGAAAGGTAAAATCGTTTATCAAGTAGAACCTGTTCTTAAAGAAGGGGATATTGTAGAACGTGATGAAGACGAGTTTTATTATTAAAATTTCGAGTGTTTGTAGAATAATTAAACGATCATTTGCAATTTCCTTTTTTCTAATTATAACTTTTTTATTATACTCATTTATCAGTAACACTTATGATATTTATTCATATTACTTTCTTATGAATCTCATTAGAACCACACTGACATTTGTTATTATTACCTCAATGATATTAGTGAGTATTAGTTCAAAAGAGAGTGTTGTTGATCCTACCTATGCAGCTGATTATGAAGGCGACTGGCATCATAGATTAATCAAAAGTAACGATGCTTGGGATATCACGCAAGGGAGAAAAGAAATAGTTGTCGCAATAATTGATTCTGGTGTTGACTTTTCTCATCCAGATCTTATTAATACTCAGTGGATAAACGTTGGAGAGATAGCGGATAATTCAATAGATGATGATGGAAATGGGTATGTAGATGATGTTTATGGTTGGGACTTTATTTCAAATGATAGTAACCCTGGACCTACTTCAAGTGATCCAGTAAATTGGCATGCTACTTTCATTGCAGGAATTATAGCTGCCCCTAAAGATGATTTTGGTGTAGTTGGTATTGCCCCTAATGTTACAATAATGAATGTCCGTATACTAGATGTAGATAATTATGTTTATAGCTATGAAACTTTTGGTGATGCTATAAGATATGCAGCTGAAAATGGCGCAGATGTTATCAATTTGAGTATAATAGCTTCTGATAATTCATCTCTATATATGGATGAAATTGAGTATGCGAATAGCTTGAACATTCCAGTTGTAGCAGCTACAGGAAATAGTGATCTTTCTGTAGTAGCACATCCGGCTAAAAGTGACAATGTAATAGCAGTAGGGGCTTCAAATAGAAAAAACGAAAAAGCAGATTATAGTAACTACGGAGAAGAAACTGAACTTGTTGCTCCTGTAGGTGATGCTAACGAAGATAATATCAGAAGCACTGTTCCGCCCGATCAATATGGGACAGGATGGGGAACTTCCTTTGCGGGACCTCAGGTGTCTGCTACAATTGCTTTGATGAAATCTCTTAATGATTCTTTATCAGTTGCTGAGATCCGAGATATTTTGCACAAATCTGCTAAAGACTTAGGTGATCCTGGACATGATATTCTAACTGGATATGGTTTATTGAATGTTTTAAAAGCAGTTCAGGCTGTATTAGACCCATCTATACTTCTTCCTAATGACAGTACTTATCAGCTCCTAGCGATTCTTCCAGCCTTAATTACCCTCACATTAGTAGTTTTTAGAAGAAAAAATAGTTGTGGATAATCCTTATCTTTTTCTAATTATTACTAAATTCTCCTGTGCTACATTCTTGTCAAATTTTTGTTATCTTTTTTGGAAATAAACAACATTTATCAATGGCTAATCTTCTATTTTTATTATGCTGAAGAAAAGGAATATTCTTGTATTATTAGTCTGTTTTTCAATTTTTATGGTTAGTATTCAAAATTCTACAAACAATGGTTCTTTCTTAGTTAAAGGAGCTGAAATAACTTTTCAACATAATCAAATAGATACAGCTGGAGCTTGGGAACTTACTTATGGTTCTAAGGATATCATTGTTGCAGTAATTGATTCTGGTATAGACTTTAATCATTCTCAATTAGAGGGTGTTTCTTGGAACAATTCTGATGAAATAGCTGACAATGGTTTAGATGATGATAGTAATGGTTACGTTGATGATACTCATGGATGGGACTTTGTTTCTAATGACAATGAACCAGGACCAGAAACAAGCGATCCGATACACTGGCATGCAACATTCATCTCTGGTCTGATAGCGGGTAAACTTGATGGTTTAGGAATGGTTGGAGTTGCTCCAAATGTAACAGTCATGGACATTAGAGTTTTGGCAGCAACAAATTATGCAGGTACTACACTAGAAGGTTTTGGTGATGCTATACGATATGCTGTTGACAATGGTGCTGATGTAATAAATTTAAGTTTGCACAATTATTCTAATTCTTCTTACTACTACGATGACATTATTTATGCTATATCACAAAATGTTGTTATTGTATCTATAACAGGTAACACCTGGGTATCCGAT
The DNA here is from genome assembly GCA_019894795.1 of Candidatus Heimdallarchaeota archaeon. Lineage (GTDB taxonomy): Archaea > Asgardarchaeota > Heimdallarchaeia > Heimdallarchaeales > Heimdallarchaeaceae > UBA460. The sequence continues at coordinate 15,260 of JAGXNV010000031.1, read as the reverse complement.
GGTGGAGGTCGTGAATATCTATCATTTCCGGGTGGTTTAAATGAAGTTATTTCTGTAGGAGCAACAAGTTATACTCAAGAAATAGCTGATTACAGTAATTACGGAGAATGGACAGAAATAGTAGCTCCTGTTGGCGATGAAGGAACAGGGATCCGTAGTACTGCACCTGGAGAAGAATATTTCTATGGTTGGGGAACATCCTTTGCTGCTCCTCAAGTAGCTGCTGCTATAGCATTAATGAAATCGCTAAATAATTCACTTACAGTTTCTGAAATCCGTGATATTCTCCATAAATCTGCTACTGATTTAGGTGATCCTGGTCATGATATCTATACTGGATATGGTCTATTGAATGTTTCAAAAGCAGTAAGAGCAGTACTAGATCCATCTGTATTGCTCCCACCTGATGATAGCTCATACCAATTCTTATCCATTATCCCAATATTAGCTGTCATTACAATCATTGTAATCAAAAAGAGAAAATCCTGAGAGATTTTCTTCTAAATTTTTTTTAACCAAATTTTTAATATTAGAATACTTTTTCATATATTATGAAAGCTAGAGACTTGGGTATACCTTTTGAAGGAACAGTTGGTGAAAATAACGCAATAACTGATGTGGAAGGCGTTCTTGTAGGACATTCAACAATTATCGATGGAGAGGGAGATCTTATAGTTGGCAAAGGACCTATCCGAACTGGTGTAACAGCTGTTTTTCCTTGTGGTAAAAACTTGGCTGAAGTTTACTCTGGCTATTTCTCCTATAATGGCAATGGTGAAATGACTGGAACTGCTTGGATTGAAGAATCTGGTTTATTAAAAGGACCAATTTGTATAACTAATACTCATAGTGTTGGTACTGTAAGAGATGCAATTATTAAATGGATAATGAAAAATGATTTAGCCAAGCAGCGAATTTTTTGGTCTCTTCCAGTGGTAGCTGAGACATATGATGGCTTGCTAAATGATATTAATGGATTTCATATTAAAGATGAAAACGTGTTTGATGCTCTTGATACTGCAAGTTATGGTCAAGTTATAGAGGGAAATGTGGGAGGAGGAACAGGAATGGTTTGTCATCAGTTCAAAGGAGGGATTGGAACAAGTTCAAGAGTTATCGATGAGAAACATGGTGGGTATACTGTTGGTGTACTGGCACAGGCAAATTATGGTCTTCGAGAACATCTCACTGTTGCTGGTGTGCCTGTAGGAATAGAAATGAAAAACGATTACAAACCAAAATTTAAGTTTGAAACAAATCAAAAACAGGAAACTGGTTCTATCATTGTAATAGTTGCAACTAATGCCCCTCTCTTACCTATTCAGCTTAGAAGGTTAGCTAAAAGAGTATCTGCAGGCTTAGCAAGAGTTGGAGGTTACGGTGGTAATTATTCGGGAGATATTTTTCTCGCGTTTTCTACAGCGAATATATTTGAAGATGGAGTTAACAAAGAAGAGAAAACAAAAACTGTGGTTAGCCTAGATAACAAGCATATTTCTTCCTTATTCAAAGCTGTTGCTGAAGCTACAGAGGAAGCAATTGTTAACGCTCTAGTTAATGCTGAAACAATGGAAGGAATCAATGGTAATATTGTCTACTCTCTTCCCCATGAACCACTTATAGATATCTTGATAAAATATAATAGATTGGAAAAAGTGTGAAGAAGATTTTGTTACAATCTTCTTTTGAAAAAGTCAACAAAAAGCTTGAATGTTCTTATCCTCATTCCTATATCAGAGTAAGCTCCATGTCCTTCATCAGCAAATTCGATATACTCATAAGTTTTATCTCCTTCACTTTCTTCCTTCCATCCCATTTCTATGAGCTTGTCTCTGAATTGTCTGCTCTCTTCAACTGGACATCGAGGATCGTTCACTCCATGAATCATTTGTATGGGAACTTTGATATTTTCTATAAAGTGCATTGCAGAACCATTCTGATAAACTTCTTTATTTTCTTCATAAGTTCCTAGATGTTGAAGAAGGACGAATTGGAAATGTGGTTTAGATTTGTCAAACATTGTTTTTAGATCTGAAATACCTATCCATGCAGAACCTGCATTCCACCCTTCATCAGCGTACTTTGTTAATTGGATGAATGTCATGAATCCACCATAAGATCCTCCAAAAACACCTATTTTGTCTGGGTCAACATAGTCCAGTTTTTCTAAATACCTTTTAGCCCAAACAACATCTTTTCCATCTCCACCACCCCAATCTTTGAGGTTGAGTTCCATGAATTCTTTTCCGTAACCAGTACTTCCTCTGATGTTAGGATTAAGTATAACAAATCCTTCATGAGCAAAAACTTGTGAAAACATATCAAACATTCTAAAATATTGTCCTGTTGGCCCTCCATGAACATTGACAAGGGCAGGATATTTTTTCCCAGGTTCTAGTTTTGGTGTATAAACAGTAGCAGCAATCTCTCTTCCATCAAAACTTGGATATTTAATATACTGCTCTTTGTAGAAATCATCTGCTTCCAAATCAGTTTGAGATGGAATCAAAATCTTCTCTTCATCTGTTTCTATGTCATATCTACCCAAAACCACTGGTGTCTCTGGATCCATTCTCATAAAGATAAGATACTGGTTATCAAGACACCATGTGGTATTGTTTGTTAACCCTTTGAATCCTAATTCTTTGGCCTCTCCAGTTTCTACATCATAAATAATTGGTGTAATCTCTGCTTCTTTGTTTCTGAGAACAATTAGCTTTTTGCTATCGTTTGAGAATTTACTAGGACTTTCTTCAAATTTCCCTTCTCCTAACCATTTAATTTCGTTTGTTTCAAGATTGTAAAGGCCTGTTGTTTCAATCCCTGTGTTATCACTTGCTATTGATAAGTATTTTCCATCCTTACTAACTTGTTCGAAAGCATCATTTGAATCATCCGAGACATTAACTAATTTCTTGATGTCACTGCCATCTTCTCTGATTGCCCAAACATCTGTATTTTTGATATTGTAGGTTTCATTATAATTGAAATATATCCAACCATTTTCAGACCATTGAGCATTGCCCCAAACTGGTTTATCAAATGCAGTCAGTTGAAGAACATCTTTAGTATCCAGATCTAGTGTAAACAGATTCAATTGATCATGTCTATTGGATAAAAAGAGCAGTTTCTTTCCATCAGGACTGACATCTATGGGATACTCTTGAGCTTTAGGTGTATCTGTGAGTTGAATACTTTCTTTAGTTTCAGTATTGAAAAGATAGATGTTGTGTTGCTCATCTCCATCTACATCACGAGTATAGGTAATGTGAACATCATCTTTTAACCAAATGTAACCTGCTCGGATAGCTTTAGGAAGCTCACCATCAGTTATTTGATTGTATTCAAGAGTTTCTGGATCAAGAATGTAAAATTCTTGTCTTTTTGTTTTATTCCAGTAAAAACTGATTTTGTTTCCTTCGTTATTAGCTGAAATGAAAGAATAACTAGGTATAGATGCTAGTTTCTCTAAAGTAATTTCTTTAACCATTATAATCAAATAAAGATTCAAATAACGTTAAAAAATATTGCTGAACGGCAATAAGAATCTGTCATCCAGTGTTTTTATGTTCTCCAAATTTTAGTTTCTACTTTTACTCAGTGAAAACTGTTTTTGGTAGAACTGCTCTAACTCCAGGAGTTATATCGACTAATTGACTTATTCTCATATCTACAACGCAACTACAAAGAGCATAAGCTTCCTCTCTTGTCAAACCTTTTTCGTTAACTATCCAATCAATCATGTCTCTTAAAGCTATTTTGCATGCCTCATCTGCAGTTTTTCCCCATGCTGTAGTCATATAACTCTCTGCATTCTCATAGTGAGGACGTTTAATCTTTTTCTTTTTATTAACCACGAATTTTATCGTAACATCTGCATCAATTTCAACAGCTGTCCCACAAACTTCTCCATCGCCTTGTACAGCATGAACATCACCTACACCAAAGAGAGCGCCTTTAACAAAAACTGGGAGATAAACAGTTGTCCCAGCAGTACATGCACGACTGTCCATATTCCCACCGTATTCCAATGGAATTAGTGTACCATGATCATGTGTTACTTCTGTAGGAGCAACAATTATTGTACCTGGGAAAGGGTCAATAGGTATTCTCACTTTGTCACTAAAAATAGCATAACCATCTTTGATTGGAATTATCCGTGTCCAAGGTTCTGTAAATTCTGGAGCTAGAAAACCAAAATCAGGTATTATACAACACGATCCTTGTTCCGCAACATCAACATCTAGGATGTGCACTTCCAAAGTATCCCCTGGCTCTGCACCTTCAATATAAATGGGACCAGTTGCAGGATTGATGTGCTCCATATCAAAGTCTATCGGTAAATCTTCAGGTTTTTGAATAACTTGATTGAAGGCATCTTTACATTCAAAAATCACTGTTTCTCCAGATTGAATTTTCAAAACAGGTGGATTTTCCTTATCAGCCTTATATACCACATCTTTCATTGATATTTTGTGGATTTTTTCATCAGACATCCGTTAAATCACTGATTTTAGGAGAGATTATATACATAAAAATTTTTCCAGAAGGAGATTGATAAGAAGGGAAAAACAAGAAATATATCAAATTATTTTTCTATTTTTTTTTGATCCTTTCTTTTTGATGAAAGATATCTTTCTAAATCCATTAAGTCCTTTATTGGGATGTGTAAATGAGAAACATAGATCGGTTTTTCAACTGAATGATACATTGATGAATTAATATCTTCTTGCATAATTTTAGTTTTAACTTTCTGATTGAATTCTTCCCATAATTTCTGATACTCTGTATATTGCTCCTCTGTAAGAAACATATGTTCAATATTGATACTTTCAATATCCCTAAACATTTCTTTAACATGGTTCAAATCTTTCTGAGTAACATCAGTAGATGATGAACTTAACGGTTCAAGAATCACTAGCTCATCAAGAAAATTCTGAAAGTTATCAACTAAAAATGTTATATCACGAATAATCTTCATTGTTAATCTTGGCTTCATCAGAGCATCGATAATCGAATCAGCATCTTCTTCCTTTCTTTTTATACAGTCGTAGATGTTTAGATTAAGAGGTTGCAGAAGTTCTAATCCCTTAGAACCTAATCTGTAAAACTTCTTTAGCATTGTTGCAGATCTTACTTGTTCTTCCCTGGCTATTTCTACTATGTCTAAATCCACAAGCAATTTTAATTGACTGCTCAACGCACCTTTAGTAATCTTTAGAATTTTGCTTAATTCGTTGAGACTCCTTTCCTTTATAAATAATGAATAAATAATTCTGAAAGGAGTAGGTCCTTTGTTATACAACCCAAGAAAATCACACAGATATTGTGCTCTTTTAAGAAGCTCAAGAGCTCTAGCAACATCAACTTGCTCCAGTGCTGATCGACTTTGAATAAGGAAATTCTCTGCAACCAAGGAAAATGATTGTTGGAATAGAACGGGCGAAAGAGTATCAGATAATTCAGTTAATTGATTGATTAACGTGTCCTCTCCGAAGTATTTTCTAAGTTCTTCTGCAAGTAATTCACTGTAGTTTGTGATAGCGATTTTAATGTAATCATAACTAAGAATTTCTTCTTCAGTAATCTGTTGAAGAATCTGTCTTGCTTTCTTTTTACTTCTAGTATCATCTTCAGATTTTAGTGTTAAAGCTTTTGCCAATCGACTAAGTAAACTGAAAATCTTGTGCTGATAATTTAGACTAATATCATTCAACCGCTTAAGATATTCCTTAAGAGGTTTGTCCTTCAATTCATCTTTGTGGACATGTATCATCTCTGATAAGTAATTAATTAACTCAAAAAGAATGTAAACTTCAGGGTCTACATTTTGTATGTTCTTAGCAAGACTTAATGCTTTTTCTAGATGATCCATTACGAGTTGTGGGTCATCAAGAACTTTGTAAACAGTACTCAATCTCATAAAAGAGAAAATAGTTCCGTAACTAAATTGCATTCCTTGATTGACTATTAGAGAATCATCATAATAATTTTGGGCTTCCTTTAAATCTCCTTTAGCATAGTATACATCTCCTAGATTTAATAAAGTCCAAGCCAAATCTTGTTGATTACCTATCTTCTCTCTTATTTTAAAACTTCTTTTAAAATAATTCAAAGCTTTATCAAATTCTCCTTTGTTTTTGTAGGTGTACCCTAAACTAAACAATGAGAAAGCCAAGTCATACTTGCTCCCGGTTTTTTCTCTTATTTCAAGGCTTTTCTGATTATTTTCTATTGCTTTTTCTATGTTACCTGTATTCATATATACATAACCAAGCATGTAATGCGCGAATGCGAGAAGAGTTGGATTTTTAAGCTCCTTGCAAAGGAAATAATTTTGTTGAGCGAGTATGAAAGCTTGTTCTACTTCCCCTTTGGCTTCATAAACATAAGCTTTGTATGAAAGAAGATACGATTGGCGAGTGGAGATCTCCTTTAAATTAGAACTGTCAATAAGATTTTCTGCCTTACTTAACAGTTTTAGAACATAATCTAATTCACCAAGGCGGTAAACAGCAAAAATTTCTAAAAGAAGAGCATCAACTTCTAGAAGTAAATTCTTAGCTACTTTTGCACTTTGTTGAATCTGTTTAGAAAGTTCTTTTACTTCCTTGAAATTGCCTAAGAAACGATGAGTGGAGCATTGTTGGAAATACAATTTTAACCTATCTTCATCCGATAAGTCCTTCTCTTTCTGATGCTTTTCTATCTTTGCCAGTGCTTTCTGGTACTCTCCACTGTGCATCAAACTTTCTATATTTCCGAATTTTATTTCATTCATTCAGGATCCCCCAAAGAATTAGGGCAATATGCAATTATTTAATTTTATTTATCTCCTTGTATCTTATACAAGCTACTGAATAATTATCCTTAACTGGTTCTAGTTGAGGATCTATTTTTTTACATTCATCAACAACGTAAATACACCGTGGATGAAACCTGCAACCTTCTGCAATATCGATACCACTAGGAACTTCACCTACGATAGGTAATTCTTCTGTTCGTCTAGCATCAGGGTCTGGAACAGGAACAGCAGCAATTAATGCTTTAGTGTATGGATGTAAGGGATTGTGAACAATCTCTTCTGTTGGACCTTGTTCGACAATTCTTCCTAAATACATTACAGCGATTCTATCGCACATACTTCTTGCAAGTGCAAGATCATGTGTAATAAAAAGAAATGCAGTTCCACGTTTCTTTGATAACTCCTGCATGGTCTTCAGAACTCCAACTCTGATTGAAACATCTAACATAGAAACAGGTTCATCTGCAACAACAAATGTTGGGTCAAGCGCAAAGGCTCTGGCTATACTAACTCTTTGTCTTTGACCACCACTTAATTCATGAGGGAATCTATCAAGAAAATCTTCAGCAGGAATAAGACCAACATCAGTTAATTCCTCAAGAACTTTCTTTTGAATTTCATCCTCATCTTCAATTATATTAAGAAGCCGTAAAGGTTCAGCAATTATGTCTAATATGCTGAATCGGGGACTCATTGATTCATAAGGATTTTGGAAAATAATCTGTAATTCTTTCCTTACTTCGTTAAGTTCAGATTTAGAGAGTGTAACTGCATCAACACCCTTAACGTAGATCGAACCGGATGTCAGTTTTTCAATCTGAACTATTAGATATCCTGTGGTAGACTTACCACAACCACTTTCACCTACTAGCCCGAAAGTTTCACCTTTCTTAATAGCAAATGAAACATCATCTACAGCGTGCACATACTTGTTTTCTGATCTTTTGAACAAACTTGCTAGAAATCCTTCTTGTACAGGAAAATATTTTTTTAGATTTCGTACTTCAATTGCTATATTTTTATCTGTTATTGTCATAAACTCACTTCCTATCCTCTTGATATAGATGACAAGCTACATAACCATCCTTAACAGGTGTATTGATTGGTACTTCCTTTGAGCAGATTGGCATGACCTTTGGACATCTTGGGTGGAATCTGCACCCTGTGGGTGGGTTCCTCAAATCAGGGGGAGACCCTCCTATGTCTATTAGTTCTCTCTTTGGTCCTGAAATACTTGGGAAAGCATTAATCAATGCTTGAGTATATGGATGAAGAGATTCTTTAAACACATTCCTTAATGGACCATATTCAACAATCTTTCCTGCATACATTATAGCTAAAGTTTCACAAATTTCTGCAATGACTGAAAGATCGTGAGTGATCATTACCATTGATAGATTGAACTTTTTCTGCAATTCTTTGGTTGCTTTCAATACTTGAGATTGTACTATAACATCTAGAGCAGTGACTGGTTCATCTGCAATAACAATTTCAGGATGACTGATTAAAGCCATTGCTATAAGAGTTCGTTGTTTCATCCCCCCGCTTAATTGATGCGGGTAATCTTTTGCTCTGGAGGAGTCAATACCAACTGTTTCTAATATTGTTAAAACACGCTCCCATCCTTCAACAGGATCATGTTCAGGTTCATGAATCTTTAATACTTCATGTATTTGATTACCAACACGGTGAACTGGGTTTAGGGCATTCATAGCTCCTTGGAAAATCATTGATATTTTATTACCTCTAACTCGTCTCATTTGTTCTTCCTTGAGATGGAATAGATTCATGGGATTAAGCTGTCTTTGTTGTATTTCTTCAAATTCTTTATCAGTTAATAAGGAAGTTGCATCAAACAGAACCTGACCACTAACAATCTTCCCAGGATTTTGAATCATTCTCATAACTGAAAGATTAGTAGTAGTTTTACCACAACCACTTTCACCTGCTAATCCAATAACTTCTCCTTTCTGAAGATTGAAACTTACATCATCTACTGCCTTAACTACTCCTGCTCGTGTATCATAGTATGTTTTTAAATTTTTTATTTCCAATAATGTCATTATCTCACCTCTTCCTTAAACGTGGATTGACAATTTCGTCAAAGGCCATTCCAATGAATGCAAAGCTTAACGTTGTTAAAGCTATAGCAATTGCTGGAGGAAAGATTAACCACCAGTATCCTGAAGCTAGTGCAAATTGGTTCTGAGCTGCTTGAAGCATTAATCCAAGACTATTGTTAAGGGGATCTCCTAAACCTAGATAAGCTAGAAAAGCCTCATAGAGAATTGCTTGTCTCATCGATGTTATAATCATAGTCAGCATTAATGGGAAAACATTAGGCAAGAGATGTGAGAAAATTACATATCTATTACCTGCTCCTGAAGCTATTGCACTATGAACAAACGTTCGTTGTTTTAGAGATAGTGCTTGTCCTCGTATGAGTTTTGCAGATACCGGCCAGAAAACTACAACATAAATTATAGCAATCATTGACCAATGAATAGTTCCCAATAAGAACGGAAGTGATGCTAACAAGAACATAAGTGGCAATGGTGGCATTACTAACACTATATCTGCAAAACGCATCAATATCGTATCAACCCAACCTCCAATATACGCACTTGCTACACCTATCGTTGTTCCTAGAAGTACACATAAACTTCCAGCAACTACTCCTACAAGCAGTGATATACCAAGACTGTCTAGAAGAACTGTCCAAGTGTCATGACCAAATTTATCTGTTCCTAGTATATGTAAACTTGATGGTCCTTCATGTATATTAGCAAGATCCTTGTCATCAGCTTCATATCGAGTTATACTAGGTCCTAGTGCAGCTAGAGTTACAAGAATCACTAGGATAAACAAACCAATCTTTCCCATCCGATTGCTGAAAAAGACTCTAGAAGATTTCCTGAATTGTGTAAAACTCTTTTTCTGATCATCTATGTTCACGAAAGAGAAATATGAAAAAACAATAGTGAGAAAACTAAATAGCAATGCTAATCCTACATATACTGATTCTTCTGAAGTTGGTAAGCCTAGAAGTAATCCTGCAAGAATAAAAAATATCTGAATAATTGCAATAGTAGTAAGTCTACTTCTCTCTTCTTCTTTGAATATCGCCCAAATCACAAAAAGTAGACTTGCTACAGCCATTAAATCGAAAATTGCCCATAATAGTGACTTAACTAGAACTGTATCAGTTCCCAAAGATTCTATATAGATTGGTAATGAGATTGTTATTGTATCTAATAGAAGCATAGCAGCTGTACTTAACCAAAGCAGTACAGTTAGTATTCTAATAACTATAAGGAAGATACTGTCATTGAACAAGTATAAATATAGTCTATAAACTTTTTCTAAATTCCCTTTAAACCAAATCTTAAACCTCATACTTACACTTTTGAGACCAGTTTTTACCCAGAAAACCAATATGAGTGCTATCTTTATTTTCTGGAAAAAATTATTTATTTTTTTGTTGGATTTCCTAAATCTCTTTTGTTTCTCATGTTGCTTTGTTATATCAGTATAAGTCATAACCATCTCTCCTATGCGTTTCTTATCCTTGGATCAATAAATCCGTAAAGTATTTCGGCAATAAGAAGTCCAAATAGTGTTAAACCTGCTATAATGATGAATGCACCTTGAACAAGATTATAATCATTTGATAACAGTGCGTTAAGGAGTAGCAAACCCGTCCCTGGGTAGTTGAACACCGATTCAATTAGGACAGATCCTCCGATTAACCCTCCTACTGACATTCCTATTGAAGTAATAACTGGGAGTAAAGCATTTCTGAAACCATGTTTAAAGAGAACTTGATTTTCGCTTAATCCTTTAGCTCTAGCGGTTTGAATGTAATCTTCTGTTTTTACGTTTATTAGGTTTCCACGCATAAACCATGACCAGCCTAAAACACCTGAGATAACAAGTACAGATAATGGAAGCGCTAAATGCCAGAGAATATCTCCTACTTGTTGGATAAACGTGAATCTATAAGATAATGCATTTTGTGCTCCAAGTAAGGGGAAATAAATTGGAAATCCCCATATTTTGAAATAAAATCCAAACAGTGCTATGAAAATCATCCCTACGAAGAACAGTGGAAATGCATTGTATACATTATATGTTAGAACAAAGGCTGTATCTACTTTTGACCCTCTTTTCCACGCTACTAAGGACCCTAAGAGTATGCCTAAAACGCCGTTAATAACAAACGCAGAACCTAGAAGTAAAAGCGTCCACGGCAACGTTTCACCTATCACTTCCATGACAGGTTTTTGCTTGAAAAATGAATACCCTAGGTCTCCTTGAAGTATGTTTCTTAAGAAAATAAAATATTGTTTCCATAGAGGTTCATTTAATCCCCATCTTTCTCTAGTAGAGTCTGGTATATCTTCATCAATGTGAACATTACCTGAATATATGTAAGTTGGATCTCCAGGCATAACATGATAGATAAAGAAAACTAAAGTTACTGCAACAAAGTATGTAACTAGTGCAAATATAAGCTTCTTGAGTATATATTTCCATAAACCCATAACTAACTCTCCGGTATTGATAAGTATCCTTAATTGAAATATTATTAAATATTTCGGGTAAAACTATATGTTTAGAAAAATAAAAGTATACTAAACGTTATTTTTAGCTTGAACTTAGATTGAAAAAGAGAAAAAACTAAGGGAAATCCCTTAATTTTACTAATTTATCTGCGTCTTTTGCGAACTAATCCAACAACTACAACAATGGTTAGAAAAGCACCTAATGCTAAGAAACCAGGACCTGATTCAGGTTCAATTAGTTGAATACTCAACCATGATTCCCAGTTATCTGGACCAGTAGTACTACCCATAATCCATCCTTTGAATTCGTCAACTCTGTAAAGAGTTACACCACCAAGAATGTTAAGGGGTAAGTAAGGTAGGTCTTCAGCAACGATTACTTGAATTTGATCGAGTAGATCTTTCTTCTCGTCTTCGTCATTTGTTAGAAAAATTTCTTCACAAAGTGCTGTGACGTTAGCTCTTGGATCTCCACTCCAACCTGGAATGTTCTTACTATCGCCACCCCAATTGCCGTTTGCATTGAAGAGCCAGGAAGCCCAGTTTGGATGTATATCACTCCAGAAACCAACCCATCCTAAAAGACACCATTCATAGTTGTATAGTTGACTACCATCTCCACCAATTTCGTGCCATAAGACATCAAAGAGGACTGGTTTAACAGTAACATCAATACCAATGTCAGCCATGTATCCAGCAATTAAACTTGCTGTATCTACAGATTCTTGAGCTTCTGCACTTACCATAACTTCAAATGCAAGATCTGTTCCATTAGCATCTTCTCGGATACCGTCATCTCCGATACTGTCTAAGAAACCTAAATCGTCTAACATAGAGTTAGCTAGAGCAACATTAAATTGATAATCTCTAACATCAGGATTATAGTATTCTCCATAAGGAAGACTGGCTGAAGCAGGACAAGTTAATCCTCTACCATATCGTGCCAAATCTACAATTTCAGATCTGTTTATACCATATAATACAGCTTGTCTGAATTCTTTGATATTCATAGGATAGATACGTTGATTTAAACCTAAGTACATCCAATAATCTTGTAGCCATTCGTGTTTTTCAATAGCTGGATCAACCATTGCAACATCTACTAAATCTGGAGGGGCTCCATCTAGTATATCTAATGCACCAGTACTTAGAGCGTAATAACCAGCTTCAGTTTCTCTGACTATCTGTACAACTTTTTCAGCTACATAAGGTCCATCTAAATGATATTCTGTGTGTGCTTCAAATCTGAAGAATTGAGCAGGCTCATATTCCGCTAATTTGAATGGTCCACAGCCTATCGCGGCATCATTAGTGAATGTATGAACATCAACAGTGTCCCAGATGTGTTCTGGTACAATATAACCTGTAGCAAAATCAATCATTACATCTGCGTAGCCAGGGGCATATGAGAAATCTACAGAAACATGAGTTTCATCGATTTTTGTAAATCCATCAATCCAGTCATAAATCCAACTTCTTCGTGGAATTGTATCGTCAGCAAGTAACATTTCCCATGTAAATATTACATCATCTGCGGTGAATGGAGTTCCATCATGCCATACAATGCCTTCTCTAAGTGTAAATGTCCATATCTCACCGGTTACATCATATTCCCATGCGGTACAGAGAATTGGTTGAGGAACGTTGTCTACATCGTATTTTACTAAAGAGTCATATATATGATCGAGTATGTAACTACTGTATGTTGTTCCTTGTGTAAACATATTCAGCGTGTCAATATCTGATCCCATAGGAGTAAAAAGTGTTCCTCCATAAATTGGATCTTGTGCTATAATACTATTTGGTACAAGTGAAACCATCATACTGAAAGTCAATACTATTGTCATAGTAGTTAATAACTTTCTATTCAATTTTATTCATTCCTTTATTTTTTCTAATTTATTTCTGCCTTCGACTGAAAATCAAAGACTTATTGTTACTTTTTTATTACAATTATATAACAATTTCGGCGATAAAATTATATGTTTAGAAGAAACATTATAAACTAAACGTAAAATTATACTAATATAAGGAATATGGTAATCAATGAAAATCATGGATTTGTCAACCTTCAATAAGAAATTTGAGCATGAATCTGTCAAAGTTATGCGAGATTTCAATGTTCCAGGTATGTCTGTTCTTGTTACAAGAGATGGAAAAACCATCTATGAGCGAGCTTTTGGATTGAGAAAGAGAGGCGAAGTTAGAGAAACAACTGTAGATACATTATTTGGGGTTTCTTCTATTACAAAGTCTGTCACAAATTTAGGTATTCTTCAATTATACGAAGAAGGTAAGTTAGACCTATTGGATCCTATATCTAAACATATTCCTGTTGAAATAGGGATAAAAGATCAACCAATTAAAATTCATGATTTGATGTGTCACGGTTCTGGTGTTCCTTCTCTCATGACTTTTTATATGTCACAAATGAATCAGAGTTTGTATAAACCTAAAGCTCCACTTTTTCCTTTAGGGAATTGGGATGATTTCTATTTTCATGTGAATGATGCTAAAAGCGAAGTTTTGAGTCCTCCTGGTACAAAATATTATTATTGGAATGCTGGTTTTGCTTTACTTGGAAAGATAATTGAGAAAGTTAGTGGTATGCCCTATGAAGAATATGTAAGGCAAAAAATTCTATTACCATTGGATATGAATCGTAGCACTTTTGCTAAGAAAGATGTAGATACAGATTCCGATACAGCTGTAGGATATGGTTATGAATGGACTGAGGATCGAATTAAACGACATGCCAAACCCCTTCTCACAGATAAATTCATTGCAGGTTCTGGTGGTCTTATCTCTAGTGTTAGAGAAATGACAAATTATCTTCTGTGTCAGCTGAATGAAGGAGAGTATAAAGGGAAAAGGATACTTAGCAAAGAACTAATCAAGAAAATGTGGGAACCTCACAATCAGAACATACAAGCAAGTAGTCAGGAAATGTGTCCTGGATCAACAGCTGCGTATGGATATGGTTGGATAGTATATGAAAATTATCACGGATATACAGTCTTCACTCATCAAGGAGTCTCAGGAGTAACTGGAGGTAATGTAGCATTTATTCCTGAATTAAATATTACTTATGCCCAATTGTATAATGTTTCATGGATACCTTCTCATCTAATGCACAGAGCTCTTACCTTACTCATTGGTAAAAATCCAGATGAAGTTATGCCATTTTATAAACGAAGGAAGCACTATAGAAAACTTAGTGGCAGGTATGATGGTTACAAGAAGAGTATAACCCTCAACATAGAGCTTCGAGAAGGTTTGCTTTATTTAATCGATGACAATTGGACGGATAAGACTGTTACACCACTTATTCCTATGAATGATGATCCTGAAGTAATGGACTTCTATGTTATCTTTCCTCAAGGGAAAATGAATGTACCCTTTACTGAACTACCAAATGGTGCCGTAGTCTTTGAATATGAACGACATCTTGTTCATAAGAAAACATTAGAACTAGAAGAAGAGAATATCTAGTTCATATATTTCTTTTAACTTGGTAGATAACGTCCAGTAAATCTTTCATATCTACCTGGGAGCTTATCATTTTCAGTTAGATGTATCATCCAAGCATGAACTTCTCCCTCAGTCATTGCTTCTCCAGAAGATCTATCTGATCCAGTTGATTGTCCAAACCGCGAGTTAAAGAGTCCGAACGGTCCAATCCCTGTCATGTAACCAGCTTCTGCTTGTATCAAAGCTGCCATATCTTTTAGATAAATAGCCTCTGATGCGTTTAAAAGACATCGAATAAAAGATCTCACCAACCAGGTCACATAATTCTTAAAGTAATCTCCCATCATAGATTTAACCATTGATTGAGCCATTTTAGCAAAGGGCATACCAGACTGGTATTTACTTATATCAAATCTATC
>JAGXNV010000327.1 GCA_019894795.1 Candidatus Heimdallarchaeota archaeon | reverse complement strand
TTGATGCGGAGGATCAAGGCTACACAAATGGTATGTATGGCATACAAGACTGGAATTATGTTGAAGGAGCACCAGTTTTTGTAGAAGAGATCGATAATTTTTACGATTCCTTTAGTGAGCAATTTGAGTGCTTCATTCTACTAGATATGGTCGGGGGGGCAAATCTTACTTTTATTAAAGAATCAAGATCAGATGAGGTGTTACACGAAAGTATTTTCAGAGAAGGACAGAATCTAGGTTATAATGATTCTTTTCCAATATCTCCAAAAGTCATGTCAATAAATGATGATCATATACCATTTAAATCATTGAATATTCCAGTAATCGATTTGATTATCAACTTTCTAACAGGTGATTGGGCATATCATCATACTAAATCTGACGATTTGAGTAATATTGATCCAAAGAGTTTGAAAATAACTGGTCGTACAATTGAATCATTCATTAAAACTTACTTCTCAATAAATTCTAGCCAGACATGGAACAGAGATGATAATGGTTTTCCAATATGGGGATATTCGCTTATTGGAGTTGCAATCATTGTAGCTGTAACGGTAATTTACATTTATCGAAAAAAGACCTAAACAATTCGCATTTATTTCTTCTGCAAATATATATAAAGTAGGGAGTACATGAATGTTAAGTAAGTTGGATTAATGAGGTTGCCTAATGAAAGTATCTATAAAGAATGTCAAATATCTTGTTTTTGAAGGAGGAGGTGGAAAAGGTTTGATTTATCTAAGTGCGCTCCAAGCACTTGAGCAATTAGCTATACTATCTTATAAGACTGAAGATGTAAATGGACGAAAAGTCACTCGGTTAGATCATACAAAGATTTTTGGTGTTGCTGGAACCTCAGTAGGTGCACTCACAGCTTTACTTGTAGCAGCTGGTTTTACAACTGTTGAGATACATGATATACTCACGAGTGATTTAGATGATAAGATATTAGATACTGTTGAATTCGGAAGAATACCAACTGTTCAGACAGTTGAAAATCCAAGATATATAATCAGTGATAGACCTATCGATAAAGATAGAATGCTATTTGATAAATATTGGGAAAATTTCAAACACTCAGATAAAAAAACTTTGAGAGATTTAGTAAAACTTCCCATAAAGGCTCTTACTGAATTCAACATGGGTTTCTTCTCAGGACTTATTAAATGGTATCTAGATTATGAATCACGTAAAATTGTAAAAAAAGAACATAAACATGAGATTCGTGGTGTAATTCAAGATATTGCAAAAACGAAAACAACAAAAACAGCTTTAGATATGGTGCTTGAAAATTCAGCTGAAAGTATGAACAGTTTGAAATATGATTTTGGATTATTTCTGTCAGAATCTTTAAGAGATGCAGCGGATGGATTTATAGAGTATAAGTCAGGGATTAAGAATTGCACATTTGAACAATTTTATAATACTTTTAAAATTGATTTAGTAATAACCGCATACGATATAACAACAAATGAGGTTAGATATTTCAGAAACAATGAGATGTGGAAAAACCTTTGTGTAGCAGATGCTTTAAGAATGTCAGTAAGCATACCTATGGTCTTTAAACCGGTTGTAATGAAGATAGAGGGTGATAAAATAGTTACAGTTACAGATAACATCTCCTCTGCGAATTATATGGTTGACGGTGGTTTGGGGAATAACTTCCCGGTACATGTATTTGACAAAGAAGGTTCTGATGAACTCAATCCTAATGTTTTAGGTTTCAGACTCATCTCGACTAGACCCTTCGTAGAAGGGGAAACAACATTTTTTGGATATTTAGAGAATATCTTTCTTTCTTTGCTAAAACTTACTTCAGAATCTCAACTAAAACGAGAGTCCGAGAGAGATCAAACCATTGATTTAAACACTGATGGTATCAATTTCTTAGACTTTACATTTGAGAATATCTCTGAAAAAACCCTAACCGTGGCAAGAAAATTAACATTTGCGTACTTCGAATGATACTTAAATTTCCTTTTCTTTATTTTCTTTTCTTCACTTTTCTTACAATAAAAAAGGATGTAGTACTTGCAACTATCAGTCCTATACTTGCATACATAATCCACCAGTAAGATACACTCGTAGGCTCAACTATAATTTCAGTAGAGTTCACATAAACATTCATTTTATTCTCATCAGATGTAACATTGAAACCTCCACGAAGAATTTCTGCTTCTGTTCTATTTAACCATACTCCAAAGGCTTCAGTAAGCCCACTTGAATCAGAACTGTTTGGGCATGAAAAAGGCGCCTTTACCAGTGCGGTATTGGCTAAAAAGGGTGTTTTTGAACAAGCAAAAGGTGGCACCTTATTCCTCGATGAAATTGGCGATATGTCGACATCCATGCAAGTCAAGGT
>JAGXNV010000326.1 GCA_019894795.1 Candidatus Heimdallarchaeota archaeon | reverse complement strand
AGGAATCATATTTCTCTGAAATAGTCATTAAGTACGGGGAAGTTTAGAGTGGAAAAACAATCATTTGGAACAACTATTAGATCGCTGAATTACAATGTTAAACTAGTTTTTCTCTATTCCGTTCTACAGTCGTTCGGTCGAGGAATATGGATGGGAAATGTCCTTTCCATGTTTATTCTTATACTTGCAAATAATTCTTACACAACCCTTGGTTGGACTTCATTTGCTACGGGGATTGTTTTAACAATTTTTGTTTTCCCAGCTGGTTTATTTGCAGATAAATATGGAAGAGATAAATTACTTAAAATTGCTTCAGTTATAGGATTGGCTTCAATCATAATAATAATCGTAGGAAACTCTATAGTTTTTATCTTTATATCATTGAGTTTATGGGGATTATTTCAAGCACTAAATCGCCCCTCTTTGGAATCAATTTTTGCTGATTCTGTTGAATCAGGGAGACGTTCTAAAATCTATTCTTGGCTGCATCTAACGAGAAATTTTGCTATGGCAGCTGGTCCTTTTGTTAATATTCCCTTATTCATAATGTTTGGAGATAGTTGGGAGTTATCAATTTTGAAAAGCGTGATGTTTGTAGGTATTGTTCTTTCACTGGTTTCTATTATCATAATGCTTTTCTTTAAGGATAAGAGAAGTTTGGGAACAACAAGTGAATCAATAGAAGAAGAGATTACAGAGATAGTTGAAGAAAAAAATACAAATGGATACGCATCGAAATTATCTCAGGACCAGAAAAGGAAACTTATCCCATATCTTCTAGTTGGTTCGAATGTTATTGTAGGCGTTGGCGCAGGAATGACAATAAAATATTTTCCAGGATTCTTTGCTGAAATTTATCATTTAAGTCCTATTTGGGTACAACTTATCATGGGAACTACCTCGGTGATGACAGGAGTACTGAGCATGGTAGCTCAGAAATTCTCTCTGAAACGAGGTCGTGCAGTCATTATTTTTGTAGTTCAATTAACAGCAACATTATGCCTTTTTGGTTTAGTTTTCTATCCACGATTAAGCATAATGATTCCATTATTTATAGTTCGAGGCAGTCTAATGAATGCGGCTCAACCTCTAAGTAGAAGCATATTGATGGATGTTGTACCTAAGAAGAATAGAGGAAAGTGGAATTCGTTGGAAACATTAGCTTGGGGATTCTTTTGGAACTTTTCAGCTGCAATAGGCGGATATCTTATTGGAGACGAGGACCCTAATTTTAGATTGAACTTTATAGTAACAGCTTCAGTTTATGTCATAGGGATAATACCCATACTATTTCTAATACCTCTAGTAAGTAAGGAAAGATCAGCTAAGAAAGTTCTATCTTAACCTTCTTTTCTTAACAATAATTGCAGTTAACACGAATGCACATAATACGCCAATAATTGTGAATATTGTTGTATAACTCCCTTCAAATGTCACTAAATCAATACTTATCAGAGTTTCTTTTATCAAAATATTTTCCCCACTATTATTTGAGTAGAGTTTACCCAAATCAGTAAATGTGTGCAAGATACCATTTGGTGTATAACAGTATGTTAAATCATGATTCTCATAAACAGTTAAATATCCAAAATACACTCCGCCGGTGAATTGAATTTCGATTTGATATCCATTAAAACTTCTACCATTTTTCCAATATGATTTTGATAAATCACAGTTTATCGTAGTGAACTCTGTGTATTCACTGTAATCTATTTTGAAAGCAAATGTCTCTGCAGAAGTTGGTAAAAATATACCGAAAATTCCATTCCAAAAGTAATTTGACCAGAATAGCTTGATCATATCAAAAGGTATGGTATACTCGTAAATGTTAGCAAAAATCTTCTCCTCTCCATCTAAGATATAATAATAGTCTGTAGTTTCATTGTATCTAAATCCTAACTTAATTGTTTCAGTGTGAGGATCATAATCGAATTGTTTGTAAATTGTATAGTTGAAACATTCTTCATCAACACATTCAATGAACTCTAGAGGACTCAAACATTCTGAAGTTCTAAAAAATAAATCAGCTCCTTTAGTCGTTAAGTTATAGAAAAAATAAGTATCTTCCAATGTCTCTAATCTGCTTTCTCTCTCAGGATCAAAGATATCAAAAATAGTTGACTTTCTTAAATAATCATACTCATATTCATCTTGATACTCTCCCCAAAGACTACTAGAATTAGCTAATGTAAAATGGATCAGAGGGTAAGAAGAGTATGATGTGATTAGGATGATACAGACGATTCTAAGATATCTCATTCAATCACCAAGAGTTAATTTTCAAGATAGAATAAGCAATGATGACTTATAAGTTAAACCTTCAAAGAAGGATTAGTCACTTTCAGTTATTTTTTACTTACACAATAGACTCTCATCTC